>CAZZIS010000001.1:0-33784 GCA_964654445.1 uncultured Thioalkalispiraceae bacterium
TTATATTTTTGATTTAGTTGTTTATGCTCAGGATATTTTCTGGTTAGCGGGTCTTCTTCTTATTGGTGCTTTTTTACTTTTTTTTGTAACCGGTCTTGCGGGGCGGGTTTTCTGTGGTTATTTTTGCTTCCAGACCTTGTGGACAGATGTTTTTGTCTTTATCGAACGACTGGTACAAGGTGAACGTAATGCGCGCATAAAACTTTCAAAAGCTGACTGGACTAACGAAAAGATAATTAAAATGGGTTTAACTCATTTTTTATGGCTTCTTGTTGCTGTTTTAACCGGTTTATCTTTCACCCTTTATTGGGGAAATGCCCCTGATCTTATTGTGCAAATGTTAACCGGGGATGCACCTTTTGCGGCTTATGCAACAACCTTATTTTTAGCGATGACAACTTATGTGATGGCAGGTATGGCACGAGAACAGGTGTGTACATATATGTGTCCCTACGCACGTTTCCAGGCAGTTATGTTTGATTCGGATACCTTGATTGTTGCTTATGATGAGCAGCGTGGAGAAAGAGAAAAAGGACGTCTCAAACCTGCAAAAGGATTAATGACCTCAGCAGAACGTGATAATGCTTCGGTTGGTGACTGTATTGATTGTGGATATTGTGTTCAGGTTTGCCCTACAGGTATAGATATAAGAAATGGCATGCAATATCAATGTACTTCATGTGCCTTATGTATTGATGCATGTAATACTATTATGACGTCCATTAAGTTTCCAACAGGTTTAATTCGATATTCTTCTGAACATGCTCTTAAAGGTGAGAAGACCCAGCTCGTTAAAGGGAAAAATATTGGTTATGCCCTGGCATTGTTGCTGACAATTTCCTTGCTTGTCTGGAGTGTTGTAAACCGAAGTGATACCGAAATGCTGGTACGACAGATTCGTCAACCATTGTCCGTGACCTTATCAGATGGGCGCGTACAGAATCGTTATGATATTAAAATAAATAATAAAACAACCAGGCCTGTTAAATTTCGTATTTCAATTGAAGGACTTAAGGATGCGGAACTGGATATGGGACGGTTTAGTGAAATACATCTTGCTGCTGAACACAGTGTTAAGTTGATTGCAAAAGTAAGAATTGCACCGGTTAATGTATCGAAAATCCGTACCAGCTTTAATTTTGTTATTAATTCAGTAGATAGAAAAATAAAACAAAAAATTAGTCAGCAAAATGTTTTTTATGTACCAGAGAAACAATTAGTTAAAAAAGAAGATAGGAAGTAACGAAACGTGGATAACATATTAGTAACATTGTTAGGTGGTGTTTTTTCTATCGCAGCTATTTTTATATTGCTGTACAGCGTCAGTAATATGTCCGGAAAAATGGTTGCTGTAGTTATGGCTTTTGCTGTTACTGCGACCTATGTGCCTATATCAATATTTATCTGGCCCGGTGCAGATGTTTTTGCTATTCACATTGCGCTTTATCTCGTCAGCGTTTATGTCCTGGGTATCGTAACCTCACAACGTGATGCTCGTCGTCAGGCTGGTAAAGAAGGCTTTGGTTTTCACTGGGCACCCGCTGCGATCGTGACTTTTTTTGTTGTGCTTATTATCATGGATTCATTTTTTATTATGTTTGCGACAAAAGGTATGAATACAAATATAGCGAAGTGGTTATTGCCTGCCCCCGTTTCCGGTGGAAAAATCAGCTCACATTTCCCGGGAACAGTAAGCCACGATTATCATCAAAAACAAAATCAATATAATGATTACCTGAAACGTTTTGAAACGCAAAAGTTACGTAACTGGACTGTTCGCAAGGGTTGGCTGAGTGAAGCAGTTGTTAATAAACCCGCTATATTCATAGTTGAGATTAAATCGAATAAACAACAGGTTGTTAGCAAAGCTGAAGTTAGCGGTAAATTTTTAAGACCAGCGGATAGTAAATTAGATACAAGTTTTATAATGCAGGAAGTTGAACCCGGTATTTATCAACAAAGTATTACATTGACTCAACCGGGTAACTGGGATTTAATTTTAAAAATATATAAAGACAATGATTACCATGAAGTGCGTGCTAAAACAGTTATTAAAGAAAACTAGCGGTAAATAATTCTTTTTTTAACAGGACAATTTATGACCGGTAATAACGAACAAGACTGCTTCCATTGTAGTTTACCTGTTCCCAAAAACAGTTCTTATCTTGTTAAAATAGATGGGCAAGAGCAAGCAATGTGTTGTCCAGGCTGTCAGGCAGTTGCAAAAGCAATCGTTGATGGTGGGCTAACCAGTTTTTATCAACATCGTACTGAAATATCTCCCACTGCGCGTGCAGCACTTCCTGAAGTTTTAGATCAGCTAACTTTATACGATAAACCCGAGTTACAACGGACATTTGTCAGTACTGATGATAAAAATATAAAACAAGCCTCCCTTATTCTTGAAGGTATTGTGTGTGCTGCTTGTGTCTGGCTAAATGAACGCCACATTAGTGCTTTACCTGGTGTGGTTGAATTTCATGTTAATTACTCTACTCATCGTGCGCGTGTTCGTTGGGACGATTCACAAATTAAGCTTAGTGATATTTTGCAGGCTATTTCCGCAATTGGTTATCTGGCTCATCCTTTTGATGCGGGGCGACAAGAAGCGGTTTATAAAAAGGAAAGATCAACCGCTCTTAAACGTTTAGCTATTGCTGGTTTAGGTGCGGTTCAGGTCATGATGCTTGCGGTTGCGCTTTATGCTGGTGACTACTCTGGCATGGATGCGGGGCTTGAAAACTTCATGCGTTGGGTAAGTATGTTTATCGCAACGCCGGTGGTTTTTTATTCTGCGCGATCTTTTTTTAGCTCTGCATGGCGTGATCTTAAAGTTCATCAGTTGGGAATGGATGTGCCTGTTTCACTTGCGATAGGTTTAGCCTATGCCGCAAGTTGTTGGGCAACAGTAAATCAAAGTGGTCAGGTTTATTTTGACTCAGTCACTATGTTTACATTTTTTTTACTAGCCGGTCGTTTCCTGGAAATGGGGGCACGGCAAAAAGCAGGGCAAGCGGCTGAAGAGCTGGTCAAACTGCTTCCTGCAATGGCAACGCGTATTAAAGAGGATGGTGATGAAACTGTAGCGGTTACAGAGTTAATGATAGGTGATCAAGTTCGGGTTAAGCCAGGGGATAGTATTCCTGCTGATGGCATTATCATTGATGGTCGCAGTAGTATTGATGAATCATTATTAACCGGTGAAAGTCATTCTTCAGCAAAAACCATAGGTGAAAAAGTTATTGGTGGTACGGTTAATATTGAAAGTCCATTAGTCATTGAAGTGCAAAAACTGGGTGAAGATACTGTATTGGCCTCTATTCAGCGATTACTGGATCGTGCGCAAACTGAAAAACCGACTATTGCAAAGACAGCAGATAGAGTTGCCGCTTATTTTGTTGGTTTTTTATTAGTATTAGTTACGTTGGTTGCGGCATGGTGGTGGCAACATGATCCGGATCAAGCTTTTTGGATTGCATTGTCTTTGTTAGTTGTAACCTGTCCTTGTGCATTATCATTAGCAACGCCGGCAGCGATGACGGCAGCGACAGGGACACTAACCCGCTTAGGTGTACTTACTACACGCGGACATGCGCTGGAAACCTTAGCTAAAGTCACACACGTGGTTTTTGATAAAACCGGCACCTTAACCAAAGGTCGGCTTGCACTGGAACATATTAAAATCATGAGCGGGATAGATGAACAACAAAGTTTAAGTATTGCTGCTGCGCTTGAACTGGGATCAGAACATCCTGTAGCAAAAGTATTTTTACAAAAAGTATCAAGTCCGAATTCGGTGGTAGCAAAAGAGATTGAAGCAATACCCGGACAAGGTGTAACGGGTTTAATTAATGGTATTCAATATCGTTTGGGTTGTGCTGCTTACGTAGAAGGCGGCATTGAATTTGAGAAAAATCAATCCAGTGCAGAAAATAAACCTGAACACTCAACAGAAATCTTTTTGGCGGATGAAAATAAATTATTAGCCATTTTTTACCTTAGTGATGAATTACGCGAACAGGCAGCAGAATCTGTTCAGGCTTTAAAGGCGTTGGGTAAAAAAATCTGGTTAGTCAGCGGTGATAATGAAGCGGCAGTTTCATACATAGCAGAGCAAGTGGGAATCGATAGAACGCGTCACAGTATGAAACCGGAAGATAAACTTGTGGTGATTCATGAACTGCAGAAACAAGGTGGAATTGTGGCAATGATAGGTGACGGTGTTAATGATGCTCCGGTACTTGCTGCAGCACAGGTTTCAATTGCAATGGGCGGTGGCACGCAACTGGCACAAGCCAGTGCCGATATGGTGTTGTTATCCGAACATCTGCCACATTTGGTGGATGCTATTAAAATGGCAAAGCGTAGCGTAAATATCGTTCATCAGAATCTGGGTTGGGCGTTAATTTACAATGTACTAGCATTGCCCCTGGCCTCGATGGGCTATATTGCGCCATGGATGGCGGCAATCGGCATGTCAGCCAGCTCGCTGGTTGTGGTTCTGAATGCATTACGTCTGAATAAGTCAGTCGATATTTAAATTTACTGTAGGTCAGATTTTAATCTGACGCGGTGTTAGCCTGAGTAGCGATAAGAGAATTAGCGCATTGAATCCTGATATGAAACAGGGATAGCTAAATAAAGACTCGCAAAAGATGCCATCCATGGCTGCTCGACTGCCGCCTCCATGCGGCAGACGGTCTTTATTTAGCTATCCCAATTCCATATCCTCGCTTCTGTTATTAAGTTTAGCCAAAAGACAATACATATTTTCTCTAGATAATTACTTCTTAATCCGTGCAGTCGTCCACAGCTCAAGATTTTAGGTATTTGGGTTAGGCGCAAGTATTGAGACCGCGTATAATCCACCTATGGAAATACTTTATTTATTAATCCCCCTGGGATTACTGGTGCTGGGCGTGGCGATTTGGGGCTTTATTTGGGCGGTGAAAACAGGTCAGTTTGATGATATGGAAGGGCCGGCATATCGCATTTTGATGGATGATGACGATATTCGTATTCCGACTCGAAACCCTGAAAAAACATCAAAAAAGCAGGATTCAGCAAACTAGTCTATATTTAAAGCATAGATCTGAATTAAAGTACCTTGATGTTATTTAACGGGTACATTAGAATTCACTTAAATAGTTTAAGCGTTAATTAGATTTGAGGGCTTCAAATGAAAGACATGTTTACTTTTCAGAATTTTCCAATGGCAATTATCATCGTATTGATAGCGGTTTCCTGGTTGAGTTTTTTGTCTGTTATTTTCTTTGGCTAAATTAAGTCTGGTTTAATCAGATTCAAGAAAGGGGGCCCTGCTGAAAAGCAGGGCCCCTTGTTTATATTACCTCTTTTATATTTTTAAACCTATTATTACTGCGCCATATCGTTATATTTTAAAGGTTTAGCATTAAATTCTTTAGTATTTTCTAGAAAAACCCCTTAAGTCTTTGCTTTAATTAATATTATGCTATTCTTAAGCTAGGCACTTTAGCTTGGGGAGTATTTTTGCCGTGCAAAATAAAGTAGCAACGTCCAACCACCTTCGATCTCATCAAAAGTTGATTAGCGGCATATTAATTCTGCTGAGTATATTCATGCTGGCTTTACCTGTACATGCAAATGATGCAGAGATTAAATCCGGAAAAATTAAACAGATAACAGATTTACGGGTTATTGTGGATATTTCTGGCAGCATGAAAAAGACTGATCCCAATAATTTACGCCGCCCCGCTATTCGATTATTAGCCGGTTTGATTCCTCTGGGATCACGTGCGGGGATTTGGAATTTTGCTAAACAAGTCAGCATGACGGTCAGGATTGGAACGGTAAATGATGTCTGGCGCGAACAAGCCCGAAAGCAGTCAAAAAAAATAAATTCAGTTGGATTATATACCAATATAGAAAGTGCTTTACGCAAGGTGAGCTTTGACTGGAAAAAACCGGATCCTGGATATAAACGGAATCTTATTTTATTAACTGATGGTCATGTTGATGTAAGTCAGGATGACAAGTTGGACCAGGCTTCAAGAAAAAGAATTATAAAAGAAATTTTACCCACTCTTGAAAAAGCACAGGTACGAATTCATACCATCGCATTATCAGATGATGTTGATGAAGTTTTATTGAGCACTTTATCTTCTTATACTGATGGCCTCTACAAAAAGGTAAGCAGTGCAGATGATTTGCAAAAACTTTTTTTGCAAATGCTTGAACAGTCGGTGGAGTTGGATACTTTACCAATAAAAGATAATCATTTTAATGTTGATGCCGGCATTAACGATATGACATTACTGATCTTCAATAAAGAGCAGGCACATCCCACCACAATTGTGACGCCGGGTAAAAAAACCTGGGATGCTAAAACAAAATTAAAGAACGTTAAATGGTTTAGTGATGACGGTTTTGATTTAATTACGATTAAAAAACCACAGCAGGGGCAATGGAAAATAATGGCGCCGGCAGATAATAATAATCGTGTTGTTGTAGCAACAAATCTTAAATTAAAACTTAATGAATTACCCGGCTATGCCATGCTGGGTGACGTGTTTAGTGTTCATGCTCAGCTATATGAAGATGGTAAGGAACTTATAGATAAACGCTTACTTTCAAAATTCAAGTTCACGTTAAAAAGAACGAAAAAGGGTTCTGACGAGCAGTATTATCCTATGTTGAAATCAGACAAGGATGAAAGTACTTATAGCATTCAGTTGCCACCTATATTTAAAACTGGAGATAATACGTTTGTAGTTCAGGCGAAAAGTCCAACAGCTGAGCGTGAAGTTCGTCATCAATTAACAGTTTATAATGTTCCGGCAGATGTGAGAATAACAAAAGATCATAAAAGATTTATGATTGCTGTAACACCGTACCCGAATTTAATCAGACCAGATTCAGTAAAAATAACCGCAGAGGCTGAAGATAAAAATAAATATATTCTGGTTCAAAGTGGTAAAGAGTGGTTGTTTTATGTTGATGAGAAATATGAAGGCAAAGTTTTTTCGATAAATATTGAAGCAACAAGAGCAGATGGTAAACATATGTCTGTTAGTTTTAATAAGGTACTGGAGGCTGGCGATAAAGCAGTAGCACTAACAATTGAAAATAAAAAAGAACTTGAGGGTGCAAAGAAAGCAGCTAAAAAACATCAGGAAGATGAAAGTAAAAAACAAAAAGTAACGGATGATAAAGATAAAACGGAAAACACAAAGGAAAAGGAAAAGGAAAAGGAAAAAAGCAAGATTAACTGGACCTTAATCATTATTTCAATTGTTGTTGGAAATATGCTCATTATCGTTATAGTAGGTGGTGGATATATCTTTATAAAACGTAGAAAAGAAAAGTTGGCTGCTTCAATAAATGATGAAATGAATGAAGACGACGACAACAATGTAAAAAAAGAAAAAGAAAAAGAAAAAGAAAAAGAAAAAGAAAAGGAAAAGGAAAAGGAAAAGGAAAAGGAAAAGGAAAAGGAAAAGGAAAAGGAGAAGACATAAGTGAGTGAATCACTATTAAGCTTAACCATAATTTTTGCTGAGCTGGGCGGTGTTTTGCTTCTGATTGCTATTTGCTGGATTATTTATTTTATGTTTAATGTTAAAAAAGAAAATCGAAACACCCGTGAATTAATTAAACATATTAAAGCTGTAATTCCGGCTCATCGGGATACACTGACAAATTATTTTAAAAATGAACTTGAGCTGGAAGAGAATAAAGCTGATTTTAATATTGATACATTAATTAAAGATGAAAGAAAAATTTATGATCGTTTAATAAAAGTTTCAATCAGTAAAGATACCAGTTTGTTAAAGTTAACGACTGAAGATATTAATGCGCTGATAAATGATTATGTACGATTGCTGGCATTAAAGGCAGAGAAAGAAACAAGTAAGAATAAAGAGTCGCATGAAGTCAAGTTAAGAAAGGAAAATGAGACATTAAGAGTAGAGAGTGCTTCATTAAAAAAACGATTGGATTCTGCAACTGAAACTATTGAAAATATGATGGGCGAGTTTTCTTCAATGTATGAGGGTGGAAAAAAGGAAGGAGAAAAGCGAGTAAAAAATGAAATGTATAAATTAAAACAATCATTAAGCAGCGAAGAAGCGCGGGTCAAATCCGAGTTAAACGAACTCGACGAAGAAGATAAAATAGAAGAAAATAAAGACGATTAGATTAAATTACCATCGCATACTTAACTGTAAACCATAACTATCTGCTCCTACTACCGGTTGAACATGTAAGCTGTTTTTCTTGTTTGACTCAACACTATAAACAGAATCAACAGATTCCCAGCCAAGATACCAGCCTAATATAGCTTGTGATAGATAATGCTGGTTGTCATTTATGCGTGAAATGGCGGCAAAGGTTGAGGCAAGGTAGGCGCTGTATTTAATAAAAACATTGTCATTGTTCATATATGCGATGGTTAAAAAAGGTACCGAGCCGATAAATGCGTGACCACTGACACCATTAGAATCATTAAAGGGTTTCCAGTCTGATATTTTTTTATCTTCACTTGGACGTGATGCTCCGGTAAGTAATTGGGTTGCTAACACAGCAGGACCGCCGACAAAATATGCACGTGCAGTACGTTCACCCCACCTGCCTATTCCTGTTAGTTCCGTTCCATCATTTAACCAATGACCAATTCCTGCAGAAATAAGTGAAAGGGGAATGAAATATTTACCTTCGCCTAATTTTTTGGCAGAAACTGAAAAATCATCAGTAGCGGTTGAACGAGTATTACTTTGATAATCATCCTGAAAGTTTTGATCGATATCAGTGTTTGCCATTATTGCACCACCGGCAAATATAATACCCATGCGAATAAAACGATCTGAGGAGTAAAATTCATCGTAGTCACTTTTAACATCTGCCCATACACCTTGTTCTGCGAATATAGGAAAAGAGATAAAAGATGTTAAAAAAGTGAGCAGCAGTGTGATACGAGTATATTTCATAGAAATTTTCAACTTTTATAATTATTTAATTGAGAAAAAAGTATACCGAATATAGATAGTGATTGCAGATATTTTGTCGGGCATAAAAAAGCCTCTTTAAAATAAAGAGGCTTTTTAGGTAACGTGTTACAGGTATTTATGCTGCTTCACCAATGACATTTCTTAACTTCTTAATGGCATTACTTTCAAGTTGTCGAATACGTTCTGCTGAAATACCATACTTATCTGCTAACTGGTGCAAGGTAGATTTATTTTCAGTTAACCAACGTTGCTGCAGAATATCACGGCTTCTGTCATCCAGATCTTTTAAAGCTGTGTATAAACGAGTTTCCTGATTTTCTGACCAGTCAGATTGCTCAATTAAACGCGCAGGTTCAAGGCTGTTATCTTCCAGGTAGTTAGCCGGTGCCGGCGCAATGTTTTCATCATTATCATCGGGTCCATCAAAACCAATATCCAGACCACTTAAGCGTTTTTCCATTTCCAGAACATCGGTGCGTTTTACGCCCAGGTCTTCTGCAACAGAACTTACTTCAGCATCGCTAAACCAGCCGAGTTGTTTCTTTTTACTGCGCAGGTTAAAGAATAATTTACGCTGTGCTTTTGTAGTAGCAACTTTTACTATGCGCCAGTTACGTAAAATGAACTCATGAATTTCAGCACGGATCCAGTAAACTGCAAATGAAATCAAACGGACACCGACAGTTGGATCGAATCGCTTAACTGCTTTCATTAAACCAATATTACCTTCCTGAACCAGGTCAGCCAGTGCCAGTCCGTAGCCACTATAACTACGGGCAACGTGTGCGACAAAACGAAGGTGTGATAAAACCAGTTTTTGAGCGGCTTCAAGATCACCATGATCCTGTAACTGTACTGCGAGTTCGCGTTCTTCTTCTGCGCTCAGAATAGGAATATTACGTGCAGCCTGTAAGTAAGACTCCAGGCTACCTGAAGATACTGCAAACTGTAATTGAAGGCTCTTGCTCATGTCTAACCCCTTGGTTTTTTATGAATCAATATTAGCACTAACCAATATTAGCACTCACAGCGTTAGAGTGCCAATATATGCATTAGTTCAATTTGTTAAAAGTTGTAAAGTGTTGATTTAATTGGAGTATTTGTTTTAGTTGTAGGGGGGTTGTGCTTAAGTTCCATGCAATGGAGAGATTTTGATGCCCTCTGGGAGGTTGTAGGAAACACAATTTCGGCCTGTTTGCTTTGAATGGTACAAAGCCTTGTCTGCCAGAGCTAAAATTTGGGTCAGATTACTATCCGGATGATCTTGCATACTAGCCAGACCAACGCTGATGGTGAGTTCGACATTGGCTGGTTTAAGTTTTTCAATTTCTTTACGTAAGGTTTCAGCCTTTTTCATCGCTTCTGCAGGCGTTTTGTTTTTCATGAGTACAGAAAATTCTTCACCACCAAAACGCACCACCATATCTGCTGGAAATGACTGATTTAGCTTTGTGCCCAGCTCAGCTAAAACATGATCCCCCGTAATATGGCCAAGCGTGTCATTGATTTTTTTGAAGAAATCAATATCAATAAGCATCGCCCAGACGGTCTGGTTTGCGGTATTTTGGATGTATTCTTCGCCATTATCGACCAGATAGCGTTTACTACGAACCCCCGTCAGACTGTCAGTCGCAGCGATCCAGCGCATATTTTCAGCTTGTTGTTTTAATGCTTCAAATTGGTGACGAATCAATAAAAGCAGTCGAATTCTGGCCATAATGACTTCTTCTAATATAGGTTTGGTGACAAAGTCATTGCCTCCTGCATGAAAAACCTCAACCTGTGTTTTTTGATCATCGTTTCCGGTGATCACCAATACGGGCAATTCCTGTTGTGAATAATGAAAGTGGGTGCGAATGGCATAAAGTAAATCGCCACCAGTGAGCTCACCTTTGAGGAAAAAATCAGTGACCACGAGGTCAAACGTGTTTGCGATGTGTTTATCATCGCGCTGCTTTTCAAGTAGCTCCATGGCAAGTTCAGCGGAATCGGTGTGAGTCACTTTTAAACCGTGTTTTTCCAGAATTTTGGTAATAACGGCGGCAACAGTTTTGCTGTCTTCAATGAATAATACATGTCCAACCAGGCTGGAATTTCGCTGGATAAAGGATTTTATGAAATCACCAAAAGCTTTGTAACCATTGGACTTGTCAAAATAGTCTGTTACCCCGGCTTTAAAGCCTTCCTGTACCAGGCGCTTATCGGCATCACCAGAGACAACAATGACGGGAGTATATTTATGTGTCTTTGAGTTTCGAATATTTTTGCATAAGGTTAAGCCGTCCATATCGGGTAACATGAGCGCCATGGTGATGAGATCGTAACGATTTTCTTGCAGTTTTTGAACGGCCTCGTCACCCGTTTTGCAATTATCGACTTTAATCTCAGACATTTCCTCTTGTAGAATTCGCGACAAAATTTGCCGGGATACCGTTGAGCCATCTACTACGAGGATGTGGGTTGTATTTTCAGCCATGTTATTAATTGTTTCTTTTTATTAATCGGTGAGTACTAACTATATCGGTATTAGCGGAAGTAAGTTTAGTTTTATTATGGCTTAGTTTACGGAATTTAGAGGGAGTAAAATATTATTGTGGCTCAATTTCACTTAAATGACGGCCAACAGCAAACCACGAACCGGTTAAACCAAGAAGAATACTAATACCGAGCAGAATTAAAGTGGTTAAAAAAGACATATTGTTAAGTTCAAACTGGTTTTGATAAAGTGTGGTTAATTTTTCGATAGGATTGCTAATACTGAGCATTGTAAGACTCACCAGTAGCCAGGCAATAATGCCACCGAATAATCCGTACCAGAAACCGGTATAGAGAAAGGGGCGGCGAATAAAGGCATCAGTACCACCAATGAGCTTCATCACAACAATTTCCTTGCGTCGGTTTTGGATGGCTAATCGAATGGTATTACCGACCACAAGCAAGACTGCCAGTGCGAGCAAAAACCCCAGAATGAGCACGCCACGTTCTACGATATTCATAATTGCGTAGAGTCGTCTTACCCATTGCATATCAAGTTGTGCTTTATCTGTTTGTCTTAGTGTTCGCAGTTTAGTTAATAATTTTTGTGTAGCTCGCTCGCTGGCGTGGGATAATTTTGGTTTAACAATTAAAACAGAAGGTAAAGGATTGCTGTTTAAGGCTTTTAATGCATCCCCAAATCCTGAAAGCTCCTGAAATTCTTTTAAAGCCTGTTCACGGCTAATGTAATCCACAGAAATAACATCAGGCCAGCGTTGAATGATCTTTTTTAATTTCTGTGCCTGGGATGGTCGAACAGACTTTTTTAGAAAAACAGAGATTTGTGCCGTGCTTTCCCAGCCTCCACTAAGTTGTTGAGCATTTTTTAGCAGGGTATGCAGTCCCGCGGGTAATGCCAAAGCAATACCGATAACCATACATGTCATTAAGGTGGAGATGGGAGCACGGCTTAACTGCCCAAGGCTGTAAAAAAAGACCTGGATATGGCGTATAAAATAAGAACGAAACAACGTTTTTAAGTCGGGACGAACTTGTGTATCGCGTTGTCTTTTTTTGTTTTTCATGAAGCTGGTTGACTGTCATTAATAAGCTTGCCATCTTTAAGCGTTAGTGTTCGGTAAGGAAGCTTGGAAATTAAGGAAATGTCATGAGTGGCGACTAAAACGGTTACACCAACATCACTAAAATCCTGGAATAAGCCCATAATTTCTGCTGAAAGTTCAGGGTCCAGGTTACCCGTAGGTTCATCAGCAAGTATAAGAGGTGGTTTGTTAACCACTGCACGGGCAATACCGACACGCTGTTGCTCACCACCCGATAAAGTAATGGGGTATTTTTTTTCTTTATTGAGCAAGCCTACTTTATCCAGTGCAGCACGAACACGCTTGCCGATATCCTGATGTGAAAAACCGGCAATGATTAAAGGTAAGGCAACATTATCGTAAACGGTACGATCAAATAAGAGTTGATGATCCTGAAATATGATACCGATGTTACGGCGAAAATAGGGAATGCGGCGGCGTGAGACTTTAGTGAGGTTCTGGTTATTAACAATAACCTGGCCGCGACTGGATCGTTCTAATAATGCAATAAGTTTTAATAGCGAACTTTTTCCCGCCCCCGAATGGCCGGTTAAAAATGCCATTTCACCAGGGAGCATATGAAAATTCACATTTTGTAGTGCATCAAAGCCGCTGCTATAGCGTTTACTGGCATTAATGAAACGAATCATAAGTCTTTTAATTTAATTACTATTAGACCTTATTTTTACCACACACAGTGCAAAGAACACAGCTTTTAAGTAATTTAAAATAATTTCACCGCAAAGACGCAGAGAACGCAAAGGATTTAATTTTAAAATACAAGCAATCTCACGATGTGTAGCATTTACTATGAAACTGCCTTGCCAATACAGAAAAATATTTTCTATACTTCCTCGTAATGATCGTAGATGAAAAATATTAAGGTTTTAGATTAATATAAAGATTTTCTCTGCGCACTTTGTGTCTTTGCGGTGAAAAAATTATAATTCAGTCGTTTTTGTCAAACAACGCATCAACAAAATCTTTAGCTTCAAAGGTGCGTAAATCTTCAATAGCTTCACCGACGCCAATATAGCGTATCGGCAGCCCAAGTTTATGGGCTATTGCAAAAATAACTCCGCCTTTAGCTGTGCCGTCGAGCTTGGTGAGGGTAATACCAGTGAGCTGCATGGCCTGATTAAATTGTTCGGCCTGGTTTAAGGCATTTTGTCCTGTGCCGGCATCAAGTACCAGCATAACCTCGTGCGGGGCGGCTTTATCAATTTTTCCCATTACCCGTTTTACTTTTTTTAATTCTTCCATCAAGTTAGTTTGGGTATGTAAGCGGCCTGCAGTATCGGCAATTAAGACATCAATTTTTTTTGAACGGGCAGATTCCAGTGCGTCATAGATGACGGAGGCACTATCTGCACCATTATGTTGTGCGATGACGGGGATATCGTTACGTTCACCCCAGACCTGAAGTTGTTCAACCGCCGCGGCGCGAAAGGTATCCCCCGCAGCTAACATCACCGATTTGCCGTCATTTTGCAGGCGTTTTGCCAGTTTACCAATTGTGGTGGTTTTTCCTGCACCATTAATACCAATTACGAGAATAACAAAGGGGCTATCTTGTTCAGGTATAATTAAAGGCTGTTCACTGGGGGCAAGGATGGCCTGCATTTCATCGTGTAATGCAGAGAATAATGCCTGAGGATCTTTTAATTCCTTGCGTGAGACCTGTTTTAGTAGATTTTGACTAATGCGGTTTGTTGCATCCATACCCAGATCGGCAGTGATCAGAATATCTTCGATTTGCTCCATTAAGTCATCATCAATGGTTTTTGCACCAAGTACGACATTGGCTAAACCATCGGTTAAACCGTGTCGGGTTCGACTTAATCCTTGTTTGAGTCGGGAAAAGAACCCCTCAGATTGATCCTGAGACTGATTTTGTGCTTTTTCTTGCAAATCTTCAGATAAAACTTCGGATTTGGTATTTTTGTTTTTATCTGATTTGAGGAAACTAAACATTGATTTATGGGTCGTAGAAATTGTTATGAAATAGGTTAAATAAAAAGTTATTCTATCATTAAAGTCAGGTTTTTCGTAGGTTGCTGCTCTGAGGCACGAAACCCAACAATTATTAAGTGATATTGGGGTTAGTAAACTCAGCACCAGCCTGGTCGTTAAATGTGAAGTTAAGATAATTTGTAAAAGGAAGAGTATTTAATGAGTATGCGGTTATTGGTTATTGCGACGTTTTATATTGCTAGTGCGCTGGGAAGTAATTTTGTTTTGGCATCGTCTGCTGAAGTTCATGAATTTAAAATGGCTAATGGCATGAAAGTGCTGGTAAAGGAAGACCATCGTGCCCCTGTTGTCGTCTCCCAGGTTTGGTACAAGGTGGGCAGTAGTTATGAGCACAGTGGCATTACAGGTGTTTCACATGTCTTGGAACATATGATGTTTAAAGGCACTAAAAAGCATGCCGCTGGTGAGTTTTCGCGCATTATTGCTGAAAATGGTGGTCGGGAAAATGCATTTACCGGTAAAGATTACACAGCCTATTTTCAGCAGTTAGAAAAAAGTCGTTTAAAAGTGAGTTTTGAAATGGAAGCGGATCGAATGCGCAACCTGACCTTTCCGGAAGATGAATTTAAAAAAGAACTGGCCGTGGTGATAGAAGAACGTCGCATGCGAACTGAAGATAAAGCCAGTGCACTTACTTCAGAACAATTTTTTGCTACAGCATTTACCAACAATCCTTACCACCAGCCGATTATTGGCTGGATGAATGATCTGGAAAATTTACAGGTGGCGGATTTAAGAAGCTGGTATGAAAAATTTTATGCACCAAATAATGCGACTTTAGTTGTAGTGGGAGATGTTAATGCTGAAGAAGTCTTTAAACTGGCAAAAAAATATTTTGCTGTTCTTAAACCTTCCGATATCGCCTCAACAAAACCGCGTTTAGATGCAGAGCAAAAAGGTGAACGTCGTATTACCGTGAAAGCACCGGCACGTTTACCGTATATGGTGATGGGTTACAAAGTTCCATCCTATAAAACAGCAAAAGAAGACTGGGAGCCTTTTGCTTTGGATGTTTTAGCTTACGTATTAAGTGGTGGTAGTAGTTCACGTTTTCCCAAATCCCTGGTACGAAAACAACAAATCGCAGTGAGTGCTGACACCAGTTATGGAATATTTTCACGTCTGGATGAATTGTTTTTAATTGATGCAACACCGGCTGCAGGTTATAGCGTTAAGCAGTTGGAAGATGCAATTGAAAAAGAAATAAACAAAGTGAAAACAGAACGGGTGAGCAAAAAAGAACTTGAACGAATCAAAGCGCAAGCGATTGCTGAAAAAGTGTATGAAAAAGATTCTGTTTTTTATCAGGCCATGCAAATTGGCATGCTGGAAACGGTGGGCCTGGACTGGACATTAAATGATGAATATACAAAACGTATTCGTGAAGTAACAGCAGAACAAATTCAGAAAGTGGCTATAAAATACCTGGTTAAAGATACTTTAACGGTTGCGGTACTGGATCCCCAGCCGTTAACTTCGAAAAAACGCCGTGTAAAATCAGTTGGCCGTCATTAATTTAAGAGAACTATCAGAATATAAAGAGTATAAAAAATGTTACCGATGAATAAAAAAGCTTTAATTATTTATGCGCTGGTTATAATTGCGGCGTTAATTTTTGTTCTTTTGCCTGAAACAGCATCAAAAGAAGTGAATACAGTTAAAGCTAACAAGACTGTAAATATTGAAGAATGGAAAACTAACAATGGTGTAAGAGTTTTATATGTTTATGCACCGGAATTACCCATGGTTGATATTCAGGCTATTTTTGATGCAGGCACTGTACGTGATAGTGGTAAGCCGGGGCTTGCCAGCTTAACAAATAGTTTAATGAGCCATGGTGCAAAATCAGGCGATAAAATATTAAGTGTTGATGATATTTCAGAACGCTTTGATAGTATTGGTGCACGTTTTGGTGCTGGTGCATCGAAAGATAATGCTGAAATAAGCTTGCGAACGTTAACGGATGAGAAATGGTTATCGAAAGCAATTGATACCATGCAAGCGGTGATCAATGCGCCTACTTTCGACAATAAAGAACTTGAACGTGTACGCAAACAATTATTAATAAGTTTTGAAGCACGTAAGCAATCGCCGGGTACGATTGCGAGTGAAACATTCTATAAAGGGTTATATAAAAATCATCCTTATGCTTTACCTGGCATCGGCACAGAAGAAAGTATAAAAAAATTAAGCCGCGATGATTTAGTTAAATTTTATAAAGAATATTATGTGGCTAAAAATACATTAGTAACAATAGTCGGAGATGTTGATAGAAAAAAAGCGCAATCGCTGGCAGAGCAAATTATAGGGCATTTACCTGCGGGTAAAGAAGCTGCAAGCTTACCGGCGGTAAAAGATCTACAAACAGCATCTTTAATACACCACGAATTTCCTTCTTCGCAAACACATATCATTATGGGGCAACCCGGCATACATCGAAAGGATAAAGATTATTTTACACTCTATGTGGCAAATCATATTTTAGGTGGCAGTGGTTTTGGCTCGCGGATAATGGAAGAGATTCGTGAAAAACGTGGGCTGGCTTATAGTAGTTATAGTTATTTTGTTCCAATGTTAAAACGTGGGCCTTTTACTATAGGTATGCAGACCAGCAATAAACAAACCGATGAAGCGATGAAGGTATTAAAAGAAACTTTAAAAGATTTTATAGAAAATGGTCCGACAGAAAAAGAGCTGTTACACGCAAAGAAAAATATTACCGGTGGCTTCCCGTTACGTATTGATAGCAACAGTGATATTTCAGGTTATATCGCGATGATAGGATTTTATGATCTACCATTGAGTTATTTAAAAGATTTTAATCAGCATGTTGAAAATGTTAGTTTGGCGCAAATTAAAGAAACCTTAAAACGCCGTATTCATCCTGAAAAAATGTTTACCGTTACTGTTGGTACAAAAGAATAATTGAAGTTATAAGCTATGGCTAAAGGGTCTAATCAACTTCGTATTATTGGTGGTGAATGGCGTGGACGAAAACTTCGTTTCCCGGATGCGCCAAATTTAAGACCAACGCCGGATCGTGTTCGTGAAACTGTTTTTAACTGGTTAATGCCAGTGGTTAATGGGGCACAATGTCTGGATTTATTCGCAGGCAGTGGTGCGCTTGGTTTAGAGGCGTTATCACGTGGTGCCGCTTTTACGACTTTTGTTGATAGTCATAAAAAAGTAACTCAAGCCTTGCAGGGTCATTTGGATTTATTAAATGCCAATGATAAAGCAGAAGTATTACAAATGGATGGTATTAAATTTTTAAGCCATGCGAAGTCTTTAAACAGTGATGCTAAAGTTTATGACCTGGTTTTTCTCGATCCACCCTATCATTTAGACTTCATGCAAAAAGTTGTTCCACTATTAGAGGAAAATGACTGGCTCACGGATAATGCCATGGTGTACCTGGAAATTGAAAAACGCCAGTCGCTGCCAGAGTTACCGGAAAACTGGAAACAGCTAAAAGAAAAAACTGCCGGCGAAGTAAATTATTTTTTATTCCAATGCAGCTAAATTACAGGTCGGATCTCATAGTGCCCCTCATTAAGAGATATTAAAGAGGCTATCAGGCCGACGCGCACTAACAAGTAACCACTCATACCAGTATTTACGTATCACACCAGGCACATAACAAATCTTGTGTATCGAACTTATCGATAATAGGTACATAAAATTATGGAATACATTGGAAAGATATCTGCTGTTTTGATGTAGAATTAGAATTGTATATAAATCTATAGGCTTACTAAATTGAAAATAACCGCTATTTACCCCGGCACATTTGATCCCATCACCAATGGACACAGTGATCTGGTTCAGCGCGCTTCACGTATTTTTGACAGGGTTATTGTTGCTGTTGCTACGGGCGGGCAAAGTGAGAGCAAAAAACCATTTTTTAGTACTGATGAGCGGGTTTCGCTGGCTAAAGAAGTACTGGCCGTTATCTCTAATGTAGAGGTTATTCAGTTTGATGGGCTTTTGGTGGATTTTGTGCAAAAAAAGGACGCCCAGGTGATTTTACGTGGTTTACGTGCGGTCTCGGATTTTGAGTACGAATTTCAGCTTGCGAGTATGAATCGCCATTTGAATGAAAAAATTGAAACGTTGTTTTTAACCCCGGCTGAGCAATATAGCTATATTTCTTCAAGCCTGGTGCGGGAAATTGCTGTTTTAGGGGGCGATATCTCTCCGTTTGTACATGAAAAAGTCGCTGCTGCATTAAATAACAGAATACGCTAATATACGCGACTTAACTTAAGTGGTTTTAAGCCTAATCCCGTAACGGAGTTTTTCCATGTCTCTCCTCATTAATGATGAATGTATAAATTGCGATGTTTGTGAGCCTGAGTGCCCTAATTCTGCCATCACTCAAGGTGATGAGATTTATGAAATTGATCCCAATTTATGTACTGAGTGTGTTGGCCATTTTGATGAGCCGCAGTGTATAGAAGTTTGCCCGGTAGATTGTATTTTGGTTGATCCTGATAACGAAGAATCTAAAGAGACTCTTCAGCTTAAATATGAAAAACTTGTTGCTGACTAATTAGAGTAAAAACTAAAGCCTCGTTAAGAGGCTTTTTTGTGTATTTAATTTATACCGCAGAGACGCAAAGAACGCAGAGATAATAAAAGTTTTATTGAAGTTGCTTTAAACCAATTTGCATAGCTTGATCTATTTTATAGATTCATACCTTTTGCAAAAAAAACTCTGCGTTCTTTGCACTATAGAATAGCTTCGCTTTTCGTTCAGTATTACCTTAACATGCTCCGCATGTTCTGGCATCGTCTCTGCGGTTAAAATATTTTGATTTTGAGTATATAAATTTAGGAAGCTGGTTATGTTTAGAATTGTATTTTTATATCTTATTTTTTCTAACTCTTTATTTGCAGCTTCAGAAAATAAACCTTCACAAGCCGCTATTGCATCAGCACACCCTCTTGCGACCCAGGCAGGATTTGAAATGCTTGGAAAAGGCGGTAACGCATTTGACGCAGCGGTTGCAGTGAGTGCAACCTTAGCCGTGGTTGAACCGTATAGTTCAGGTATTGGTGGCGGAGGTTTCTGGTTATTACATGATAGTAAAACAAAAAAAGATATTATGATCGATGGCCGTGAAACCGCGCCATTAAAAGCAACACGAAATATGTATCAGGATAAAAACGGAAATGTGATTTCTAATTTGTCAGTAGACGGTGCATTAGCAGCCGGTATCCCGGGAGAGCCTGCTGCACTCGTTCATATTGCCAAAAAATATGGCAATCTGTCTTTAAAAGAGACCTTAGCCCCCGCTATTCGTGCGGCACGAAAGGGTTTTCAAGTAAAAGAAGAATATCGGCGTATGGCAGGTTTTCGTTTAAAAGCACTACAGGCATCAAAAGCTGCTGCTAAAATTTTCCTGAAAAATAATCAAGTGCCACCTTTAGGATATATCATTAAACAACATGATTTAGCGAAGACACTTGAGGCTATCGCAAAACAAGGTCATAGCGGTTTTTATGCCGGGCGGATTGCAGAACAACTTGTTCATGAAAATAATAAGTCCAAAGGCATCTGGAGTAAAAAAGATTTTTCATTTTATAAAATAAAAGAACGCCAGCCTGTTGTCAGTGAATACAAAGGTTATCGTTTAACCTCCGTTGCGCCTCCTTCATCTGGTGGGGTTGCATTGGCTGAAATGCTAAATATTTTATCCTCCTATAATCTGCAAGAACTTTCTGATTCAAATAGAATCCACGTCACGGTTGAAGCCATGCGTCGAACCTACCGTGATCGTGCTGAGTTTCTGGGCGATTCAGATTTTGTAAAAGTCCCCGTAAAAAAACTCATTAGTAAAAAATATGCAAAATTTTTACAACAGAATATTGATTTTGAAAAAGCAACACCGAGTAGCAGCCTGAAAGGTGTTGCTGATACATCAGGAGGGAATCACACGACACACTTTTCTATTCTGGATAAACAAGGCAATCGTGTTGCTGCAACACTTTCAGTTAATTATCCATTTGGATCAGGTTTTGTTGCCGCAGGTACCGGGGTATTGCTTAATGATGAGATGGATGACTTCTCTGCAAAACCCGGTGTACCAAATGTTTACGGTTTAGTGGGTGCCGAAGCCAATGCCATTGAACCGGGTAAGCGCATGTTATCCAGTATGAGCCCCACCTTTATTGAAAGTAAAAACAAACTTGCAGTCATCGGCACACCCGGAGGCAGTCGAATCATTACCATGGTGTTGCATGGTATCCTGGCAACCATTGAAGGTAAAACTGCAACACAGGTCGTTAATCAACCACGTTATCATCATCAGTACTTACCCGATGTTATTCAATATGAACCAAATACGTTTTCAGATAAAACAATAACAACGTTAGAACAGTTAGGCCACAAGCTAAAACCGTTAGAAAATACCTTTGGTAATATGCATATTGTGATTTGGGATAAAAAAGAAAACAGGGTGACAGCAGCAAGTGATGCGCGTGGCGAAGGTGAAGCAAAAGTAAAGTAAAGACCAATGTAACCTTAAATAAATTTTCTGCCGTTAAATGCCTTTAACAGGAAAAATATACCCAGGGCTGCAATAACATGTTTTAAGGAATGCCCGCTTAGAAAAGCAAAAAGATTATAGATAGCTTCATCGAAGTGCTCAAAAACCTTTGCCAATACATAAGCGCACAACAATAACCAGTAACCACGTGTTGCAGTAAAGCCAGACTTGAAAAGTAATAGTATTAGTGGGATCAGCATCATAGGAAGAAACTGTACTAAAACATACAATCTTAGATCACCTTCAGCGTTACCTTCAGTGTAATGCCAATAAAAGACAGAGAAAGCGCCAAAGACAACCAGTGGCCAGAGAAGAAACCGCGCTATTTGAATAGAGACAAACTCTGCAATAATGATTGAAAACAGCGCCATAAAAGCAATGGTCATTGGCAAGCGATCCCAGAGCAACGAACTGTTGCCCGGCCATAGATGATAATAACCCGAACCAAATGCAACCAGTGAAACACCAAGAAAAAACAGTATATATGCTGCTTTTAAGTCAGTAATAAGCCTGATTTTTTTTGAATAAAAAATACTGTAAAGCCCCATAATCCCAACTATTAGAAAGGACAGGTTGGACATTACATTCCAGAAATTCGGGATAGAAAAAATGCTTAGCTGATCTTTAAACAGATGATATTGAGGATCTTGTGCTATTGGATCGAGTAGCGATACACCAATTATTGCAAACACCGAAATGAAAGTAATGGCGATATATCCAGATTTTTCCTTGTTCATAAATATCACAAGAGTTATTCAGGAAGCTGCATTAATGCTTTATTAACTCAAGCCAGTTCGGCTTATCGGTAAATATTTTTCGGCTATCATAAGCTAAACGATGAGTGCCGTGACAACGAGCACAGGCAAGTACAGCCAATGTACCCAGGTTTTCCCCTTGCTCCTTGAGTGTACCTTTTCTTAAACTTTTCTCCAGACTGATTATTGTTTTTGTCATTTTGTTGTCAGGATATTTTCGGATATCTTTTTTATGACAAGTTGAACAGGTTTCACCTAAAGCATTCATTTCCTTCTTTAAATCTGTTAATGAAGACAGCGCGATTTTCTTCATACCATCTTTAGAAGCTATTTTAATTGCGTTCACCTGTTGGGTAAGTTTTTTCATGTGCTTTTTAAATGGCATAGATGAGTTGATTTTCATAGAAGAAAAATCGGGAGCACGATATTTTGTCGCAGTAATGACACGGTAATCTGTATGACAAGAATCACAACTCTTGTTTAAATCATCAAGTGCAAGAGATACACCGTGATAGTTGTTATTTTTGATGCTTTTTTGTAAACGGGCAAGGGCTTCAGTATTGAGTTTTTTCTTCCACTCTGGAACCATCTCGGCAATTTCAAGGTAATGTTTGCTTAATTGTGTTGCCCATTTTTCCATGTTTTTTACATCGACGTTGTCGGAATAAAACGATACTGCCTGTATTTCACGTCGCAGCTTAAACATATTGTGTAACCAGACCTGGCGCTTGTTTTCCGGTTTATACCATTGTGCGAGTGATGCAGGTGGGCTTTTTATTACGATTAGCCGATCTTTATGGATATAAGCAATACCAGCAACAATAACAATAATCAGGAATTGAAGAAAAATAAAATAAGTCCATCGCATTAGGGTTACATCTCTCTTTATTAGTGGAACAGAAATCTAGTCGTTGTAGTTAGAATGTTTTATTTAAATTATTGATTTAAGCATTTCATTGCTTCTGCTTCAGTTCTAAAAACGCTTGCATGTGCTTCTTCTCTATAAACCATTAACTTTCTCATTTCACCATAAATTAAGTTACCGGGTGCAATAATTGCAGTTTTATCAGACCGGGTGAATTTTGATTTACTATATATGGATATCTCCTGGATTTCCAGCTGCGTGAAATTGAAATTAGAATCAGTGAGATCACATAATATTTTATCATATGGAAAATTTTCAGCAATATCATCGATATAACATTTTATTTCTTTATAAGAAGGCTTATCATTAAAACTAATTCTTGTAATACCATTTATTTGAATTTTTTCTTTATCTTTAAATTCTGCTTATGCTGCTTCAAAGTCAGTATTATATTATATTTGATTGTTTTTTATTTTCACCCTATACGTAATTTATAATATTCCATTATTTATTATATCGCTAACAGTGATTTAGACCGCATACAGCTTAATACCCTGATGTTTAATATAAAGGTGCATTATGTTAACTCTGAAATCAATTAGTTAATAATATTTGGCCTTATTTTGGTATAAGCAAAGGCTGCGCAGGTACTAAAGACTCAGTCTATATGACTGTTATTTTTGGCAGTGTGTACAATAAAACGTTGAACGTTGACCTAATGTAATTTGTTTGATGGGTTTTTTACAGGTTGCACAGGCTTCACCTTTTCGGTCATAGACTTTTAATTTTTGTTGAAAGTAACCGGGTTTGCCGTCACTGGATTTAAAGTCTTTTAAGGTTGTGCCACCTTGTTTAATGGCTTGCTTGAGGATTTTTTTTATTGCAGCGGTTAAGTCCAATGCATGTTTTTTTGTTATTTTTCCGGCAAGACGTTTTGGCTGTATGCCTGCGAGAAAAAGTGATTCACTGGCGTATATATTGCCAACACCGACCACAATTTTTGCATCCATAATAAATTGTTTAATGCTTGTTTTACGTTTGCGTGATTTATTAAAAAGTAAGTCAGCGTTAAAAGTCTTATCTAATGGCTCAGGGCCAAGATTGATGAGTAGTTTATGTTCTTGTGGATCGTTTTTTGTCCATAAGACTGCGCCAAATCGTCTCGGGTCGCGTAAGCGTAAACAGTTGCCATCTTTAAACTGTAATTCAAAGTGATCGTGTTTTTCTACTGCCGTTGTCATAGGTGAAATGCGTAAGCTGCCGGACATTCCCAGGTGTATGATTAAACTACCGACATCTGTTTTTAATAATAAATATTTTGCACGACGAGTAACGGAGAGTATTTTCCTGTTTTTTAGTTTTGTATTGAGACCTGTCGGGATAGGCCAGCGCAAGCTGCGGTTACGAACAATAACTTTCGTAATAGTATTGTTTTCAATGTGGGGTGTTATGCCCCGTCGTGTTGTTTCAACTTCTGGTAGTTCAGGCATGAAATCTGGATTTAATCATCTTGTTCAATCGACGATAATTTTAAAAGTTTATTTTTACGATCAGCGGATAAAATATAACGTATACCAGAATCAATATTGGTTAAAGTGAAATTATCTTTGCTTACCCTGCTTTTAAAACGAATATTTTTTCCATCACTTAAGCCAAGAATAATATTGGCTGTTGCTTTTGCTGCAGGTTTTGTTATTTCAATATCATAGGCCTGGCTGAGCTGCCATTCGCTGATGAGTTGATTGATTGAATCTGCAGAAAATTTATTGCTATTCGGTGTGAGTTCCCATTTCCCGACATGGTGTATTAATTTAAGTGTCGGTAATGTTAATGATGTTATTTTACTTTTATCAGCGATTAACTTGTGATTGATAAAGCTTGCCGCTTTTGCATTAAGTTGATAAAAAAATGTGTCGGCGATCATGTGTAAGGTCGAACCAATTCTGACATAACGATGGTTTTTTAAAGATTTGTTGTGGCCAAACGCAATGGCTGTTTCATTAAACGTGATGGTTGCCAAGGGTTGTTTAAGGCCAAATTTAGCCGGGTCCAGTTTCGTTAAACTATTTTGTGATAAAGAGACGCTGGATAGCAGTTTTAGAATGGAATCTATGCGAAAACTATTGGCAGCCTGTTGATAAGGTTTAAGCATCAGCCAGCCTGCTGCTGTCTTTTTAAACTCCATCTCCTGTTCAATCGAGTTAGACTTGTGTCTGTTGATTTTTATAAAATGAATGTCGCTGACTTTTAAGTCTGTAAGAGTGGGTGGAGTGGCAGGTACATCCTTTCCGGGTTGGTAAATAACAAAGACTACCAAAACAAGAATGAAAACCAGTAAGATAAGATTGAGTAAGTTACGTTTTGACATAGTTAGTTTTAGTCATACTTGTTATGCAGAGCGACGTTTATACCAGATTAATGTTCCACTAATCAGTAAACCCAGCGGTAATATGATTAAAAAGAACAAGCCTATGATGGCACCGACTAAACCGCTTATATTAATTTGACTATCTACAGCAGTCGAGCTCGGGATGGAGATAAATTTATCATCATTACTGATCCAGTTAATAATGTTATTACCAATATTAAGATTGCCCTGGTTGCCAAGATAAGTGTTTGAAAGGAAATCACCATCACCTAAAATTACGATACGTTGATTTTTTCTCTTATTGTCGGGGCGTTCTTTTTTATTATCTTTTCGTGTGATCGTTAGACCAATGGTTAATGGGCCAACAATATCTGTATCAGCATTGTAGTCAACGGCACCTTCTAACACGCCTGTCTCAGACCAGCTACGTGCTACCGTTTGTAAAAAAGGTAAAGCAATCCAGTCATCTTTTATTTGAGTGTGGATTATCCCGGTTGCTTTTGGATAAATACTCATATATTGAAAATCACGGGTAATAGGATGTTGTGGATAGCTGGTTATTAGTGCAAATGATGGATCATTTACATTCATCATTTGTGCAGTTGGATCTACTATGGTTCCGGGATAAAAATTTATGCCTAATAATTTAGCTAAAGGCAGAAGTCCAAACAATGATTTTCCGGGTTCCTGTACCCATAATAAATTTCCACCACGATTAATGTATTTGATGATTAAATCAACTTCACCGGGTAAAAAATCAATCTGTGGGCTGGCGATGACAATTGCAGCAGCTTGAGGAATATTGGGTGTTTCATTGAGCTTTAGTAATTCTGTTGTAATGCCTTTTATTTTTAGTTTTTCAGTAAAGTTGTTCCAGTCAAAGTTTGCGCGACCATCGGGTTTTCTTTCTCCATGGCCACTAATAAATAATAACTTGCGTTCACCCTGACGTAACAGACGCTGTAATGTGTTGGTCAGCGTTTGTTCTTTAAGTTGTGTGATATGTTCATTGCGGCCTTCATATTCAATAACAATTTCTCCATAGTTACTCACGTTTAGTTTTCTGACTAAATCAGGTGCAATGTCAGGATTAATTATTTTCAGTGTAATATCAGATTTATATTTTTGATATTTTCCAATCAGTTCTTTGATGTATTGGCGATTAGAGATTAAATTTCCATCCGGGATAAAAGTTGTTATTTTTACTGGCGCAGGAATTTGTTGTAGTAATTTAATGCTGGCATCAGATAATGTATTTCGATTATTTTCAGTCCAGTCAGATTCAAAATTATATTGATTTGATAACCAGGCAAGCAAAGCAATAATGGTGCTAAATAAAATAATAAATATAATATTTTGAAAGCGTAGTTGATTGCGTGTTGTTTTAGTAATTTCCATAATATTTTTTTGTATAACTTTAGCGTTGTAACCGATCACCATCAAGGCGACGAATACTTAAAACGAGAAAAAGAGAAATAAAGAGAATGTAATAGATAAAGTCACTGCTATTAAATACACCTTTAGTAAAGGCTTCAAAGTGACGCAACATCGATAAGTATTCGAGTAAGCCACTGGCTGCTGCTTCAGCCTTACCACCGGCCCAGTCTATAATCCACAAAATCAGTAACATGCCAAAGGTACTCATTGCTGCGATAGTGGGTTGTGCGGTAAGACTGGACATGTAAAGGCCAATAGAAATAAATGCGGCGAGTAACAAGCTGATGCCTAATATAATTGCAAAGAGTAAGCCACTATCAAGTGTTCCAGCGAAGTACAGCGATAATGGCATCAGGCTCATCATCATAATCATAATGGCTGCAAAACCTAACATGCCAATATATTTTCCAATAATAATTTCAGTCATTGAAACCGGAGCAGATAATAATAATGCCAGTGATTTGTTACGGCGCTCTTCACTAATTAATCGCATAGTGAGTAGAGGAGTCACCAGCATCATAATAAATGCGGCGCTACCATATAAAGGAACAATGACCAGTTCGGTAACACCCGGTGCATTTTCTATTGTGGCTAACTTAGGCTGGATAAGTAAAAATTCCTGTAACTGACTTAAAAATAAGTAAGCCAGTATAATTTGGACTATGGCTAAAATTGCCCATGCTAATGGAGAGAGAAATAAACTGCGTAACTCACGCCGTGCTAAAGTAAAGATCATCATGCGGCAGAGGCTCCATCATATTCTTCAGTATCTGCTTCATCGGCTATCACTTCACCTGAAGTGAGCTCAACAAATATTTGTTCTAATGTTTTTTGTTCAGGACGTATTTCAAAAAGCCCCCAGTTTTTATCAGCGGCAATCCGGGCAATATTTTCAGAGGGGCTGTTTTCTGCTGAGTGTGATAAACGAAAACGGGTGCTTGATAATACTTCTATCTCATTTATAAAGTTTAAAGATTTTAATTCGGCTTCGGCCGGGGCATTGTTTAAACCTAAAATTATGCTGTTTGATTGCATACGCTGATGAAGGTGGTGGATGTCATCAGAGTAAACCAGTTGGCCCTGGTTAATAATTTGCACACGATCGCAGGTCATTTGTACTTCTGGCAGAATATGGGTAGACAGAATAACCCCATGATCTTCAGCAAGTTCACGGATCAGCTTACGGATTTCCCGAATCTGAATGGGATCAAGTCCAACAGTGGGTTCATCCAGCACGACAATGGCTGGATTATGTATAATTGCCTGGGCGATGCCAACACGTTGTTGATAGCCTTTGGATAAATTATTAATTAATCGTTTGCCAACTTCGGTTAGACCACAACGTTGTTTAGCCCGCTCTATTGCCGCTTTTTGTTTTAATTTTGCTATGCGGTTGAGCTGTGCACAAAATGACAAATATTCATCAACTGTCAGCTCACGATAAAGCGGAGGTTGTTCGGGTAAATAACCAATATTCGCCTTGGCTTGTTTAGCCGAGTCGAGTAGATCAAAACCACAAATATTTATTTGTCCGGCAGAAGGTGCAAGGTTGCCGGTAATGACCTGCATAGCGGAAGACTTACCCGCACCGTTAGGGCCAAGAAAACCAAGCACTTCACCTTTATTCAGGTGAAAACTAATATTATTTACAGCGGCGAGAGAGCCGTAAAAACGGCTTAAATGCTTTACGCTCAATAATTTTTTATTGTCCATGTGTTTTTAATATCAAAAAGTTAAAACGTGTAAGGATTATAAGCATCATAGCCTGCTAGGCAAGTGATGAATGGCGCAATTTCATCCGAACAAAGATATAATTTAAGATTAGTATTTTTGGATGCTTTTAAATGACATTATTAGGTATAGATACAGGCGGCACATTTACAGACTTTATTGTTTATAAAGACGGGCAGCTGATTACGCATAAAGTATTGTCTACTCCCAAAGCACCAGAGCGGGCTATATTACAAGGCATTAAAGAGCTGCAGCTTGATACTAGCGATTTATCCATTGTACATGGTTCAACCGTTGCGACTAATGCGCTATTAGAGGGTAAAGGGGTCACAACTGCATATATAACTAATTTTGGTTTGGGCGATGTTTTATCGATTGCTCGCCAGACCCGACGTGAGCTCTATAACTTACAACCTGAAAAACTTAATCCCCCAGTAGCAAAAGAATATTGTCTTGAAACAGGGGGGCGAATATCAGCAGCTGCTGAAGTGGTTGAGCCGTTAACTCAATCACAGCTTGATAAACTGGCTTTTCAAATCAGGAAACTGGCTCCTGAAGCGGTCGCGATTAATCTTTTATTTTCTTACCTGGATGATGAAGCAGAAAAACGTATTGCCAGTGTTATTCCCGAGTCTATTTTTGTTTCCCGTTCCTCAGAAGTGCTGGCTGAATATAAAGAGTATGAACGAGGTATTGCGACCTGGTTAAATAGCTATGTCGGGCCGCTGGTGCAGGATTATTTAAAGCGTTTGCAGCATGCTTTGCCAAAAGCCACTGTTGCGGTAATGCAGAGTGCGGGTGGCACCATTGCTGCTCAACTTGCCGGACAGCAAGCGGTACATATGTTGTTGTCAGGACCGGCTGGGGGCCTGGCCGCGGCAAAATTTATGGGCGATCTTACGTCAAGGCAGCGTTTACTCACTTTTGATATGGGCGGTACCTCGACCGATGTCGCGATGATCGATGGTGAGCTGCAGTTATCCAGTGAAGGAGAAATAGCCGGTTACCCGGTGGCTATTCCAATGGTGGATATGCATACCATTGGGGCTGGTGGTGGTTCAATGGCCAGTGTTGATGCGGGTGGTGTATTACAGGTTGGGCCAGAGTCGGCGGGCGCTGATCCAGGGCCTGCGTGTTATGGCAATGGCGGAAAAGTTGCAACCGTTACAGATGCTAACCTGGTATTGGGTCGTTTACGTGTTGATGCCTTTTTAGGTGGGGGTATGCAATTAGATATTGCCGCAGCAAAACAGGCGATTAAACAGATTGCGGATCAACTTAAGCTTTCTATTGAAGATGCTGCTGCGGGTATTATTAGCATTGCCAATGAACACATGGCACATGCTTTACGGGTTATGTCGGTACAACGCGGTATTGATCCGCGTGAATTAACCCTGATTTCATTTGGCGGTGCCGGTGGTTTACATGTTTGTGCTTTGGCTGATGCACTCACCATGCAACAGGCAATGGTGCCACGCTATGCGGGTGTTTTGTCTGCTTTAGGTATGCTGGTTGCACCACGTGCAAGGCAATTATCGCAAACCTTTAATAATGTATTAAGTAAATTAAGCAATGAAGAAATAGAACAACGTTTTGTTTTGCTTTATCAGCAGGGCTTGTCAGCTTTAAAAGAGGAAGGAGTCACGGAAAAAGATATTACGGCTGAATACAGTCTGGATTGTCGTTATTTTGGCCAGTTCTATTTCCTGAATGTGACATGGTCTGATATCAAATCTGCGGTGGATGAGTTTCAAAAGTTGCATGCTAAACGTTATGGTCACCAGCTGGAACTAGAGGTTGAATTGGTGAATTTGCGTTTATCATTAAAAAGTAAAGCAAAAGATATTCAATTGCCCCAGGTTAATACAAATAATGTTGAGCAAAAAGAAGAAGGTGTTGCAAAATTAGTTGAGATTGAAAAAGAAGTGCCGATATTCAATCGGGATAATTTAATTTGTGGAGAAAAAATTATCGGACCGGCTTTAATTACAGAAACGGTCTCAACAACCTATCTTGCACCCGGCTGGATATGTGAAGTAGATAAAAGTGCTTGTTTGATTTTAAAAAAACTTGAAGGGGTATAACTTATTCATTAACGACCAGAGCCATGGCATTGTTACTCCAGATAACCGCATCGAAATAGGCTCTTTGAATAATTGATTGCTCTAACCCGGCAAATTGCACATTTTTCCAATCAGCACGTTCAAAAGCAATACAGCATGTTAATGCTGCGCCAATAATGCCTTCGTGATTTAATAAGGCATCATTAAGAACAGGGGAAAGAGGAAGTTGTGAAAGAACATCTTCCATCGAGCTATCCATTAAAGCATCGATAACCGAAAAAAGCCCGGCAGTAAAAAAAGTTTCTTTCATCTGCTTATCTACGATTGCGCCTAATTCTTCACACATATGTGCGCGAATTATTGCAAGTACAAGTATATCCTGTGGTTTATCATCAATGTTTGACATGAGCATGAGGTTAGCCAGGCTACGAATTGTGTTTAAGCCGAGCATAATAATTGCATGATGAATTGAGTTGACTTCACGTTGCAGTGCAAAGGCAGCTGAGTTGATGTATTTTAATAATCGATAAGATAAAGCTAAATCCTGGCTAATAAGTTCTTCGAGTTTTTCTATCTGAACATTTGGATCCTGCAATTTTGCTAATAAATTAACAATAGTTATTCGATTAGCAGGTGCACGTTGGCTTTTAATAATATTCGGTTTACAGAAAAAATATCCCTGGAAATAATCAAATCCCAGTTCTTTGCATAATTCATATTCTTCCTGTGTTTCTACTTTTTCTGCAAGTAAGCGCACATCATACTGCCGTAGCTTTGTTACATGATCACGTATGCCGTGTTCATCGAGTTGCAAAATATCAATTTTAATAATGTCGGCTATTTCAACTAATGGCAGCATTTTTTCATGATAAATAAAATCATCCAAAGCAATTATGTAGCCACTGTCAGATAATTTTTTAACAGAAATAACTAATTCCTCGGTAACTTCAACATCTTCAAGTATCTCGAGTACCAGTTGATTTCGCAGGTCAGGGATTTTACATTCACCGGTTAAAAAATCATAAGTAAGATTAATAAATGCAGGATGTTTGCCTACCAGTTGTTCCAGACCAATTTCAGTGAGTGCATTTAACATGACTATGGTAGTAGCATGATTGGCATTATGTTCACCTACAAATGCTTCATTGTGCTCATCATTACTACGCGAGAGTAATTCATAAGCAGAAACTTTTAGCTGTTTATCATAAATTGCTTGTCGGCCAATAAATATATTTTCCATTATGTTTGACTAAACTATTGTAATAAAAATTCGCTGGATGATGCCCATTGCAGGGCTTCTAAATAACAATTTCGTATTTCATTAATACTGAGATTATCATGGTTAGCATTTTCCCAGTCACCACTTTCATAGGCTAAAGTACAACGCAAAATTTTTCCTAATTGGCCATCACAATTCAGTAATGCGGCTTTAATATTTTCAGATAAAGGTAAATCTTTAATTAACGATGCCATGTCCTGATCCATTAACGTATCAATGACGGAAAATAATCCAGCGGTGAAACAAGCTTCTTTATCTGCTTTAACAAGTTTTGCAATATTTTCTGCCATTTTTGCACGAGTCATGGAAATGATGAGAAGCTCGTGAGGTTTGTTTTCTATTTGTGACATAGTTACAAGATTGGCAAGATTACGAATAGTACTGCGTCCCAGCATCATGATGGCTTGCTGGATAGAATTTATTTCTTTACCCAACCCGAAATGAGCAGAGTTGAGATAACGTAAAACACGTATTGATATGGTGATGTCCTGGCTAATAAGTTGAGCAAGATCTTCTGCGCTGCTTTTATCATCCTGTAGTTTTGTAAGCAGTTTCATAATTGCAAGTTTATTGGCAGGCAAGCTATGGCCTTTTATGATTTGAGGTTTGCTAAAAAAATAACCCTGATAATAATCAAAGCCAAGTTTTTTACAGCGATCAAATTCTTCCTGAGTTTCAACTTTTTCAGCAAGTAGCTTGCGTTTACCATTTGTTAATTTTATTGCATGGGCTTCAAGTCCTTTATGGTCAAGTGCCATAAGGTCAATTTTTATGATGTCAGAAATATCAACTAAAGGTTGTAATGATTCGCTATAGATAAAGTCATCTAATGCAATGGTAAAGCCGTCTTTTGCAAGTTTGGTTATGGCGTCTACAATGACATTTTCAGCCTCAATATCTTCAAGAATTTCCAGTACTAAACGATCTCTCATTTCAGGCATTGGCTGCTCTGCCATTTGCAGTACATGGTTACGGGTAAGATTAATAAAGGCACGGTGTTGCCCGACCAGCTGGTCCAAACCAATTTCTGTTATTGCATTTATGATGACATTGGTGGTGGCACAATCGCCGTCAATAACATTGGCTTCATTAATCTGGCCAGAACGAAACAGCAGTTCATATGCAATAACCTTGAGTTTTGCATCATAAATAGGTTGTCGGCCAATGTAGATATCATCCATTAAACTTGACTCATTTTTTGCTTAAATAGTTAAAGAAATATGCACTGAATAGACGCTGTCATTTATCTATCGGACAAAAGTCAAAGTAACTTTATTTTATTAAGAGTATTTTTGTATGAGTAGTGGGGAGTACCCTCACAATTTGTGGTTTGCTGTTATTTTTCTGAGTCAGTATTACAGTGGCTGATAAGTTAGCGGGCTAATATTATTTTAGCCAGTTTTCATATAACCTTTATAAACGGGCATAAAAAAACCCGCATAAATGCGGGTTTTTAACAAAACTGAATAAATTTAACCTATTTAATTTTGCCTTCTTTGTACATCACGTGTTTACGAACCACAGGGTCGTATTTTTTGATTTCCATTTTTTCAGGCATGTTACGCTTGTTTTTCATAGTCGTGTAAAAATGACCGGTACCAGCACTGGAGTTTAAACGAATTTTTTCACATACAGATTTAGCCATGATTTATTCCTTATACCTTTTCGCCGCGGGCGCGCATATCAGCTAACACAACATCAATGCCTTTTTTATCAATAATGCGCATGCCTTTTGAGGTTAAACGCAGACGAACAAAGCGTTTTTCAGATTCTACCCAAAAACGGTGCGAATGCAGGTTTGGCAGAAAACGACGACGTGTTCTGTTTTTCGCATGAGAAACGTTGTTTCCCGACATTGGACGCTTGCCAGTTACTTGACAGACTCTCGCCATGATATTCTCCAAAATTTCAAAATTCAGGTCAGCCAAGGAATATTAGGAAAAGAGCCTCAGCGACAAAGAGCGGGGATTTTACGTAGATCAGAGCCAAGATACAAGTAGCAAATGCTAAAAATAGAAAGGATTTACCGCAGAGACGCAAAGAACGCCAAGAAAATCTTTAACAATTATTTGGTTTTCTTAAATCATAATGTAAAAAATGGTTAAGATTGTAGCAAGCGGTTATAAATATTTATTT
>CAZZIS010000001.1:33884-97741 GCA_964654445.1 uncultured Thioalkalispiraceae bacterium
AATCATAATGTAAAAAATGGTTAAGATTGTAGCAAGCGGTTATAAATATTTATTTCTTTGCGTTCTTTGCGTTCTTTGCGTCTCTGCGGTGAAATTGTTTTTATATCCAGCCGCGCTCTGAAAAAGCCACACATTCTCCATCTCCTACGACAATATGGTCCAGTACTCTTACGTCAATCAGGGCAAGTGCCTCAGTCAGTTGCTTGGTAATATGGCGGTCGGCTGTGCTCGGCTCAGCTATGCCGGAAGGATGGTTGTGTGCCAGAATCAGGGCGGCGGCATTGTGTTTCAGGGTTTTTCGCACCACTTCTCGAGGATGCACGCTAGCGCCATTGATAGTACCCTGAAAAAGAATCTCAAATTCAATGACTCGATGCTGGTTATCCAGAAACAGGCAGGCAAAAACTTCATAGGGTAAATCACGTAATCTTGCTGTTAGATAGTCTTGCGTCGCTTGTGGATTTTGTAAAAAGTCACCCCGCTGCAAAGTTTCTTTCAGATGGCGACGAGAAAGCTCGAGTACGGCCTGAAGCTGGGCAAATTTCGCTTCCCCAAGCCCGGAAAACTGGCAAAATGCATTTTTGTCTGCCATGAGTAAATTTCTTAATCCGCCAAAGTGAGAAATAATGTCACGGGCTAAATCAACCGCTGTTTTACCCTTGATGCCAGTGCGTAAAAATATCGCAAGAAGTTCAGCATCAGATAAAACATTTGCGCCAAGATTGATCAGTTTTTCACGTGGGCGTTCGGCTTTTGGCCAGTCGGTAATTGGCATTTTGACCTCCGTGTCAAATTCCGCTCTAAATATAATGAATAATGTGATGGGTTAATAAACTATAGTATATAGTGTGCGGTGTGAATGTTCACTAATCTGTTAAACTAATAACTATGCAACACTTAACAAATAAAAGGGTATTACTCGGTGTCACTGGCAGCATTGCAGCATATAAATCAGCTGAGCTGATTCGCCGTCTGCGTGAAGCGGGTGCTGAGGTGCGTGTGGTAATGACAGATGGCGCAAAAGCCTTTGTGACCCCGCTAACCTTTCAGGCATTATCCGGCTTTCCCGTGCATGAAAATTTGCTTGATACAGAAGCTGAAGCCGCAATGGGACATATTGAACTTGCACGCTGGGCAGATGTTATTTTAATCGCACCTGCCAGTGCAAATAGTCTTGCGGGTTTAGCACAAGGTCGTGCTGATGAATTATTGAATGCGGTTTGCCTTGCTGCTGATGTGCCGCTGGCTATTGCACCAGCAATGAATAAACATATGTGGGCTGATCAGGCGACTCAGGAAAATGTACGCTTACTAGCTCAACGTGGTGTGTTATTTATTGGTCCCGATAGTGGAGAGCAAGCGTGTGGCGATGTGGGCGAAGGTCGCATGGTTGACAGTGAAGTTATCATTTCGCGTTTAACGGATTTATTCTCAATCGGTAGTTTAAGTGGTTTAACGGTAGTAATTACTGCTGGGCCAACACGAGAAGCATTAGATCCTGTGCGTTACCTGAGTAACCATAGTTCTGGAAAAATGGGTTATGCCATTGCAGGAGCTGCAATAGAAGCATCTGCAAAAGTTATATTGATTAGTGGACCGGTGAGTTTAGAAAGCCCTGATCGCGTGACACAAATTAATGTAGAAAGCGCAGCCGAGATGGAAGCTGCAGTGAAAGAACATATTGCTGTTGCTGATATTTTTGTGGCCACTGCCGCTGTTGCTGATTATCGTCCAGTGACTGTGCAACAAGATAAAATTAAAAAGAAAGAAAATCGTTTAATTTTAGAGCTGGAAAAAAATACAGATATTCTGGCAATGGTTAAAGCGAATTATGCAAAAACATTTTGCGTTGGTTTTGCCGCAGAAACACAAGATTTGGAAAACTATGCGCGTGCCAAATTAAAACAAAAAAATATTGAAATGATCGTCGCTAATTTAGTGGGAGCATCTGCGATAAAAACGGCCGGTACCTTTAATAGCGATACAAATGAATTGAGTATTTACTGGCAAGGTGGTGACTTAAAGTTGGAACTGGGCAGTAAAACAAAACTGGCAAGACAATTAATTGCACTCATAGCACAACGTTTTTCCCTATATGAAGCTAATGCCGAAAATCAAAGTAATGTTATTTCATTAAAAAAATAATTAAATGTAATTAGAAGTATAAAAGTTGGAGTGGTAGCTGTATGCATAATATTAAACTTAAGATTCTTGACCCACGTATAGGAAAAGAGATTCCGTTGCCAGAATATGCAACGACTGGTTCAGCCGGGCTGGATTTAAGGGCGTGTATTGATGAGTCTTTAGAAGTTAAGCCGGGTGAAACACACCTGGTGCCAACGGGAATGGCAATACACATTGATGATGAGTCGATGGCTGCGATTATTTTACCACGTTCAGGGTTAGGTCATAAGCATGGCATTGTATTAGGTAATCTTGTCGGTTTGATTGATTCAGATTATCAGGGACAATTATTTGTTTCTGTTTGGAACAGGGGGCAGAATAACTTTACGATTAACGTTGGTGATCGTATGGCACAACTGGTTTTTGTTCCTGTTGTGCAAGCCAGCTTTGATATTGTTGAAAGCTTTGATGAAAGTGAGCGAGCAGAAGGTGGTTTTGGTCATACTGGTCATGGTTAAAATATTTTATAAATTGTTGGGGTACAGTTTTGAGTAAAATACAAAAAGCATCTGCAAATAAAAAACAGGAAAATACAGGCTTAAGTATTAATGCAATTAGTTTTGCTTCTTTTATAATGTTTGTGTTCGTATTGACAGCGGGTTTATATCTTGGTCAGCAAGATCCATTAAGTACTTTGGCACATCAGCGTCAAACTGTTGCAAATAGTGTGGCTAAAAATACTGCGTTAAAATTTACCAGTCAGGTTGAAACTTATAGTCAGGTCTTAAATGGTTTAGCGAGAGATCCTGCGTTAATAAATATATTCAGCACAAAAAATCTGCAAGCCATAAAGCAACGAGCTGCAGAATTAAAAGTTATTTTCCCAAAAGCATTGCGCATACGTTTACTACCTGCAACAACAAGTCAGCCGGATAAACGTTTTGAACCTCATTTTACTTATGCTTGCCTGGATTTGCTTAATCAAAGCCGAAAAAACAGTTCACAAGTTCAGGTTGAAATGCATGAGATTGAGGGTAAGCAGCAACATATAGATATTATGCAAGCGGTTACCTCACGTGGCAATGTTATTGGGTTTATACAGTTGGCAATTGATTCAACACTTTTGGATGGGTGGGCGAAAAATGTAGCCGGAGATTCCTATCTTGAAATTCACCAAAAAATTGATAATGAAAAAAACTATTTAATTGCTAAAGCGGGAAGTGCATCCAAGCAAGGTGTTCATGCGATTATTGATATTCCAGGAACACACTGGCAAGTAGAAACATGGTCGCCTTATGAGGGGAGTGAAAGTGCCTTTAATCTTGGAATGCTATTTGCGCTTGTTATGGGGCTTACGTTATCCGGTATTGTTGTTTTTGTCCTGCGCCAGTTATTGCACAAGGAATTAACCCGTGATTTAGAAAAATACCTGATGTTGGTTACCGGTACGTTAAAAGGTGTTAAAAAACATCAGTTTGATTTTAGTTTAACCGAGTTTAAGTTAGCTGCCAGTCAGGTTATGAATATACGTCTTGACCAGACTAATCTGGATCGTGAACGTGATAGCTCTGATACTAAAAATGGAAAATCTACCCAGTCTTCTTTGCCTGATGTTGACCCGATGTTTATGGCTGCTGATTCAATTCACCTTGAAGAGCTGGATGATATGTCTGCATTAGATGAATTTGATGGCGCGGGCGATAAAAGTAGTGTTGTAGAAGAAAAGAAACCAACACCATCTGCTAATTTGCCGGTTTTACCGGAAGAGATTTTTAAAGCCTATGATATCCGCGGTATTGTTGGTAAGACTTTAACCGTCGAAAATATTTTATTTATTGGTCATGCCATTGGCAGTGAAGCGAAAGCACGAGGGCTGGACTCTATCATTTTTGCACGTGATGGCCGTTTATCTGGCCCGGAACTTGGTAAGGCTTTGGTTACCGGCTTGATGGCATCCGGTCTAAAGGTTATTGATATTGGTATGTTACCAACTCCAACGCTTTATTATGCTGCAGCGGAACTGACTAATGGTACTGGTGTGATGTTAACAGGTAGTCATAACCCACCTGATTACAACGGTATTAAAATGGTTTTAGGTGGAGAAACTTTATCAGGTGATGTTATCCAGGCATTACGTCAGAGAATTATAAATAATGATTTAAGCATTGGCGAAGGTACTTATTTAAATGAAAAAGTATTAGATAAATATATCGATCGTATAACGAGTGATATTAGCTTAAAACGAAAAATGAAAATTGTGATCGATTGTGGCAATGGCGTTGCTGGAGTAGTTGCACCAAAATTGTTTACCCAGCTTGGGTGTGATGTTACCCCCTTGTTCTGTGAAGTAGATGGAAACTTCCCTAATCATCACCCTGATCCCAGCCAACCTGAAAATTTAGCGGACTTAATCGCGGAAGTTAAAAAACAAAATGCAGATTTGGGTATCGCTTTTGATGGTGATGGCGATCGAATTGGTGTAGTAAGTGGAGATGGTAAAATTATCTGGCCAGACAGATTGATGATGTTGTTTGCTAAAGATGTATTGTCTCGCAACCCTGGCGCAAATATTATTTATGATATCAAATGCTCTAGTAATTTGCGTACTGTTATTGAAGAAGAAGGTGGCAAGCCATTAATGTGGAAAACAGGGCATTCGCTTATAAAAGCTAAAATGAAAGAAACTAATGCTTTGTTAGCAGGTGAAATGAGTGGACATATTTTCTTTAAGGAAAGATGGTATGGCTTTGATGATGCTTTGTATTCAGCGGCACGCTTACTTGAAATAATGGCAAAACAATTACGTCAGGCACGAGTTGTTTTTTCAGGTCTGCCTGATTCAGTGAATACACCTGAATTAAAAATACAGATGCAGGAAGGGGAGCATTTTAAGTTTATGGAGCGCTTAATAGAAAAATCAATCATGTTTACCGATGCCGAGATAACGCTGATTGATGGAATTCGCGTTGATTATTCAGATGGTTGGGGCCTGGTGCGTGCATCTAATACAACACCATGTCTGGTATTGCGTTTTGAAGGTAAGAATAAAAAAGCGATGGCTGAGGTTCAGAACAAATTTCGTGAAGTATTAACCGGACTTCAATCGGATATTAACTTACCTTTTTAGGTAATAGTATTGATAGTATTAATAAATGATAAAAAGAAAATAACATGAGTTTAGAAATTTCTTCAGCAGCAAATATAGCTAACGTCTTAACGGAAGCTATGCCTTATATTCGTCGTTTCCAGGGTAAAACCATTGTCATTAAATATGGTGGTAATGCTATGGTGGATGAATCGTTAAAACAAGGTTTTGCACGTGATATTGTTTTAATGAAACTGGTTGGTATGAATCCTGTTGTAGTTCATGGTGGTGGACCGCAAATAGGTGACATGCTTAAACAAATTGGTAAAGAAAGTAAATTTTATAAAGGCATGCGGGTAACTGATTCTGAAACCATGGATATTGTTGAAATGGTTTTAGGCGGCCAGGTTAATAAAGATATTGTTAACCTGATTAATCAGCAAGGTGGACATGCTGTTGGGTTAACCGGCAAGGATGGTAGCCTGATTAACGCGAAAAAAATGCGTTTTGAAGATGATGCCCCTGAAATGAAAACAACTGAAATTATTGATATTGGTCATGTTGGTGAGGTTGAAAGTATTGATGCATCAATTGTCCATATGCTCATGCAGGGTAATTTTATTCCTGTTATTGCACCGATAGGGGTTTGTGGTGACGGGCTGTCTTATAATATTAATGCAGATATTGTCGCAGGAAAAATGTCGATAGCATTGAATGCAGAAAAGTTAATGTTGCTAACCAATACACCGGGTGTATTGGACAAAAATGAGAAACTTTTAACAGGTTTAACGGCTGATCAGGTACAAGCGTTGATTGATGATGAAACCATTTATGGTGGTATGTTGCCAAAAATTGCCTGTGCAATTGATGCGGTTAGATCAGGTGTGCAAACTGCACAAATTATTGACGGTCGAGTTGAACATGCTGTTTTACTTGAGCTTCTTACCGATGAAGGTGTGGGTACTTTAATTAAAGGTTAGGACTAAAAGGTTATAATTATGGCAGAGAATGAAAAAAAGCCTTCACGTCGTCAACAGATTCTGGAAGCGTTGGCTCATGAACTTGAAATGAATCCTGGTGAACGGATTACCACTGCCGGTCTGGCACGAGCAGTTGGTGTATCTGAAGCTGCACTTTATCGTCATTTTCCCAGTAAAGCGAAAATGTTTGAAGGATTAATTGAATTTATCGAAGATAGTATTTTCACTTTAATTAATCGTATCCTTAAAGAAGAAGATTCCTCATTAAAACGTTGTGAAAATATTCTTTCATTGTTATTAGGCTTTTCTGAGCGTAACCCGGGACTGACCCGGATATTAAGTGGTGAAGTTTTAACGGGTGAAACCGAACGCTTACGTATGCGTGTTAGTCAGTTTTATGAGCGACTTGAAACACAACTAAAACAAGTATTGCGTGAAGGTGAAATGAATAAGGAATTAGCCTTAACGATCCCTGTTCAGGCTCAGGCAAATTTATTACTTGCTGTTGTAGAAGGTCGAATTGTTCAGTTTGTTCGTTCAGGTTTTAAGCGTTCCCCCGTTGAACACTGGAATAACCAATGGGCATTACTTGCAATGATGTTTTCATGAAATTTAAAAATTAGCGTTTAGGCGTCCTGGATTTAGATCCTGGTTTAGATTTAGATACCGCCCTGTCATTTTTATTTTTTAATGTACGAAAACGTTGTAAGTCTTTATCAAATTTAGTACGAATCAATTTTTGTTCTTCACGTTTAGATTCAATAGATTTCATGTTTTTACGGATACGGTTTTCGATTGATTTTATGTCATCTAAAATATTTTTAGGTGGTTTTTTACTGCGTCGTTCAGTATTTGCGGCACGTTTTTGCAATTTTTCGAGTTTTTTCTTCAGTGCTTTATTATTACTATTTGTTACCGTAATAATACCTTCAATAACATTAATCTTACTGTCTCTTAACATATTAATATCACGTTCACGCGAAAATGTTTTTAACAATATAGAATCTTTTTTAAATTGTTCAGCAATTTTTGCATCTTCAATTTCTTTTAATTTAGCTAAACGATCTATTTCTGCTAATTCAGCTTCTGTTTTAGCACGATCTTCAACTTTAATAATTCGACCAGATTTACTACGGGTTTCAATTTTTTGTTGAGAATATTCCGCTGGTACGTAAGAACCACATTCTTTTACACCTTCGCTATTCGTCCAGCATTTAAATTTTGCTGCCAAAACAGGTTGTGCAATTAAAAAGCTTATAATTGAAAGAGAGATAATCGTAAGAGCTGTTGAGAATATTTTTTTCATAATTGATTTGTTCTTTAATAGATTAAGGTGCGCTAATATGTTCAGGTGTATTATTTTATTCGGAGTTACTTCAAATTACACTTTTATTTAAAATTATTAATTTAAAGTAGCAGATCTTGTGACAGATAGCATACTACTATTTCTCATTTCATTTATTGCAAATGCTTTTTCTGCTTTTGCCGGAGGCGGGGCAGGATTATTGCAATTACCGGTACTCATTTTTCTTGGTTTACCCTTCAGCGTTGCACTGGCAACTCATAAACTGGCTACTATAGCATTAGGTATCGGCGCCACAAGTCGACACTTTAGGGAAGGAACGCTCGATTGGCGATTTTCTGTGCTCATTTTGGCAGCTGGTTTACCGGGTGTTGTGCTGGGGGCGATGGTGATTGTACATGTCCCTGAGCGCCCTGCAGAACTGGCTTTGGGTATGCTGACAATGGGGCTTGGCTTGTATTCTGTTGTACATAAAGAACTGGGGCAAACAATCCAGTTATCGCCACTAGACTTTAAACAGAGCTTTATAGGACTTGGTGTTTTATTTTTTATTGGTATTTTAAATGGTTCATTAACATCAGGGACGGGCCTATTTGTTACTTTGTGGCTGGTGCGTTGGTTTGGTTTAGATTACAAGCAAGCCGTAGCCTATACTTTGGTATTAGTGGGATTATTCTGGAATGGAACGGGTGCGTTAACATTGGGGTTACAAGGCCCGATTCGTTGGGATTGGGTACCTGTTTTATTAGTTGCTTCAGCATTGGGTGGGTATGTGGGTGCTCACTTTTCGATTATAAAAGACAATCGCTGGATTAAACGGATATATGAAGTAGTAACGTTGATGGTGGGGGTGAAATTAATCCTCGGGTGATGTTAAATTGTCCATACATCAGCCAATACATGACAATTAGAGCGATAATAATGACAAAGCAAACCAGCCAGGATCATACCGGGCCAGATAAGAGGGCAACGCCGGGGCTCATGGAGTGGCTAGGGCAAACTAATTTCAATGACCTTGTAAGCAGTGACTCGCATTCAAGGGATTTTAATGGATCCCGTGCTGAATTCATTTACATGCGGGTACGCCTGCTGGCATTTATGTTTGCTCTACTCGCACTTCTCTGGATTCCGGTCGATATATTAATTGTACCCAAGGAATCCCTTGGTGCTATCCTGAGTTTGCGTTTAGCTTACAGTGGACTGTTTTTTATTCTTGGCATGTTAGTCAGTCGTGCCCAAAAACTGCATTCTGCACAGCTGCGTCTCACGGCCTTTGTTCTGATCCCCTGCCTGTTTTATGTATGCTCACGCTTTGTTTTAAGCGGAGATACGGGTGCGGAGGGAGTATTGATAGGTTATTCTTTTCTGCCTTATCTTACGGTTGTTCTACTCGCCATATTTCCATTGACACTGGTTGAAGGTATTGGCTATGCATCCCTGGTTGGTATTACTTTCTTAGGCAGTGAAATTTATTTTGAAGAGTCACTGACAGTTTCTTCGCTGGCTGATATCTGGTTGTTGACGCTGTTGGCAGGGATTGCCATATGGGCGCAGCTTGCACAGTTACATATGTTACTCAGGCTATACCGGGAAGCAAGTCGCGATCCCCTCACCGGTTTGGTCAATCGCCGTGTGCTCAATAAATGGTTGGAACCTGAAATAACACGGGCGAGACAGCAGGGACTTCCTCTTTCGATTCTGCTTTTTGATCTGGATTTTTTTAAGCGCGTCAATGATACCTATGGTCATTTGACCGGTGATAAGGTATTGCAGACATTTTCCAGGTTATTGAAGAGAGATCTGTCCAATTACAACCTTATTGGACGATATGGCGGAGAGGAATTCATAGCCGTCCTCACTGGTGAGGATGAATCAGCAGCAATGGCAACCGCAGAGCGTATTCGTAAAAATTGTCATACAGTTGAAACGCGGGGATCAGAAGGCTGTGTTGTCGGCTTTACAGTAAGCATCGGTGTGACCGGATTGCGTGATACGGATACTGTGGAGAGCTTGATCCACAGGGTGGACAAGGGAATGTACAAAGCCAAGATGAATGGGCGTGATACAGTAATGCTTGCAGAATATGATGAAGAAAACATCGCGAAGCAGTAATTTTGATGGAACCACTGGATTAAATGAATATATGAAATAGTAACGTAGTTGATAGGAGCCTAAATTATTTTTGGCTGAAGGGTTTTATTAAAGAGCGTTAAGCTGTTCAATTTTTTCTTTTATTTCATCGGCTGATTGATGTAACAATTTTTGTTCATCATCATTTAATGGTAACTCGATTATGTTTGTAACATCTTCGACAATAACACGGTTTGAGTCTAACAAGTCCAGTCGAGACATTCCCGGTTTGCGTGGTACACCTGCTGTAATAACAACAATGTCTGAATTTGCTATAGCTGAGTAGTCGTTGTCTTCACTAATAATGTTATTAGACTTAAAGAGAGGGATCGCATGTTGGATATCAAGAGCAATCCCCTGGGCCATATCTTTATTGCGTCCCAATAAAATAATATCATTACAGAAATTTTCCCGAGCCAGTTGATGAGCAATTGCTTGTCTAACTTGTCCCGTTCCTATGAAGGCAATTTTTTTCATTGTCATACATTATATTAGAGATTTACTGTAACTTAATAGGTAGATTGCTAAGAAAATGTATATTTGTTAAGAAGGTGATTGCTGGACTTCAGTATTGAGCGAGAATTATTTTTATTTTATGGTTGAGTGTTATTAGAAAACACAACAACTGGATCTGTAAAACACCTGGAGTTTGGGATTAACACAGTGCCATCTTCAGATTTAAGCTTGGTGTAGCGCAAGTCAACGGAAATAACTTTTCCTTCATAACCTGCAACTTTGATTTTATCGTTGATGTTGAAAGGGCGATAAAGAAGAATCAAGACACCGGATAAAAGATTTGAAATGGTGTCTTTAAAGGCAAAGCCGAGTGCAAAACCGGTTAAACCTAAACCAGCAACAAGTGCGGATATATTGACACCTACTGTACCTAGTGCTGTGATTACACCAAACAAACTAAATATTACGCGGCTGGCTTGTGCGAAAAAGGTGGTCAGGTGCGGATCCAGCTCCAGTTTATCTGCTAGTTTTATAATAATTCGTTGTACAAACTTCGCTAAAAGAAAAAATAGAATAATGATGAATATTACAGCAGCCAGCTTTGGTAGCCATATCATGCTTTCTTTAATCACGAGTTCTGTAAGTTTTGAAATATCCATATTAAAACTGCTTTACTAAATACCATACTGCTCGCGGTACGCTTTTACTTTTTCAAGGTATTGTGCAAAATCGGGATTCCCTTCTATATAGGTGATCAAATGTTCAAGTTTAATAATACTAAGTACAGGAATATTATATTGTTGTTCTACTTCCTGAATGGCAGAAAGTTCGCCGGTACCTTTTTCCTGGCGATCCAGCGCGATAATGACGCCTGCTGGTTTTGCTCCCGCAGCTGAAATCATATCCATCGATTCCCGGATGGCTGTGCCGGCAGTTATAACATCATCAATTATTAAAATATCACCTTCTAACGCTGCACCAACAATGTTGCCACCTTCACCGTGTATTTTGGCTTCTTTTCGATTAAAACTGTAAGGGATATTGGTATTTTGATGTTCGTATAAGGCAACGGCACAGGTGGTTGCGAGCGGAATGCCTTTGTAGGCGGGGCCAAATAATACGTCAAACTTTAGCTCACTTTCCTTAATAGCTGTTGCATAATATTGCCCGAGTTTGGCAAGCGCTTCACCACTATTAAATAAGCCGGCATTAAAAAAATAAGGGCTGACTCGGCCTGATTTTAAGGTGAATTCGCCAAAGCGAAGGACGTCATTTTTTAATGAAAATTCGATAAAGTCTTTTTGATAATCGCGCATGATTTATTTCCGTTGAGCTCAATTCAGCATGTAGGTGGTGGATCAGGTCGTGTATGATACACGTTTTGTGAACAGAATTGGATAACGAGTAATGCGAATTATTACAGCAAATGTGAATGGTATCCGTGCAGCGGAACGAAAGGGTTTTTTTGACTGGATGAAAAAGCAGCGTGCGGATGTGATTTGTATTCAGGAAACCAAGGCCCAGGAACATCAGTTAGACGATAGTATTTTCTATCCTAAGGGATACCATTGTTATTACTTTGATGCAGAGAAAAAGGGCTATAGTGGAGTGGCAATTTACTGCAAAACTAAACCCAATAAAGTTACAAAAGGGTTAGGTTGGCCACATGCTGATACAGAAGGGCGTTGGATTCAGGCAGAATTTGATGGAATAACGGTCGCATCACTTTATTTGCCTTCGGGTTCATCAAGTCCGGAGCGACACCAAAATAAGCTCAAATTTATGGACCATTTATTAGATGATATGCGTGCGATGAAACGTAAGCGCCGTGAGTTTGTGATTTGTGGTGATTTTAATGTGGTGCATAAAGAAATTGATATAACGAATTGGAAAAGTAATCAAAAAAATTCGGGTTGTACTCCTGAAGATCAGGCATGGGTTGAAAGCGTGATTGAAGATGTTGGGTATATCGACGCGTTTCGTGAGATGAATAAAAATTCGGGTGAATACACATGGTGGTCAAATCGCGGTAATGCACGAGCCAACAATGTGGGTTGGCGGATTGATTACCAATTTGTTACGCCGGGACTAAAGGGTAAAGTAAAGAAAGCCTCTGTTTATAAAGAAAACTGGTTTTCAGATCATGCGCCACTGACAATTGATTATGATTTTGAAATAAAATAAATTTATTTACAATTAAAGGCTTCCAGTTCAGCAGAATTACTTTTTTTTATTTTCTCTGTATGAGCAGGTTTGAAGCTTTTACATAAATGATAAATATTTTCACATTTCCAGTCAGAGTCCGCTGCACTATAAAGATATTTATTAAGCTTGTTAATGCTTTGTTGCAACGGTTTATCAACTTGTCTGGAAATGTCTGATAAGTTATTTGGATGACTTTCTACGAAAATAATTTTTGCCCATGCTAGTAATGCTTTTTTAGTCTCTTGAGCATTATTTTGCTCACATGAAGATTTTAGATTTTTTAAGCATAACTTAATCGATTGCTCGGTATTATTTTGTTTTGATATAGCTTGGGGTTGTTTGGAAATAGAGCGCCACCATAAAGCCAGTGTTGCCAGCCAAAGAAAAATAAATACTGTGCTCATCCAAAACCAGAAAGAACTATTATTAGCTTGTTGATTAATTTCAGGTAAATGTGATGGTGAAGCATTGGTTTTTTCAGAAGCATCAATAGCTTGTTGTAATGGTGTTATTGGAATATTTCCATTATTAACAGCAGGCAGTACTGTAAATGTTCGTTGCGCAAGATGAGCTGTTTCTATTTTATTTGTTTTTGTATTCCACCACTGGATATTGATCTCGGGCAGAGTGTAACTACCTTCCTTTGTTGGTATAAGCGCGATTTTTTGTTTATGGCTTGATAATAGCCCTGTTGCTGTTTTCTTTTCCAGTATCTCGGGTTTATCTGGATACTGCTTTATTCCATTGACAGTGGATTGTTTTATTTCAGGTAGCTGCGCAGAGGTTAAATCATTTGCTGTTATGATAATCGTGCGTGTGATTGGTTCACCAGCAACAAACTTGCTGTTTCGAGGCCACTGTTCTGTTATTTCAAGTGAAGTACCGGGTAACCATGTATCAGAAGTATACTGTGCAGGTACATCCTGAATAGATAAATTGATATTTTTACTGTACAAACGTTTAGATGTAGTACGCATATTAAAAGGATCATAGAAGCGTGAACCTGACGGTTGATCCATTGTAACAGCCGCGATAAATGGATTAATTTTTAATGTTTCCGCTTTTTGCGGAAAAACGGCATATTTTTTCTCAACCACAATATATTGTTTTGTGCCACGATAGGTTTTGTATTGCTGATCTTTACCGAGTGGTAATATGAGTGTGTCAGGATTACTGGTTGTTAAATCGCCAAATTGATAGTTGTTGATGTTTTTAGCAATGAGTAATTTAACCGTAATGATAAACTGTTGTTGTACAAAGCCATTTTGTTGTGATGCGGTTATTTCAAGAGAAAAGTCTTGATTTGGTGTGGCACCATTTGAGGCAACAATATTTTTAATTATCACTTTTACTTCTGGCGCACGATCCGAACCAAATGAAATAGCGGGAATAGTAAAAGTACCGACTTTTTTTGAAAGCAGGGTTAACGTCCATTTTTTACTGCGTGTAATGTTGCCGTTGATCATACTCATATTAGTGCTTTGTCGTGTACCGAGTAGTTCAAAGTCATTCGTGATTGGATTAAAGTCAGGATCATCATCAACCGAGCCTGAAGCTGTATAGATTAAATGAAAGGTGTCATTCACTAATACCGGATTAACATCAAGTTGTGCAGTAATATTAGTAGCATAGACATTATTGAATGCGATTAAAAATAATAGACTAATAAGCGTTTTCATAATTTGTTACCAGTTATCTTGTTCACTTTGTTGGTTTTGTTGTCGTTGGTATTGGTATTTAAATTTATTTCTTAATAATCCACCGGGATCATCAGGGATTCGACGTAACCATTGTTTTGTGACTTTCTGCTCCTTGATTTTTTGTTTTTTTTGCTCTGATAGTTTGTTTTTCTCTTGATTTAATTTCGCTTGTTCTAATTTTTCTTTACTCGATTTTTCTTTGTTTGTATCCTGTTTTTTCCCGGTTTGTTTTTGTTCATTATTCTTGTTTGTATCTTTGTCCTTATTTTTCTTTTCTTTTGATTGACCGTTATCTTTATTAGCTTTATTTCCAGAATTTTCTCTTTTATCAGAATCGGATTGTTTTTTATCGTCACCTTTTTTCTTATTCTTCTGGTCTTTATTGTTCTTGTCTTTATTCATCTTTTTATTATTATTTTTCTTTTTGTCGCCAGATTTTTTATTGCTGGAGTCTTGTTTTTTGTTATCTTTTTTTCGGCTTTCTAATATTTTTTTATTGTAAATAGCATCTTCATGCTTAGGGTTAATTTTGATACTTTTATTGTATTCTTCAATCGCCTTGTCTATTTGTCCAAGTTTAGCGTAAGCATTCCCCGCATTGTAATGCGCATCGGCTGTATCAATATTTTTTAAAGTATTAATAGTTTTATGGTATTGTTTATTTTTATAGTAAGAAGCGGCTTTCCATTGTTTATTGTTAAATAGTTTTGCTGCTTCTGCGGGATTATTGTCTTTCAGCTTTTCACTTGCGCGTTGATCAGTATTTTTCCAAAGTGAGTTCCATAAGCCGCTTGCTTCAACATATTGTGGTTGTTGAAGAATAAAAAATACAAATAGAAATAAAATGCCGCGGCGAAATGCTAATGCAGCAACAGGAATCAATAACAGCAATAACCATGCACCTTGTTCATACCAACTATCCGTTTTGAATTTTGTTTTACTCGAGTTATTACTGTTGCTTATATGTGACTGATTAAATAAACTTCCAACTGTTTTAATATCTCTATCATCGGCACTGAGAGTACTAAAACGTCCATTACTGATATTGCTGAAGCTTTTAAAATTTTCTATATCAAGCTTGGGTATAACAATATTGCCACGATGATCTTTTAGAAAACCACCTGACGGTAAAGGGATAGGTCCGCCTTGTGTTGTTGCCACTGCCAGTATTGAAATACGGTGTTGTTTCGATACTTGTTCAAATATTTTTTTAGCTTCTTTTTCTATACCATCTGTAACCAATAAAATATCACCCTGATGTACGTCGGCATTTTTTAAAAGTGATGTTGCAAGTAACAGCGCTTTGTCAGTTCGTGTGCCTTGTGCGGGCATCAGGTCGGTGGTTAAACTTTCCAATAAAGATGTTATCGTCGCAGTGTCATCGGTTAGCGGGGTAACAACAAAGGCACTACCTGCATAAACGAGTAAAGCTGTTTGACCAATTTTTCGTTGTTTTAATATATCGATGATTTTATGTCTGGCCCGGGTAAGTCGAGAAGGTTTTATGTCCGCTGCATCCATTGAGCTGGATAAGTCGAGAGCAATTACCAATGCTGATTTATCTTTAAATACAGGTTGTGGTCTTTTTTCCCAGGCAGGGCCAGCTAAGGAAAGTATGGCGAGTGTGCCTGCCATAAATACTAATAAGCTATTTATTGATGATTTCTTAATAGATTGTCCCACCAGTAAATGCGGTAAAAGCTTAGGATCGATAATGTTCGTCCAGCTTCTTCCTTGTTTGTTTGCTCGAATTAATACAAGTGAAATTAATATAAGGGGAATGAAAGCATAAAACCATGCTGGTCGAATAAAATGTAATTGTAACAAAAAGAGTTCCATATTATTCCCCCCCTTTTAATTTATTTGATGAAGTAGAAAATATATTAAGTATATAAGGATATATTTCAAATAATGAAATTAAAAAAACAATAATCGCAGCAATAGAAAGCGGCCAGTAATATAAAGAGGTTATGGGTCTAAAACTTTGTGACTCTTTTTCTGTTGGTTCCAGTTTATTAAGTAGAGAATATATTTTTTTCAATTCGTTGGTATCTCTTGCTCTAAAATAACGGCCGCCTGTTTTATCTGCGATAGCCTTGAGAGTTATTTCATCAAGGTCAGCCGATGGGTTTATCCGTTGTACACCAAAAAAAGACTGGCGAATCATTTCATCAGCACCAATACCGATGGTATAAATCTTTAAATGGTTGGTTGCTGCTAATTCAGCTGCTTTAATCGGTGTGATTTCACCTGCTGTGTTTGCACCATCAGTCAGTAAAATCAAGACGCGACTTTGAGGATTGTCTGATTCCGGATTGTCTAGGTTAACTAAACGTTTTATTGCCAGACCAATGGCATCACCAATTGCCGTTTCTTGTCCGGCAAGTCCAATCGCCGCTTCTTGTAAAAAAGTATTGACTGTTTTTCTGTCAAAGGTCAGTGGTGTTTGTAAATAAGCTTGTCGTCCAAATAAAATCAGACCAATCCGATCGCCCTGGCGTGAGCTAATGAATTGTGAGGCAACATATTTTGTGGCTTGTAATCGATTAACGGTTTGCCCGTTAATTTTAAAATCTTCAACTTGCATCGAGCCTGATAAATCAACTGCCATCATTAAGTCGCGGCCACTTATGGGCAGCTCAACGGGGTCTCCTAACCATTGTGGCCGTGTTGCAGCGAAAATGAATAAACACCAGGCAACCGTTGCTAATAACATTAAAGCTGTATTTTTCTTTGTTACATTATCTGCTGTTATAGTCGCATTAAAATCATCCATAAAAGGGATGCGCAGCGCAGCATCTTTTAATGTGTTCTTAGCAGGCAGCAGAAAACGGATTAATAAAGGTAAGGGCAGAAGTACTGCTATCCATGGCCAGATAAACTGAATCATTTATTTAACCCTTTAGGATGTTTGGGTAAGTCGGATAACCAATTTTGTACCGATTCAATAAGTAGTTCTACATCGATATTGATATTTTTTTGATATGGCGCATTAAGAAGGCTTTGTTTTATATTATCGTTAAAGTGATCTTGCTCGGTAATATTATTGAGTGCTTGTACCCATTGATCACCTGTGAGTTGGGCTATCTCTTCACGACCACAATAGCTCATGGCTGTTTGGCGCAGGAATTGAGACGTTTCATTCACGAAATTTGAATTGTTATTAGATTCGTTATATTTATCCACAATATTTTGAAAAGTATTGTTTGCCACTTTTTTTAACGGTGTATATGCCATACGACGATATAATTTTGGTATAAATATAAAAGCCAGAATAATGAGTGCAAGCAATATCCACCAGCCAATCGCGGGTGGCCACCATGATATGGCATCAGGCAGATGTATATCGCGTAAGTTAGCTGGACTTTGACTGGGTAAATTCATAGATTGGGCAAATTCATAAAACAATATTTAAAATTTAGATCTTAAATTTAGACCTTTTTGTAGTGATTCAAGTAAAGGTTTATCGGTCGAAATGTTCATATAAAAAATACCTAGCTTAACGCACAAGTCTTTTAAATATTGTTGGTGCGTGTTAAAGCGTTGTTGGTATTGTGAGCGTAAATCAGGATTGTAAGTATTGATGGTCAGTTCATTTTGACCGTCAGTGATTTTATAAAATCCAGCAGGAGGCAATTGCTGTTCAAGCGGGTCGTTAATAAACAACATCACCAAATCATTATGCTTTGATAATTTTGCAAGACTGGATTCAATGTTAGTATTTTCGTGATCATGCATATTGCGGAAGTCAGAAATTAAAAATATCAAACTTCCTGGTTTAGCGACACGTCGTAGTCGGTTTAAAGCATGTTCGGCAGACTGGCTTTCTATTATAGAATCTGTCATCGCATTGCGATTATTTTTATCCCATGCAGAGTGTTTAGCAAGTTGTTGCAGGAAATGCAGGGTTGCAGATTTACCTCGTTTAGGTCTTAACTCGTTGTGTTGCTCTTCTGAAAAAATGATCCCACCAAGACGATCATTATGTTGCGTACTACTCCATGCTAATAAGGCAGCGGCCTTGGCTGCAAGCACAGACTTAAACATGCCCTGGCTGGCAAAAAACATTGGCTTGCGCAGGTCGACCCAAATTAATACCGGGCGTTCACGCTCTTCACGATAAAGCTTGGTATGTGTTTTTCCGCTTCGCGCTGTAACACGCCAGTCAATACTGCGAATATCATCACCTGGTTGGTATGGGCGTGCTTCATCAAATTCCATTCCGCGCCCTTTAAATGGTGAAATAAAATTGCCATTCAAACGCGAAAGAACACGCTTTGATTTTAGCGGCAGTTGATGAGCTTGTTGACTAAGTTTGATCAGCGTTTCAAGTTTTACACGGACAATATCATCAGCTTTATCTTTATGTAATTTAACTTCCATAATTTTTAAGGTACAGCAATACGTGAGAGCAAAGTATCAATAAATTTATCTTTAGTAATACCTTCTGCTTCAGCTTCAAAACTCAAAATAATTCGGTGACGTAAAACATCGTGTACCATTTCCTGAATATCTTCCGGTGCAACAAAGTCACGCCCATTTAACCAGGCGTGAGCTCGAGCACAACGATCTAAAGCAATACTTGCGCGAGGGCTTGCACCGTATTCAATCCAGCTAGCAAGATCGTCGCCATAGGCTTTTGGCTCACGTGTTTTTGTCACAATTTCTAATAAGTAGTCTTCCAGGTTTTCTGCCATGTGAATATTAAGCACTTGTTGCCGTGCATTAAATAATGCTTGTTGTGGTATTGGAACGATAGTTTTAGAGGCGGTATCTCCTTTTGATTTTGCTTCATTTCTGGTTAAAGCTAAAATTTCTTTTTCAGCTTCAACATCAGGGTAGTCAACAAAAACATGTAATAAGAAACGATCCAGTTGTGCTTCGGGCAGAGGATAAGTACCTTCTTGCTCAATCGGGTTTTGTGTTGCCATAACCAGGAATAATTCAGGCAATGGATAGGTGGTTGAAGCAACCGTAATTTGTCTTTCTGCCATGGCTTCAAGTAACGCAGACTGAACTTTGGCAGGAGCACGATTTATTTCATCAGCAAGTACAAGGTTGTGAAATAAAGGGCCGCGCTGAAATTTAAAGCTGCCGTCCTGTGGTCGATAAATTTCTGTACCGGTTAAATCTGCCGGTAACAAATCGGGGGTGAATTGTACACGCTGGAAATCACCTTCAATTCCATCACTCAATATTTTAATTGCGCGCGTCTTCGCCAGACCGGGAGCACCTTCGACTAATAAATGACCGTCCGCCAGTAAAGCGATTAACAGCTTATTAACCAGGTCTTGTTGGCCTATGATATTTTTATTTATGTATTCTTTTAATACTTGAATAAGTTGCTGGGGCACGCCTAATCCTCTTTTTAAATTAACCATTGTCAGTAATTGAGTATGATATAAGTTTTACTCATATATGAGTGTGACATTGAAGTGTGGATTTAGTTTGATAAAATTTTAAAATTAGTTTAATTAAGGTTTTAATTTGGCCAAATTTTTCGGTTTTCAAGTGTAGGCAGACGAGACTAGTTGCAGTACCTACCTTGGTGAAACAGTTACAATAATGATACCTGAGCGGCGTGGGCACTATATTTATTTGTAAAAGTGGCGACGGTGATAAGGGATATAATATTACTATGACGTTTTTTCATAACTCTATTCCAAATTAATATTTTATATAACATCACTGCTGTCCCGTTAACTCGTCATTCCCGCGCAGGCTGGAATCCAGAGAATATAAATGCGTAATCGGATCAACATCTTACTAGATACCTGCCTGTGCGGGTATGATGATGATTCTTTCATGCTTATTTATATCTGGCAAACGAAATACTTTGTTATACAAGCATTATTCTACACAATGTAACAATATTAACGGGATAGCAGTGATATAACGTATTTTTAATATTTTCTGCTAGTTTGAAATAACTTTGACAGACAATAAGTGTTAAAGTATTAAAAATAGTTTGATGTGGATTAATATGTCTTTACAACACAACTTAAAATCTGAAAAAAGCTGGTCGAGTGCATTTAATATATATTTAAATCGTCGTGTTTTGGCGATGTTTTTTTTAGGCTTTTCTGCCGGGTTACCTTTTCCATTAGTCTTTACAACGTTATCTACCTGGCTACGTCAAATAGGTATTTCGAAAACAATCATTGGTTTTTTTGCCTGGATAGGTATTACTTATTCGATAAAAATTTTCTGGGCTCCAATAGTTGATCGGCTTCCATTACCTCTGCTTACAAAATTACTGGGGCAGCGTCGTAGTTGGATGTTATTAGCGCAAGTTGGAATTATCGCCGGTTTGCTTGGCATGGCCTGGACAGATCCCTCTCAATATTTAACCCAAATGGCCTTGTTTGCTTTGTTAGTGGCGTTTGCATCTGCAACTCAGGATATTGTCATTGATGCTTACCGTATCGAAGCGGTTAAAGATGAATTTCAGGGGGCTATGGCAGCCACCTACCAGGCAGGCTGGCGTATTGCAGCTGCTTTAGTTGCCGGCGCTGCAGCGCTTTATATTTCAGAATATTTTTCCTGGACAGTGGCTTATATGGTCATGGCCGCTTTTATGGCTGTAGGGATTATTACTGTGTTAGTGATAAGCGAACCTGAACGTAATATAAGTCAACAAACGTATATGCAGGAACAGCGGGTTATAGATTTTTTGGAAACAACAGCTCATATTCCCGATATGTTACGTATGCCAGTGGCCTGGTTTATTGGTGCGGTAATTTGTCCGTTCACTGAGTTTTTTCAACGTAATTCACGACAGGCATTATTTGTTCTTTTATTTATTGGAATTTATCGTATTAGTGATATTGTTTTGGCGAATATGACGCATCCTTTTTATATTGATATGGGATTTAGTGTTATTGAAATTGCCAATATTGCAAAAATATTTGGTGTATTTATGACTTTGCTGGGAGCATTTATAGGCGGTGTACTCGTTGTACGATATGGCATTTTACGAATTTTATTGTTAGGGGCAATCCTTGTTTCTTTAACTAACCTGATGTTTGCGTTGTTAGCCGATAATGGGCACAGCATATTAGGTTTAGCAATAGTATTAAGCAGCGATAATTTTTCTGGTGGTCTGGCCAGTACAGCCTTTATTGCTTATTTATCTTCACTTACCAATAAAGCCTATACCGCTACCCAATATGCATTGTTTAGTTCAATAATGACATTAGGGCCAAAATTTATTTCTGGTTTTTCAGGTATGGTTATTGATGCAGAAGGTTATATCTTTTTCTTCAGTTATGCTGCGGCATTAGGTTTGCCCGCTATTTTTATGGTTATGTATTTAATGAAACATCAAGATACAAATTCTGAAAGTTAATGATCATTGAAACATCTTACATAGCAGCATTTCTTGTTGGTCTTTTTGGCGGTGTACATTGCGTTGGTATGTGTGGTGGCATTGTTGGTGCACTTTGCCTGGGTTTGGATTGTGGAATAGACAAAGAACCTAAGAAAAATTTTAGAAAGATATTACCTTATCTTTTGTCATATAACACGGGTCGGATCAGCAGTTATACCCTTGCGGGTATTTTAATGGGGGGTATTGGCTGGTTAGGCAGTCACCTGTTTACCCTTTATTCCATTCAACAAACACTGGAAATTATCGCAGCCATTTTCATGTTGGCTTTAGGTTTATATATTGCAGGTTGGTGGAAAGGTCTTGCGAAAATAGAACGCTGGGGTGGAAAAGTTATCTGGAAACGGCTTGAACCTTTAGGCCGACGTTTTATGCCAGTCAGGTCATACCGACATGCTTTTTTTTTGGGGCTGGTTTGGGGCTGGTTACCTTGTGGCCTTGTGTACAGCGTTATTATCTGGACTATATCAACACAAAGCCCACTGGAAGGTGGGCTGTTGATGTTAAGTTTTGGTTTAGGTACTTTACCTAACTTGTTACTAATGGGTGTGTTTGCTTCAACCTTAAATCAATTTATCCAGCAGCCCTGGGTCAGACAGGTTGCCGGAGTGATGATTATGATTTTTGCCGGAGTGATGTTTTATCGTGGCTATAATTAGTTTGATTTTTTAACAAACTCAGTCAATATAACAATATGCTGACCATCCACCTTACCTTCGATTTGTTTGGCATTATCAACAACGAGTGAGATTCTACGTACAGCTGTGCCACGTTTAGCGGTAAAATTGGCACCTTTAACATTGAGATCTTTTGTCAGGGTTACAGTATCACCCGCTTCAAGTATGGCCCCGTTACAATCAAGATGTTTAACTCTGTCTTCATTATTACTCTGGCCTTCGCCGCTGGCCTGAGCCCAGGTTAGTGTATCGTCATCCAGATAAAGTATATCAAGTAAATCTTGCGGCCAGCCTTCGTTACTTAAACGAGTCAACATACGCCATGCCATTACCTGTACAGCTGGAACCTGACTCCACATACTGTCATTCAGGCAACGCCAGTGGTTGGCATCCATCTTTTCTGGATCATCTATTTGCGCTTTACAGGTTTCGCAGATCAGTACAGATTGTTCTGGACTTGCATTAGATTCAGGTGGGATCTCATAAACAGAAAGGTTCTCTGTGGCGGAACATAATTCACATTTCGATTCGCTACGGGTATGTAATTTTTTTTCTGTACTCATTGTTTTCTACTCAGATTTTAAAATGAGTATTATACAAAAATTTTTGAAGAGTTGCTTATGAAGAATCTGTCATTGCTGTTCAACACAGCAATGACAGGCAGTATAAATTATTAATATTATTTAAGTTGCTTTAGTCTGTATAAAATTCTTTCTTAAATTTAATTGTGTGTGTTGTGCTGGAGCCCTCAGGTTGCACCTTGATTTTAAAGTTTATGGTTTCTTTATTTGTTACTCGAAAACTGGAAATATAATAAGTAACATCGCCATCCTTTATTTCTCTAAATTCTAAATGTTTTAATTGTGAATTTAGATTTGTACCCGTACCGGTAACTTTGGCTCCGACACCTTTCCCTTTGTGTTGTACCACGATATTTAACATGCCACGGTTTTTACTGCGTTTAATTTTATAGGCCCGGGCGACTTCAGGTAATAGTATATCGGTAGGCAGCGCAGTATGATGGATAACGTAATCTCCAAATTTCGCAACATTCTCAGCGTAACTACTAAAGGGCATACTTATGAGTAAAGCTAAACCCATAACACGAGATAAAGTCATATTTGTTACTCCTTGTGATATAGAACTTTACATGAATATTAAAAAGTTTGAGTTGCACGTCCCATTATATAATGAGCAAGCTACAACGAAATCTCACTGATAATGCTCATGTACATCGTGTACATTTCGCTTTTTCATTGGTTTCTTCTTATATTCTAACTTTTTACTATCCGTGCAAAAATGCTCTTATTGTTTAAATATAGACAATAACACGAGGGTTTACCCACTTGACAGAAGTATTAATTTTGAAGTTCTACATTTTATAAGTGAAAAAGGCCCCTCAAATGAGGGGCCTTTAAGATAGAAAAGGGATAATATTTATATGTTAAGCAACCTGGGCATCATCATCACTGGAAATAAAATCATCAAGCGGTCTGTTTAATGTTTCCATCAACATATTCAGATCGGCAAGTTGTACGTTGAGCACTTCTGCACTCGCTTCCAGCTCTGAGATACGTGTTTGTAAAGTATCACGTGATTCATTAATTTTACGCAGGCTTTCCAGGCGTTTTTCCATTTGGTTTCTATGCTCTTTAATACGGGCAACCAGAGGGGCCATACCGGCTTTGCCCCATGCTTCAACTTCCTGATGTGCCTGGAAGAAGGTATTGCGAGCGTGACTTACCATCGAAATAAAGAATTTTTTTACAACAAAAGCCTGTTCTGTTGCGGCCATTTTCGCACTGCTACGATAGGCTTCTGCTTCATGGTTTAAGCGTTCTAAATCACGCTTATATTTTCCCATGCTAAATAACTTGGGCTTAACATCCGCCAGCCCATGTTCTTTATTAAATGAGCGGTAAATAGTTTGCAGCAGCATATTCACTTTATCTGCTTGTTGTGAGGCAGAGGTAATCGTAGACGATATGATATCAAAAAATTCTTTCATGCCACTTTTTAAACCGTTAGTGGTCCAGGTACCGGTCATTTCTTTTCGTGTTTTTGCCATTAATTCATCAAGCTGAGTCAAACTTAATGTTTGCATCAGTAATTTATGGTTTTCAGAGAATGATTTTTTATTGGCCTGAAAACTTTCTACACTCTTATGATAAATTGTTTGTTCTTCACGCGTTTTTTTCATCAAATGACCAATAACATCTTCATTTTTACCACTCAACCCCTGAAGTTCTTTTAATTGCTTATTGGTGTCATTGAGGCGTGATGAAATTAAATTACGTGACTCTTCAGCCATGTTGCCTATTTCACCCACAATACTGTTTCGAACAATTTTTTGTTTTTGCGGTAAAATGTCCTTTGCCAGGATGTACTCTAATGACAGGATATTACTTTTATCCAGTAATTCAGTGTCGTGACGAATCTTTGCCAGCAGGCCTTTTTGCGCTGAAACGGGGAATACATTTTCAATTCCGATATTTAGCATTTTAGCAGCAGAACTGCATTGTGTAGCTACACTAGCCTGAATGGCATCTTCGCTTTTGAGGTCATCCCATAAGGTATCAACTTTATTGAGCACAACAATACGACCATGTTTGGCGTCACCACCTAAAGGTTGAACATTTTGAGTCCACATATCCAGGTCAGATTTTGTTACACCTGTATCGGCAGCTAATACAAATACCACCGCCTGGGCACTGGGTAACATGTTAATGGTGAGTTCAGGTTCATTGCCCAGCGCATTTAAACCCGGGGTATCCAGAATAGTTAAGCCTTCTTTTAGTAAAGGATGAGGAAAGCTGATTAAAGCATGGCGCCACATTGGAATATCAACCATGTTATCGGATTCATTTTCACGGTACTCAGAGAGCCCAAGTTTTTCAGCTACGGGTAAAGGCACTCGTTTTGTTTTAACCACTTCAAGGAAGGCTTCAGCCATTTTTTCAGACGAACTGGTATCCAGGGCAATTGAAGTCCAGTTGATTGGGTTCTTTTTATGTTCCTGAATACTCATTTCTTCTAAACGAGTTTCTATAGGTAAAAGGCGGATGTAACTTTGGTTTGCTTCAGAATCAAAGAAAAGTTCAGTTGGGCACATCGTAGTACGACCCGCTTCTGACGGGAGTAAGCGCCTGTCATATTCAGAGAAGAAAATAGCATTAATCAGCTCGGTTTTTCCTCGGGCAAATTCTGCAACAAATGCGATGGTGAGATGATCTGATTTCAGTGCTTCAATGAGTTCATAAATACGAATCTCAACTTCAGCTGAGCTCATTTTGTTACTTTCAAGCCATTTTTGATATTTTTCAATGGCCTCAGTGATGTCTGAGCGCCAGCGGCCATATGCCTGCATTTGATCTGTAAAACGGTCAGTCGCCATGGTATTCCTAAAGTCTGTAGTTAACTTGTTGATTATAATAGTTATTTATATACTTTTTTACTCGTTCAAAGCATTATTGCTGATTTTTCCGTACTTTATGTAGCAATATCTTAACAGAAGACGCTAACACTAAGAAATATAACGGCAATTTGAGAGATTAATTTAGCCTAATTAGGAAAATAGTTGAAATAATATTTGGTTGTGGTTTTCGTTTAAGGACGCTATTTTTTAAGTTTAAATCTGGTTTGTGCCGGGAAAATAGGGGGGTACCTGAAGTAGATGGATATAAAAAGTGATAAGAATTACTGGCGGTCTTTAAGTTTAGATGTTTTTATCAGTTCTGGAAGTTTAACCGGACTTAAAATTTGAATACGTTTAGTTCGCAGGTTTTCGCCTTTAATGAGCTTTACACGAGAAGGGGGGACGGCAAAAACCCCGGCTAAAAATTTGAGTAAGTGTTTGTTGGCCTTGTTATCTATTGGAAGGGCAGTAATACGTACTTTCAGATTATCACCATATTGTCCTATGAGCTCATTTTTTTTTGCATTGGCTTGTACGTAAAGATTTAACAACAGGTTATCGCCTTCCCATTTATAAAAAGACGGCATAACAATTCGATGCAGTGCTAGTTTATCAAGACACGTGCTGCGGGATACATCATTCCTTTTGCCCAGTTACCAAGCGGATCAAGTAACAATAGTTTTATTAACCATAAACCAACCATTGCCAGCATAGGAGATAAATCCATGCCTGACATGGGTGGCAGTAGTCTTCTTGCCGGACGTAATACTGGTTCGGTAATCTGGTGTAGTAAATTATTAATGGGGTTATGTTGGCCAGGGTTGATCCAGCTTAAGAGTGCTAAAATAAATATTGAGAACAAGAAAACATAAAATCCTAATGATACTAATTCAACCAAAGCATAAAGGACTAAACCCAGAATATCCGGAGTGGGAAAATTACGCATTAATGTAATAATGAAAAATTCCAGCATTTGTAATGTCAGCATTACCAGAACGGATGCCATATCGATTCCGGCAAAGCCAGGAATAAATCGTCGTAAAGGTTTTAATGGTGGATTTGTTATTTTTACAATAAATCGTGAAACAGGATTATAAAAATCTGCTCGAACCATTTGTAGAATAAGTCGCAACATGATGGCTAAAATATATAAACCAAATAAAGTAGAAACTAAAAAAACGCCGGCGTTACTTAATGGATTCATTGTTTATTTTCCTAATTCGTCTGCAAGCTCTTTTGCACGATCATGTGCGGCTTTCATTGCTTTACTGAAGATCTCTATCAGACCTTGTTCTTCAAAAGTTTTAATGGCTTGCTCAGTTGTACCACCTGGTGAAGTAACTTTTTTTCTTAATGCTGCAGGAGCTTCATCAACTTCCAGAGCAAGTTTAGTTGCACCAAAGCCGGTTTGAATCGCTAACAAACGGGCAGTGTTAGCTGGTAAACCTAATTCTTCACCTGCTTTTTCCATGGCTTCCATCACCATAAAGAAATACGCCGGGCCACTACCTGAAAGTGCAGTAACAGCATCAAGCTGCGCTTCTTTTTCAACCCAGACAGTGAGCCCGACGGCACGTAAAATTGATTCGGCAAACTCTTTTTGTTCTTCACTTACATGAGAATTTGCATATAAACCACTGGCACCGCTTAAAACCAAAGCCGGCGTATTTGGCATTGCACGGACAATGGCTTTATTTGAACCTAACCAGTTATTCAAACTTTCACTAGGTATGCCTGCTGCAATGGTTAAATAGAGTGCTGCATCTTTTGCCTGAAGTGGCGTTACAACCTCTTTTAAAACTTGTGGTTTGACTGAAAAAACAATTACATCACATTCATCGACAAGTTTTTGATTTTCGGCAAAAGTCTGAATCGAAAAATCTTTTGATAATGAATTGCGTATATCTTCATTCGGATCGGTAGCAAAAAGATGATCACTTTTAACACCGCTGGAAATTAAGCCACCAATCAGGCTTCGCGCCATATTGCCCGCACCAATAAAACCAATTTTTTGATTATTCATAAATTTACTATACCAAATAATAATTTAGAATATATTAAACCACGAAGGGCACGAAGAACACCAAGAAAAATAAATAACCAGGAGGAACGTGAGGTTTGCAGGGTTACATAACAATAATTTTCCCAGTGAGCCCCGTGGTTTGATATTTTTGTTTTCCCTGGTGTTCTCGGCAACTGCTCCTGCGTTGCTCTCGACAATTGCTCCTGCATTGTTCTACCTTCGCCCATCCGTGGGCTCGTACCTCCTGCGTCCATGCAGTCGTTCGTGGCTAATCTTTTCTGATTCTTTGCCCAAATATCGCAGTGCCTATTCTCACTATGGTTGAGCCTTCTGCTATAGCAGCTTCCATGTCGTTGCTCATTCCCATGGAAAGAGTATCCAGTTCTATTCCTTGAGACTGTATTTCCTCTTTTAATTCATGCAGTAAACGAAAGGGTTGTCGTTGTTGTTCAAAATTACCTGTTGCTGCAGGAATAGTCATTAATCCACGTAAATGAATATGAGGCAATGAGCTAATTTCTTTGGCTAAAACCAGGGTTTCTTCAATGTTGACACCAGATTTACTGCTTTCATCACTGGTATTCACCTGGATACAAACATTGAGGGGGGGATGTTCGGGGTGGCGTTGTTCGCTGAGTCGTTGTGCAATTTTTAAACGATCGATGGTGTGTACCCAACTAAAATTTTCAGCGATTTGCCGGGTTTTATTAGATTGGATTGTGCCAATAAAGTGCCAATTAATCGCGGGATCTGAAATACCGCTTATCTTGGATAAAGCATCTTGAAGGTAATTTTCGCCAAAATGTGACTGATTTTCGCTAAAAGCAGTACGAACATCTTCTATTGGACGGGTTTTACTTACAGCTAATAATTGAACTGAGCCAGGTAAACGAGCATATTTTTGTTCGATTTGCCAAATCCGGCTCCGAATAGATTTAATATTTTGTGCGATAGTATTTTGACTTGCGTGATTCATAATGAGATTGTACTTTAGTCGATAAGACTTAAGAAATGATACTGTCTTCCGATATATACTGAAATGTAAGCAGAAGTTATATTGGTAGTAACAAATAACAAAATATAAAGAGATATCATGGATATTACTGAATTACTTGCTTTTAGCGTTAAAAATAATGCATCAGATTTGCATCTGTCAGCTGATTTACCACCAATGATTCGTGTTGATGGTGATATACGTCGAATTAACGTACCCGCGTTAGATCATAAAACCGTACATAGTTTGGTGTACGATATTATGAATGACAAGCAGCGTAAAGATTTTGAAGAATTTCTGGAAACCGATTTCTCGTTTGAAATCCCTGATTTGGCTCGTTTTCGTGTAAATGCATTTAATCATAATCGTGGTGCAGGTGCTGTATTTAGAACGATTCCATCAAAAATTCTTACTCTTGAACAACTTAATGCTCCTGTTGTTTTTAAAGAAATATCTGATGTACCGCGGGGTATTGTATTGGTTACGGGTCCTACCGGTTCGGGTAAGTCGACTACTTTAGCGGCTATGGTCGATTATAAGAATGATACAGAATATGGCCATATTCTGACCATTGAAGATCCTATCGAATTTGTACATGAAAGTAAGAAATGTCTGGTGAATCAACGTGAGGTTCATCGTGACACGTTAGGTTTTAGTGAAGCATTACGATCAGCCTTGCGTGAAGATCCCGATATTATACTAGTAGGTGAAATGCGGGATCTGGAAACTATTCGATTAGCTTTAACTGCGGCTGAAACAGGCCATTTGGTTTTCGGTACATTGCATACTACCTCTGCGGCAAAAACGATTGATCGGATTATTGATGTATTCCCTGCAGCAGAAAAAGGTATGGTACGTTCAATGTTATCAGAATCATTACGCGCGGTTATTGCTCAAACACTGTTAAAGAAAATTGGTGGTGGTCGAGTTGCAGCTCATGAAATCATGATTGGTACTCCTGCGATTCGTAACTTGATTCGAGAGGATAAAGTAGCTCAAATGTATTCGGCGATTCAAACTGGTCAGAGTATCGGCATGCAAACACTGGATCAATGTCTGCAAGATTTGGTGGCACGAGGCATTGTTAGTAAACAGGATGCTAAAATGAAAGCGACGATTAAAGATGCATTTAATTAAATAGCTTGCTGTTTTATGAATGATTTTTTATATCATATTTATAATTAAGTAAAAGGTTTAAGTTATGGAGTTTGAATCACTGTTAAAATTAATGGTGCACAAAAATGCCTCTGATTTATTTATCACTGCTGGTGTAGCACCAAGTTTAAAAGTGAACGGTAAAATTGCGCCGGTCACTCAAGCGACATTAACTCCAATTCAGGCAAAAGAAATTGTTCTGGGAATCATGACCCCTGCTCAAAAAAATGAATTTGAAGAAAACAATGAATGTAACTTTGCTATTTCGGCTTCGGGTATTGGCCGTTTTCGTGTTAGCGCATTCATGCAACGTAATAATGCCGGTATGGTTTTACGTAAAATTGAAACAACCATTCCGACAATGGAAGAGCTGGGGTTACCTGCAATTTTAAAAGAACTCGCGATGACTAAACGTGGCTTAATCATGTTTGTGGGTGCAACGGGTTCCGGTAAATCTACTTCACTGGCATCCATGATTGGCTTTAGAAATAAAAATTCAACCGGTCATATTATTACCATTGAAGATCCCATTGAATATATTCATCACCATGAAGGTTGTATTGTAACCCAGCGTGAAGTGGGACTGGATACAAAATCATTTGAGGAAGCATTAAAAAATACCTTACGTCAGGCACCGGATGTTATTTTAATTGGTGAAGTTCGAACCCGTGAAACAATGGATCATGCCATTGCATTCGCAGAAACAGGCCATCTTTGTTTAGCTACTTTACATGCAAATAATGCAAACCAGGCAATGGATCGAATTATTAACTTTTTCCCTGAAGATCGCCGAAATCAATTGTTGATGGATTTGTCACTCAATACCCGTGCGTTTATTGCGCAACAACTTATTCCAACACCAGATGGGCAAGGTCGCGTTTTATCTGCTGAAATTATGATTAATTCACCTTTAATGTCGGATTTAATTCGTAAAGGTGAAATTCATAAAATGAAAAGTTTAATGGCCAAGTCACGAAATATGGGCATGCAAACATTTGATCAATCATTGTTTGATTTATATAAACAAGGCCAGATTACTTATGAAGATGCGATTAACTATGCTGATTCTGCAAATGAACTTCGCTTGATGATTAAACTCGGTGATAGTAAGGGCGCGGGAGCTGACTCTCTCGCTGCTTCTTTAGATGGCGTGACGATTCAGGAAACAGAGTGATTTATACTTCATTTCTTTATCCTGGAGGATAGCCCCAGAGCTCATATTTATAAATTGCTGTCGTAATTTAGTTATAATCGTAAGAGAAAATTCATTGCAAGCTATTATAAAAGGCCTATAGTTAATTTTATGCTTACTCGTTTATTCCAAACCGGAAAAATTGATAATGCAAATTACCGCTTTTTTTTAGCAAATAATTATTCGTTTTTTTTAGGTATTCTTTTACACCTTGCATTTATACCCTTTTTCTACTTAATAAATGCTACTGTCTTAATGTACTATAATGTTTTAAGTGTATTAATTTTCACATCTGCATACATACTCAATCGAAAAGGTCAGCACACTCTTAGTACAATTTTTGTATCCGTTGAAATTATACTTCACGCTACACTTGCAACTTACTTTATTGGATGGGAAACAGGTTTTTTTTATTATTTACTGGCTATCATACCTCTGCTTTTTTATAACCCCAGTACTACAAATGTTCAAAAACTTTTCCTCGCTATAATTGTTACAACTACTTATTTAGCACTAAAACACTACGCAAATACTCATAGCCCGGTAGAATTGCTTGAATTAGAGTTGATTCGAATACTTTATTTTGTAAATAGTTTTTTTCTCATTTTCATTATTGCCGCGCTAACTTATTTCTTTAGTCTGGCATCGGAAATAACGGAAAAAAGAGTGAATAAAGCACGTAATCAGGCTGACATTGCAAATCAAACCAAGAGTATGTTTCTTGCTAATATGAGTCATGAACTGCGTACTCCGCTTAATGCCATTATTGGCTATAGTGAGATGTTACAAGAAGAGGAAGAAGAGCAGGGACATGAAAGAAATGCGAATGACTTAAGAAAAATCAGTAATGCGGGCAATCATCTTTTAGCATTAATTAATAACATTCTTGATTTGTCAAAAATTGAATCGGGTAAAATGGAGCTGGAATATGAGGATGTTAATATTGCTCAGTTAATTGAAGATGTTGTATCAACAATAAATCCATTGGTAAAAAAAGAACACAATACTTTAAATGTTAATTTCAATAAAGATATCGGTAATTTATGGACAGACTCAACCAGGTTAAAACAAATTTTATTTAATTTATTAAGTAATGCTTGTAAATTCACTAAAAATGGAACAATTACTCTTTGTATTTGCCGAGTTAAGGAACACGGTACAGAATGGATATATTTTTGTATCAGTGATACAGGGATTGGAATTGCCGAGGATAAGTTAACCTTATTGTTTGAACCTTTTTCACAGGCAGATATTTCAACCACTCGACTTTATGGTGGGACAGGGCTTGGTCTTACTATTAGTAAACATTTTATTACACTTCTGCATGGTTTTATAAATGTGAAAAGTGAGCTGGGCAAGGGATCTACTTTCACCATAAGATTCCCTTTTGATAACGAGGAATGCATGAGCTAATAAGTTAAACATGCCCCCCTGCTGAAAAAGTTTCATGCTTTTTTTAATATAACTATTTAAATAGTATATTTATATTATGGCCAGCTACCTTCACGTAATAACCCTGTAAAATAAGCACGATTACCAGGTTAAACTCTATGTTGTATTCGTGTTTATCATCCATTAAGAGGAACAATTTCTTCTCTACAATTTGATTGTTTTATTCAGCTTCAAAACATTTGCCGTATTTAATAAATGTATTTATTAAGCAAATTCTCTGATGGTTTCATTTGGGTAATAAAGCTATGCGTATTTGTTTTGAAATTTAAAGATTTTATAGAGCTGACCGATAGTTATATGACTTCATCAAATAATATTTAGCATAGGTTCTGTCATGAAAAATATGTCATTAACTAAAAAATTCTTAATCATTGCGATTGCAACAATAATAATTTTAGTTTTTGAATTAGGCATAATTTTTACCAATAATAGCTACATAAGTCAGACCAGCAGAAATTTTGCCAGTTTTGATGTTCCACTATTAGATAAAGCACATAAAGTAAAACTTTCAGTTATCCAGGTACAGCAATGGTTAACTGATATAAGTGCAACTCGTGGCCAGGATGGACTTAATGATGGTTTTGATGAGGCCAAAAATAATGCGGATATATTTTATGGGTTAATTAAGGAATTAATAATCCTTAATGATCAGCATATGGAATATTACGATCAAAGTTTACTTGAAGGCATGGATACAAAAGAGTTCCTTGATGATATGCAGTCCAGGTTCTCTACCTATTTTGAAGTAGGTAAAAACATGGCTCAGGCATATATTGATCATGGTCCAGCCGGTGGTAATAAAGCGATGGAAAGTTTTGATACTGCTGCTGCAGCTATTGCCAGTCAGGTCGACATATTACTCAAAAAGGCAACAGATAGAACGAACCTGAATTTATCGCTACAACATAAAAAACTCGATCAATCAAATATGTATGTTGCAATTGCTTCGGCTATTTTTGTAGGGATATTAGGTTATCTTTTTTATGTGTTATTTGGTGTAATTAATTTTCTACCATTAATAAGCCATGAAGTCAGACGGGTTGCCAGTGGTAATTTATCGGATGAACCTTTTGTTACCAAATATACAAATGAGCTTGGTCAACTTGCTGATGGAATTAACCTTATGAAAGACAGTTTAAAAGATATCCTGGGTAATGTCAGTGATACTTCAGGTCAGCTGTTTTATTCTGTAGAACAACTTACTACTGTGACACATGAAACTGAACAAAGTATGGATCAACAATTAAGCCGGATTAACCTGGTTGCCACAGCAATGCATGAAATGGCAGCAACCGCCCAGGAGGTTGCGAATAATGCTTCTTCAACTGCGAGTGCCGCAGGTGATGCGAATCAGGAAGCGCAAGATGGTAAGGTGGTAGTTAATAAAACGATGGAAATGATTAATGCTCTTGCAGGAGATGTTGAACAGGCTGCTGATGTTCTTCATGAACTGGAAAGTAATACTGAAAGCATAGGGACTATTCTTGATGTAATTCGGGGTATTGCAGAGCAAACAAATTTGTTAGCACTGAATGCAGCTATTGAAGCGGCTCGAGCTGGAGAGCAAGGCAGAGGTTTTGCCGTTGTAGCCGATGAAGTAAGGACATTGGCCAGTCGTACGCAACAATCGACTCAGGAAATTGATGAAATGATTACTCGTTTACAAACTTCAGCGAGTAAAGCTGTGAGCTCTATGGAAGCAGGTCGTGTTCGTGCAAACGAGACAGTTACGCAAGTAGCCGAAGCGGGTATAAAATTAGATGGAATTACTAAGTCCGTAGTGAGTATCTCTGATCTTAGTTCACAAATTGCCAGTGCTGCAACCGAACAGAGTAGTGTTGCAGAAGATATTAATAAAAATATTTGTATTATTAATGAAGCATCGGCTACAACAACTGAAAATACCCGTCAGCTCTCAGTGGCAAATAATGAACTTTCAGGTTTTGCAAAAAACATGACCAAAATTGTTAGTCATTTTAAGCTATAAATATCTAATTAAAAATAAAAACTATTGAATTTTAGCTCCATTTATTTTATTAATCCTGCCTTTAAATTCGATTAAGTTATTGATGTATAATAAAATATTAGTCAGTATAAGAAAGTAGTATCGCAAATAGTGCTCAGCTAGCGAAAGTATTTTTTTCATAATACCGGTTTAGTAAAACAGATACCTTCTTTGTTATAATATTATATCTTCAATATAAATTTTGTTGTTGAATTTATATTATATAAAACCATGGGTCAGTGAATTGAACGATTTTGTTAATATTTCTTTTAATGAGAGCCTGTTCGTACTGGTAGTATTTAGTATTTTGCTGGTAATCATTCTTGTCGTTAGAAAAATAATCAGTAATCATAAATATCAAGCCACAGTAATAGTTTCTGCAGTTGAAAGCTGGCACTCTGAAAGTATTAAAACAGTTTATAAATTATTACAGACAACAGCGGATGGCTTATCAATAGAAGAGGCAAATAAAAGGCTTGTTAAACACGGCGCGAACCGACTTCCTGAGCCGGCGACACGTAGTCCACTATTTCGTTTTCTTTGTCAATTTCATAATGTATTGATCTATGTGTTAATTGCTGCATGTATTGTCACCGCGATGCTGGGGCATTGGGTGGATACCAGCGTGATTATCGGTGTGGTAATTCTTAATGCTGTAATTGGATTTATACAGGAAGGTAAAGCCGAGAATGCACTGAAGGCAATTCGGCAAATGCTTTCTCTGACTGCAATGGTGTTGCGTGGTGGACGACAAATAACCATTCAGGCAGAGGCTTTGGTACCGGGTGATGTTGTTTTTCTGCAATCTGGTGATAAGGTACCGGCGGATTGTCGTTTGATTCGTGCTAAAGGACTTCAAATTCAGGAGTCAGTGCTTACCGGTGAATCGATATCGGTAGAAAAGACAATTGATTCTGTTGCAGCTCACAGTGTGATAGGTGATCGCCTTTGCATGACTTATTCCGGCACACTTGTTACTCATGGTCAGGCTGCTGGAGTGGTCGTTGCAACAGGTGCTCAAACAGAGATTGGTCACATCAGTACACTGGTCTCAGAAGTGGAATCGGTGACAACTCCATTATTACGTCAAATAGCACAGTTTGGGCGTGGGCTTACTATAGCTATTCTGGTTCTTGCCATTTTAACCATTTTTTTTGGCTCATTCGTTCGTGATTATACCGTCACTGAAATGTTTCTTGCTGCTGTTAGCCTGGTGGTGGCAGCGATACCGGAAGGCTTGCCTGCCATTATGACCATCACGTTGGCTATTGGTGTTCAGCGCATGGCTCGGCGCAATGCCATCATTCGCAAATTACCTGCAGTCGAAACGCTTGGTGCGGTTACGGTAATTTGTACCGATAAAACCGGCACTCTGACCCGCAATGAAATGACAGTACGTAATATTGCTACGGCTGAGAATATGTTTGAGTTAGCGGGTACGGGCTACGATCCACACGGCGCAATATCGATGTCGGGAAGGAAGGTGTTGGCAGAAGAAAGACCGCTTTTACAGGGACTGGTGCGGGCGGCAATGCTTTGTAATGATGCCTCGTTAGAACAAAAAAATGATGAGTGGCTTGTTCATGGTGATCCGATGGAAGGTGCATTGCTCGTCTCAGGTTTAAAGGTCGGTCTTGATCTGGAGACTGAAGTTAAACAATATCCTCGCACAGATCTTATCCCCTTTGAATCTGAACATCGTTTTATGGCGACACTACATCATAGTCACAGCGGTGATAATTTTATTTTTCTTAAAGGTGCGCCCGAACGTGTTTTAGAGATGTGTGCGTGTCAGCGAATGCTTAATGGCGATAAGCAGTTGGATAAAAATTACTGGCTAAATCGTATTGAAGAAATTGCAGAGCAAGGTCAGCGAGTATTGGCTATTGCAGTCAAGCCGGTAGGTTCTGAACAGGTGGAGCTAAATTTTGATGATGTAGAAAATGATCTAACATTGCTTGGCATGTTTGGCTTGATTGATCCGCCTCGTGAGGAAGCGATTGAAGCAGTACAAGCTTGTGATAGTGCTGGCATTCGAGTGAAGATGATCACAGGTGATCATGGTGCTACTGCACGTGCTATTGCAAAGCAACTGAAACTTTCGAATGCAGATGATGTTCTTAGCGGTCAGGAAATTGAAGCAATGAATGATCATGAGTTATGGCAACGTGTGCAGGATGTTGATGTTTATGCGCGTGTAAATCCTGAACATAAATTACGTTTGGTAAAACTGTTGCAGGAACACGGTTTGATTGTGGCAATGACGGGAGATGGTGTTAATGATGCGCCCGCTTTAAAACGTGCTGATGTTGGAATTGCTATGGGGCATAATGGTACAGAAGCAGCCAAGGAAGCGGCAGAAATGGTACTGGCCGATGATAACTTTGCATCAATTATACATGCCGTAGAAGAAGGTCGTACTGTTTTTGATAATCTTAAAAAGGCGATTCTTTTTATCTTACCAAGTAGTGGAGGTGAGTCATTAATTATACTTGCCGCTATTTTATTTGGTTTTCAACAACTACCGTTAACACCCGTGCAAATACTTTGGGTAAATATGGTGACAACAGTTACCCTGGCTCTTGTACTTGCATTTGAACCTCCTGAACAAAAAGTAATGCAGCGGCCACCACGTAATGCGCACGAAGCAATACTGACACCACTTCTTATTTGGCGAGTCGTGTTTGTCTCCGTTATTTTGATGACAGGAACAATTGGACTTTTTCTTTGGGAAATGGAGCAAGGTGTCAGCATAGAACATGCTCGTACAGTTGCAGTAAATACCCTGGTGATGTTCGAAATTTTTTATTTATTTAACTCTCGATATATCACTGCTTCAGTCATTAACTGGCAAGGATTGACAGGCAATCGTTATGTGCTAGTTGCGATAGTTATACTAATTATTTTACAGTTAGGTTTTACTTATCTTGCACCACTACAATCATTATTTGGTACGACAGCGATTGGTTTTGATATATGGTTAGTTATTTTTCTTGTCTCTTCTTCTGTTTTATTTTTAGTTGAACTGGAAAAATATTTTGTACGTTACATTAATAGAAATAAATAGCGGTTGTAGAGCGAGATAAATCTACTAGAATAAATATATATTTTGATTTGTTAGTTACTTTAGCTAAAGTGAAGTTAAAACAAATTAACAAATTAAATATTATTTTTACTTAATTAGTTATTACTTTGATACTTTAAGAAAAAACAGTATAAGCATCAAATACCGGTCCATCCACACATACACGTTTCATGGCAATACCATTGTTTGTTTTTACTGCAACAACACAACCGGCACAGCCACCGACAGCACACGCCATAAACTCTTCAAGTGATACCTGGCAGGGCAGATCAAATTCTTTTGCCAGTTTGGCGACAGCCTCCAGCATGGGGTGTGGCCCGCAGGAATATATTTCTACTTCATTGCGCTGTTCGTCCGTTAAAGATTTTAACCAGAGACGGGCAAGGTCGGTAACATAGCCTTCATAAGTACCCGCATAACCTTGTAAGCTGGCAAGACGTGAAGCGATATTCCAGTCATCAAGTAACGGCATTGCAGCAATAACACCATCAGGAATACCGGGTACCATTATTGCAGATGGTTTTGTTGTAAATGGAAAGGGTACTTCTGAACCTAAGATTACAAAGGGTTCATAACCACCCTGTTGCTTACAAGCTTCTGCAATGAACACCATGGGTGGCATTCCAACTCCACCACCAATGAGTAAGGGTCGTTTATATTCAGGTTTTATTTCAAAGGCTTTACCAATAGGCCCCATGATATTAATGTTTTCACCAACTTCACGTTCAGCAAGCAATGCAGTACCTTCACCCAATTTTTTATATAAAAAGTCTACCCAGCCTAAATCTTTGCTAACACGCATAATTGAAACAGGACGGCGCATTGGGCGAAGTGGGTGAACAGTTAAATGTGCAAAGCTGCCAGGTTTGGCATTTTTTGCAATTTTAGGGGCATGCACTCGCATGATGTATTGATCTCCATCATAGGCGGTGTGCGTTAATATTTCGCAGTCTTCAACAAAAATTGTATTTCTATGTTTCATGTTTTTTTAATTTGTTAGTTATGTGGTTCGCTACGGTCATGATTTGACTCCTTCTATTCCATTCCATATTTATCGTGTTTGTCTTATATTTTCGTGATTATGAAAAATAAGATAAAAACTTCTCGTAATGATAGGCCACCTATTAAAAATATCACGGATAGTGAGAAGTCAGAGAGCAAGGCAAAAATTAATGAAAAAGCGGAGTGTACGATGAGTACATGAGCATTTTGAATTAGTTTTTCGTCGTGCCCCTCAACATTATTATAATGGAGGGTGAACGCTGCTAGCTATCTGGCTTCTCACTATTTGTGAAAACAATTTTTCCATTTAGTAATGTATGCGTAACTTTACCTTTAAATTCCCACCCTTCAAACGGTGTATTGTGACCCGCACTTAGCATGTTTTCTGTTTTCATTATCCAGTTTGTTTCCGGGTTATAGATACATAGATCTGCTTTTTCACCAATTGAAAGTGTGCCGGCATCGATGCCAAGTATTTTTGCAGGTTGCACAGTGAGACGATTAATTACGTCACTAAGTGAAAGTTCTTCAGTTAAACGTAACGCTAGTGGTAATAAAGTTTCTAATGCGCTGATACCTGCTTCAGTTTCTGCAAAGGGTGCAAGTTTTGCATCGGCATCATGTGGTTCATGGTCTGAGCAAATTGCATTCAGGTTTCCTGTTGCCAGTGCATCCACTAAGGCGTCACGATCACGTTGGGTGCGTAGAGGCGGGCGTACATGGCAGTTACTATTAAAAAAACCAATGTCCATTTCTGTAAGGTGTAAATGATGCGCAGTGACATCGGCAGTAACCGGTAAACCATCATATTGAGCACGTGCAATCATTTGCACAGCACGGGCACTGGAGACATGACAAAAATGAGCATGTACTCCCGTTTGCTCTATGAGTAATAAATCGCGTGAAATAGCATTGGTTTCTGCTGTTTCGGGAATGCCGGGCAGACCAAGGCGTGTACTGATAGCGCCCTCATGAGCACAGCCGTTTCCAGCCAAACCTTCATCTTCAGCATGTAGGAATATGGTTAAACCACAACTGGCGGCATACTCCATTGCGCGGCGCATGATTAAATTATTTGTGACAGGTGATAAGGCATTGCTGACACCGACACAGTTGCCGTACTTCTTTAGTAGAGCCATTTCACTGAGTTGTTCGCCCTTGAGTCCTGCAGTCAGCGCCCCAAGTGTGACAACTTTTGCGTAACCCGCTTCATCTGCACGTTGATGAATTAACTCAATCACTGAGGTGGTATCAATAACGGGTGTGGTATCGGGTGGTATACATAAGGTGGTGATTCCGCTTGAGGCTGCGGCACGTGTTTCACTTGCGATAGTACCTTTGTTTTCCTGGCCTGGTTCTCTTAAGCGTGCACGTAAATCAACAATCCCTGGAATGATATGACAATCACTTGCATCAATGGTTTGATCAAACGTGAAACCATCAGGCTGTTTTCCTATGGCAGCAATACGACCTTCTGAAATATAAATGTCATGTTTTGTTTCAACGTTATTGGCAGGGTCAATAATTAAGCCGTTACTTATTTTAATGCGCATTAGTTTTGCCCCCCTTCTGCAAGTGAAGAACGGCCAAGTGCCATCGACATAACTGCCATACGTACAGATATACCATGCGTAACTTGTTCGAGAATGACAGATTGTGGGCCATCGGCAACACTGGATTCAATTTCAACTCCACGATTAATGGGGCCAGGGTGCATAACAATTGCGTCAGGTTTTGCGAGCTTCAGTTTTTCTTCAGTTAAACCAAACATGTGAAAGTATTCGTGTTCACTGGGTAACAATGCACCTTCCATACGTTCACGTTGCAGACGTAACATGATAACGACATCTGCATTTTGCAAACCCAGATGTATATCGTGATAAACATGGACGCCAAGATGTGCTGCTTCTTTTGGGATTATTGTTTGCGGTCCAATGACTCTGATTTCAGGTACACCGAGTATATTTAAAGCGTGAATTTGGGAACGGGCGACCCGTGAGTGCATGATGTCACCAACAATAGCAACAGTCAGTTTTGTAAAGTTCTGTTTATGCCGACGAATAGTAAACATATCCAGCATGGCTTGAGTTGGATGAGCATGACTACCATCTCCAGCATTGATAACACTAATATGCGACGCAACATGTTGTGCAATAAAATGTGCAGCTCCACTGCTGTTATGACGCACGACAAACATATCAACCTGCATAGCTTCGAGGTTATGCAGCATATCTAACAGGCTTTCGCCTTTGGTGGTTGCTGATGTGTTGATATTGATATTGACGACATCGGCTGATAAACGTTTTGCAGCCAGTTCAAAAGTGGTTCGTGTGCGTGTACTGGCTTCGAAGAATAAATTTGCAATGGTTTTACCTCTTAATAAAGGGACTTTCTTTACTTGCCGATTACTGACAGAGGAAAAATTTTCTGCATTGTCTAAAATATCCAAAAGCATTTGTTTTTTAAGACCTTCAATGGTCAAAAAATGGCGTAACTTGCCATCGGAATCTAACTGAATATCATGCTGCTTCATTTAGCCTCCTCTATTGAGAGGGTTAGCCGTTTATCTGAACCATTATTACTATCGGCGCGACTAAGTTTGATATGTTGGTTTTTTTCTAACTTAATCTGAGTGGCGGCAACATCAGCTGAAACAGGAAGTTCACGGCAGCCCCGTTCAACAAGCACGGCAAGTATGACTGATGCAGGTCTGCCGTAATCAAAAATTTCATTTAATGCAGCGCGAATAGTGCGTCCGGTATGAAGAACGTCATCAACTAAAATAATATGCTGGTCGTCAACATTAAAAGGCAAGTTTGATGGCTGTACTTGTGGATGCATGCCAATACGTGTGAAGTCATCACGGTAAAAGGTGATGTTTAATGCACCAAGTGGTTGTTTAATATTTAAGCTTTTATGTAATTCTTCAGCAACCCAAAGACCGCCAGTGTGAATGCCGATCATCACAGGATTTTCAATATTGCGGCTTTGTAACAGATTACGTAATTCGCTGGATAAGGTATCCAGTAGGGCGGATGTATCGATGATATCGAGGTCTTGATTTTGCGGACGCTCTGTCATTAGTCTTTATTTATCCGTTTGTTGTTGTGCCGCTTCATTTTTTTGCAGTGACATCCAGCTTTGCAGGATTAGCTGGGCTGATATCATATCAATTTGTGCCTTATCTTGGAATACTGTTGAGCGGAAACCCGACTGTTCATTTAAGATGCTTTCCGCTTCATTTGAGCTTAACCGCTCGTCCATGAGTGCAACAGGGATTTGGTAACGGCCATTAAGCTGGTTTGAAAAACGTCTCGCCGCTTGAGTCATGGGTTGTTCTGAACCATCCATGTGCAGAGGCAAGCCTACCACTAATAGATCTGGTCGCCATTCGGTAATAATTCTGGAAATGCTTTCCCAGTCCGGTTTATGTTTAATGGCTGTCACAGTTGTGAGTGGATTAGCTGTGCCGGTAATCTCTTGTGCGATAGCAATGCCAATGCGCTTAGTGCCAAAATCAAAACCAAGCAGGGTACGCTGACCTTTGTTCAAGCTCACTTTAAATCAGCCATGCCCAATATCGGTTGAGAGTTGTTGTAAATTAATACCTAATAATGCAGCAGCAGCAGCCCAACGTTGTTCAATCGGCGTTTGAAATAATATGCTCTTAGAGGCAGGTACGTTTAACCAGACATTCTCTGCAATTTCATCTTCTATTTGATCTTCACTCCAACCGGCATAGCCAAGAGTAATTATAAAGTGTTCAGGTGGTTTATTATCAGAATCATAACCTTCAGCAATAGCCTGAATAATGTCTTGCGACATGGTTAAACCAACATCTTTTGACACCATGAGCGTACTTTCCCATTCACCGACAGGTGTGTGCAAAATGAAGCCGCGTTCTGTTTCGACCGGGCCACCATCAAAAATAGGGTAAGCTACGGTATCCGTATCAGTGATTTCAATTTCAAGTTGATCACAGAGATCAGCAAAGGTGAGATCCAGAGGGCGATTAATGACTACTCCCATCGCGCCTTCGTTATTGTGCTCACAAATGTAACTGACACTTTTTTCAAAATTAGGATCATTCAATGTTGGCATTGCAATAATGAAATGATTTGTGAGTGAAAATGTGTCTGATATTTTTTGGCTAGCCATGATAATTAAAGTATTAATGACACAGAAGGTTATAGCAAGTAACATTTAATGTCTTTGCTCGCAATGACGTAGAAATATTATTGTGTTGAAGTTTGTAAGCGGCTGTCATTTTGAAAACGCCAAACCCTTGGAATATGTAAAATATCTGTGTCTTTAAGGATGTCTTTGGTTAAAGGCGGGAACGGGGCTGACATATTTACTATACGTAAAGCGGCCTGATCCAGCTCACGATAACCGGAAGAACGAGTGATGCGTGCAGAATGAATGCTGCCATCAGGATTAATAGCAACATCGAGTAACAAACTGCCGTTAAGTTTTTTTCTGGTTACGATGGCAGGGTAATTGAGATTACCAATGCGTTCTACTTTGGCACGCCATGCATCCATATAACTTGCAAAACGATACTTCTTGGCATTTGCACCATGTACCCACGTGTGTTTTGGGGTTTGTTGGTATGCTTCTTTTAATTTATTAATTTCTGCGCTCAATTTAGCAATTTGCTGGCTGCGTTCAAAAAGTTGTGCGGCGGTTAAACTTTTTGTGGTGATTGGGGTTTCTTCTTTTAATTTTTGGCTGTTGATACGTTTATTTGATTGATCAACACTCATAATTTCAGTTTGTTTTTGAGCTTCTTTAATGGGCGGTGGCGACATAGCACGACGACTGTTGGGTGCAAAGCCTTTTTCAGGTATAGGAAGTGGATTAGAAAAAGGACTGCTTGGCCGGCTTTTACTTTGCTGGGCACCACCACCGAGTTGATTCGCCTGAGCAAGATAATCAGCTTCCTCGGGTTCTTCATCAGAGCGTTGATGAACTAATGTTATTTCCATTGTTGTGATGACATCATTGTTGTTGTCCATTAAATCAAAACTAATACCCAGAATTAATATTGCGTGAATAGCCAGGGCAAAAAAGATGGTCAAACTCATGCGGTCACTTTGCGTAACGGTGGCTGGATTTACTGTTTGACTATTCATGTCTTGATAAATTGGAATTAATTTTATTCATTAAAGTAAAATTATAACTCAGCCTGTTCAACAATCTTACGATTCTGTTCAAATTTTATTCGTTTCTTCATCGCGGATGAAATATGAATATCGCCGTTTTCATCAATGAGTAAAACATATTTGAGATTCATTGCTTTTGCAATTTCAATCCATTGTTTTGGGCCAGCTACAAAAAGAGCGGTTGCTGCGGCATCTGCGGTGCTAGCATTTTCATGTAATACAGTTACTGATTGTGTTCCTATAGCGGGATAACCTGTTCTGGGATCAATAATATGGTGGAAGTGTTTGTCCTTATCCTTATCGTTGTTTCCTTTATTTTTAAAATAACGCTCGTAGTCACCAGAGGTAAATGCAGCTTCATTATCATAAAGTTCAAGTGAAGCAACGATTTCTTTTGAAGAATCAACTGTGTTTTTATTGTCGGGATTAAAACGTGGATTGCGAATCGCAATTTTCCAGGGACGATCGCCATGTTTTCCAATAACTTTGAGATCACCGCCAGTATTAATGAGTGCGTTATGGATGCCTCGTTGTTTCAGATAGCGGAGTAAACGATCAATGGCAAAGCCTTTTGCTATACCACCGAGATCGATTTTTACAGCAGGATTACTATTACTTACCCTGATGCCCTTAATTTTAATATCAAGCAGGGTAGGGTTTTGTTTTAGCAGTTCCTGAATAGACTGTTTTGAAGGTTGTATTCCAGGTTGCTTATGACTATGAAAACCCCATAAAGCAATTAATTTACCAATGGCCGGGTTAAACAAATGCTGGCTTTTGATGGCTAAATGTTTTGCAACAAGAAGAAGTTCTAACACACTTGGTGCACCGGAAAACTCACCTGTCTGCTCAAGTAGTTTATTCATACGCATTAACGAGCCAGGTTCCCAGACGTGCCAGACTCGATGCATTACTTTAAGATCTTCACGAATATAGCGAAAAGAGTCCTGGGCCGTTTTATTATCAACATCGAGCAAAGTGACATTAATAATAGTGCCAAAAACTAAAAAATCATCGTGGTATTCGCGGTTTTGTTGCTGGCAAGAACTGGTAATGCCGGCAAAAGCTACAATAGTAACTAAAATTATAATACGTTTTAAATAAATGTATCGCACTATATACCTTTATCCTTTTATGCAGATCGCTGTTCTGCAATCCAGTCCATTAATATTGCACTGATATTAATATTATATTGCTTATCAAGTTCACGAATACAAGTTGGGCTAGTGACATTAACTTCGGTAAGATAATCGCCAATGACATCAATGCCAACAAAGATTAAACCTTTGGCTTTTAAAAGTGGTGCAACTTGTTCGCAGATCCAGCGATCACGCTTGGTGAGTTCAATACCGACACCTTCACCACCAGCGGCAAGGTTGGCGCGAGTTTCACCCTTAGCCGGAATACGTGCTAATGCATAAGGTATCGGCTCACCATTTATTAAAAGAATACGTTTATCTCCTTTTTTGATTTCAGGGATAAAACGCTGTGCCATGGTCAATCTCGTTCCATGTTTAGTCAGTGTTTCAATAATCACACTGAGGTTTGAGTCACCGGGTTTAATGCGAAAGACTGAAGCCCCTCCCATGCCATCTAACGGTTTGAGAATAATATCTTTATGTTCTTGATAAAACGTTTTGATATGTTCTGTTTGCGATGAAACCAGGGTGGGCGGCATACATTGAGAAAAGTTATTAGTGAATAGTTTTTCATTGGCATCGCGTAAGCTTTGCGGCTTGTTGATGATTAGCGTGCCTTTTGCTTCTGCCTTTTCAAGAATATAAGTACTATATATATAGTCCATATCAAAAGGTGGATCTTTACGCATCAAAATAGCATCGAGTGAATCAAGCGCAAGATCTTCTGCAGTGTTTAATTGATACCAGTTTTCTGCATTATTAAAAACTTTTAAAGGTTTCATTTGTGCGCGCGCAACATCATGTGCAATATAGAGATCAGGTTGCTGCATATAAAAAAGCTGCCAACCGCGTGATTGAGCTTCGAGTAACATGGCTAAGGTGCTGTCTTTTTTGAAATTGATGCTCCCAATGGGATCCATCACAACACCAATTTTTAGTGACATAGACTAATTCTTACTGTTTTATGAATAAAAGGCTGTTCCATTAGCGCACTATACCTCTAGTTTATCATTAGGTCATGGTGATATTTTCTTAAGTTGGTTAAGTTTCTGCCGATAATTGGTAATGAGTATTTAAATAAAACGAGCATGTAGTGTTAATTGTTACTTTTTTAGCTGGTATTTATGCATTTTTATGGATTAGAATGCAGACTATTAGTACGTCTTATTGTAAGCAAGATAAACGAAGTTGAAATCCAAATATTCTATAGATTATAAATACTTATGGAATATAATTAAAATCTGTGTTAAATATGTTAACTAAATGTGACATAGTTTGCATATTTTTGAATAAAAATATAAAAGCGAATATAATCATATGGTTAGGTGCATATTAAGATGTTGGCAGAACAAACAATGAGTGATGGATTTCAGGATCTGAAAGTAATGGTGATTGATGACAGTAAGACAATTCGTCGAACTGCGGAGACACTATTGAAAAAAGCAGGTTGCGAAGTTTTTACTGCAACTGATGGTTTTGAAGCGCTTTCGAAAATTGCGGATCATAAACCGGATATTATATTTGTTGATATTATGATGCCGCGGTTAGATGGTTATCAAACGACAGCACTTATTAAAAATAATAAAGTATTTAAAAATACACCGGTTGTTATGTTATCAAGTAAGGATGGTCTTTTTGATCGAGCTCGTGGTCGTATTGTGGGATCAGAACAATATCTGACAAAACCATTTACTAAAGATGAATTACTGAGTGCAATTCAGCAACTTGTATTGGATTAGTACGTAATTATCTCTGAGAGTTTGTAAAATAATCAGAGTATTAATGTAAAACTTAAGACGTAAGATTTAGGAATCAGGAGAAAACGAATGGCTTATATATATATCGTGGATGACTCACCAACAGAAGTCCATGTCCTCAAAGCAATGCTTGAGAAAAATGGCCACACAGTGGATTCAGCCGATAATGCAGAAGCGGGAATTGAACAAATAAAAGCAAAAAAACCGGATCTTGTTTTGATGGATGTTGTAATGCCCGGCATGAATGGTTTTCAGGCAACACGAGCTTTAACCAAAGCACCAGAAACAGAAAATATTCCTATAATTATCGTCACGACAAAAGATCAAGAGACCGATAAAATGTGGGGCTTGCGCCAAGGTGCTAAAGACTACATAACAAAGCCAGTTGATGAAGCTGTTTTAATAGAAAAAATCAACACTATTTTATAAGTGAAAGGTTAATGGATTTATGACTGTTGTTTCTAAACCCTATGCAATACTTCAGGACATTGAGTTCAGGAGTCGCACAAAAGCATTAGGTTTGCCACAGCAAATTGAGGTTAGAAGAACCTGGTCTGGAGTGGGGTTCAGACTTGGTAGTACTTACTTATTATCAAAATTAGAAGAAGTTGATGAAATTTTGGTTTCACCTGAAATGACACGCGTTCCTAGTGCTCTTTCCTGGGTTAAAGGTATCGCTAATATTCGCGGCATGTTGTTACCTATTATGGATTTACGGGATTTTATTGATGGTGAAGCGATACAGACAGGACGGAAAACTCGCATAATATTGATTAAAAAAGGTGAGTTTGTATCGGGTTTGATGGTAGATGAAGTTTTTGGGATGCGACATTTTTTTGAAGAAGAGCGTACTGAAAATGTACCTGAAGTTTCAGATAATTTGAAAAAATATTTACAGGGTGCTTTCCGTAAAGGAAATATGCACTGGGGTATTTTCAACATGGATAATTTAGCAGCAGATCCCGGGTTTTTACAGGTTGCTGTACGAAGTGCTTAGAAAGATTTAGTTAGATTAACAATATATTTCAGGTATGTTGTTTTTAAAGGGCTACGGGATTAATAATATAAAATAAACCGTAGTTAGTATTTTTTTAGTGACAATAAAATTTGTCGACGGTAGGAGTTAATCATGAAGCTCAGTAGCAAAGACCTATTTTCTGGCATAAGTTCAGGCCGATTAATGGTGTACTTAATTGTATTGTTGATAACGACAATTATTGTGATGGGTGTAGCCTATAGCTTTATTGTTATTCAGGAAGCAAAAGATCGCGAATACATTAACCGAATTGGTGATCAACGTGTACTTTCACAGCAGTTGGCAAAACTTGCATCACAGGCTGCACGTGGCGACATCAAAGCCTTTCCGCCATTACAAAAAGATCGTAATGAATTTGATGAAACACTGGAATGGCATATTAGTGAGGCTGCCGGTCTTGGTATGATGACTGAGCTTGAGGATACCTGGCGTAACTATAAACTCAGTATTGATACTATTCTCAATCGTCGTGAAGTTGTAACCAATATGCGTTCCTTGATCGGGGCAATTAATGAACAAATTCCTAATCTGTTAGCTGTGTCCGATGAAGTTGTAACTATTATGGCTGAACAGGGCGCGCCACCGGATCAGATTTATATTGCAACACGTCAGTTGATGTTAACCCAGCGTATTTCCAGTAACGTTAACCGTGTACTAGACGGTGGTGAAGAAGCAATTACAGCAGCCGATCGGTTTGGTCGAGATGCGGCATTGTTTGGACGGGTAGTAGAAGATATGTTGCGGGGTAATCGTAACCTGGGAATTAAACGTATTACTCATCCTGAATCTCGTGAAAAGCTAAAAGCGGTACGAGCTTTATTTAAAGAATTACGTAACCAGGTTGGTGCTATTCTTGAACGTTCACCGGAAATGTTTCAGGTATCAGATGCAGCAGAAAATGTACTTAATACTTCAGCAAAATTGTTAGGGCAGATTGAATCTTTATCAACGGCTTATCAGGAAACATTTGGCGACCGTATTGCACAGACTGTTGTGACTCTTTTAGGTTTACTTTCTCTCGTTTTGATCGTGTTATTAGCAGTAATATATTTCCGTGACTCTAAACATCAGTTAATGGAAACAGAGTCATCACGGGTTGTTATTCAGGAAACCAATACAAGAAATCAGGAAGCCATTTTACGTTTACTGGATGAAATGGGTAATCTGGCTGATGGCGATTTAACCGTAAGCGCAACAGTAACCGAAGACATCACGGGTGCGATTGCCGATTCTATCAACTATACCATTGACGCACTACGGTCACTGGTAACGTCAATTAATGATACAACTCAGCAGGTATCATCAGCAGCACAACAAACTCAGGCAACCGCTATTCATCTTGCTGAAGCAAGTGATCATCAGGCACAACAAATTACCGGAGCCAGTGCTGCGATTAATGAAATGGCAGTATCAATTGAAGCGGTATCTAATCACGCTGGCGAGCTGGCTGATGAAGCGGATAAATCGGTTGGTATAGCAAACAAAGGCGCAGATGCGGTACAAAAAACCATTAATGGTATGGATACCATCCGTGAGCAAATTCAGGAAACATCTAAACGGATTAAACGACTGGGCGAATCATCACAGGAAATCGGTGACATCGTTGAACTAATCAATGATATCGCGGAACAAACTAACATCCTGGCATTAAATGCGGCCATTCAGGCAGCCATGGCGGGTGAAGCCGGTCGTGGTTTCGCGGTTGTTGCCGATGAAGTACAACGACTCGCGGAACGTTCAGCTGATGCAACACGACAAATCGAAGCATTGGTAAAAGCAATCCAGACAGATACCAATGAAGCGGTGGCTTCAATGGAACAAAGTACCTCTGAAGTAGTACAAGGTGCGCAACTGGCACAGGATGCGGGTCAATCACTTGAAGAAATAGAAAGTGTATCAACTCACTTAGCTGAACTTATTCGAACAATTTCTGATTCAGCAAAACAACAGGCAAGTGCGGCTATTAATATTTCTGACACCATGAATGTTATTCAGGAAATTACCACTCAGACATCTGCAGGTACCAATGAGACTGCAGCATCGATTGGTAATCTTGCTGAATTAGCAAACGAATTGCGTGGCTCAGTTGCTGGTTTCCGTTTATAAGTTGCTGTCATAGCCATAGCCTTCAATTTTATTACGAAGTTATGTGGTCATGAGAACCTGTTAGTGATTCAAGCTCAGGAGAACAAAGTGCCCGAAACTCGATGGCAGTTGAATGAACTGATGTCAATGAGTGATGAAGAGTATGCGTTGTGGCTCACTTTGCTTGAAGAACGAACTGGAATTACTTTACCGGAGTTACGCAAAAGTTTTTTATTATCAAAGCTTTCGATTCGTATGCAAGAGCTGGGAATAAATGAATATAAAAGTTATTTTGCTTATGTAACCCATGGTAAAGCAGGACGTGTTGAGTGGGAAACACTGGTTGATAGACTCACAGTACATGAAACACGTTTTTTTCGTGATACTCAGGCATTGTCTTTTATTAAACAGGCTTATCTTGAAAAGCTGGATTTTGAAAAGAATAATGCCAACATTCATATATGGAGCGTTGGTTGTGCGACAGGTGAAGAACCTTATAGTTTGATGATGTTTATAGATAAATACATAACTGATAAAAATGAAAAATGTTATTTGGCTGTTACTGCCTCAGATATTAGTCATGATGCTTTAGCTGTGGGAAAAAAGGCTGTTTACCATAAAAATCGTTTCAAGAACGTTCCCCCTGAATACATTGAGAGTTATATCGAAGAAGTAGGTGAAGACTACTACCTTGTTAATAAATCTTTGCGTAAGCGGATTTGTTTTAATCGCCTTAATTTAATTAATATTAACAATAGTTCTGTTGGCAACATGGAAATCATTATTTGCCAAAATGTGCTTATTTATTTTAAACGTGAAACACGTTTAATTATTCTAGATCAGCTTGTTGAACATCTTGTACCTGGTGGATTATTAATTTTAGGTGCAGGTGAAATAACGGGTTGGCAACATCCTGAAATAAATTCTATGGAATCTGATGGCGTGTTAGCTTTTCAACGTAATTATACTCAGCTTGATAATATTCAAGAGTTGAGGTATGACGCATGAGTATCGTAGATGCAAATACTTTGCAATGGGTTAAGTCTGAAATTGATGAAACTTTAAAGCAAGCACAAACTTCACTTGAAGCTTATGTCGAAGATACTGCAGATGAATCACAAATGCGTTTTTGCATTAACTACTTGCACCAGGTTCATGGAACTTTGCAAATGGTGGAGTTACATGGTGCGTCTTTAGCTGTTGAGGAAATGGAAAAGCTCTCACAAGCTATTTTTGATGATAATGTAAATAATAAAAACGACGCTTATGAAACATTGATGCGTGGAATTTTACAGGTGCCTGATTACCTTGAGCACCTGTTAGCAGGCAATCCCGATATGCCTGTGGTGCTATTGCCTTTGCTAAATGACATACGTGCTGCAAGAAATGAAGCCTTGCTGAGTGAAGGTGCATTATTTACACCTGATTTAAGCGTGGATGCTCCTGCAGTAGATTTCACAGTAAGTGGTGAAGAAGGGGGCTTGCCTACTCTTGCACGTAAGTTACGGCATAATTATCACCTTGGTTTACTAGCCTGGTTTCAAAATAAAAATCCCAAAGCTGGTCTGCAAAAAATTGCTGATGTTATAACCAGATTAACTCAGGCAGCTGAGTCTGATGAAGCAAGACGTGTTTTCTGGATTACTAATGGATTAGTTGAAAGTTTAATAGATGATGGTGTTGATACAAGTGTTGCCGTCAAAATGTTATTAGGGCATGTCGATCGTCAAATTAAAAAAATTATTGATGAGGGTGAGCTGGCGCTTGATGAAGTACCTCCAGAAGAGCTGGAAAAAAATCTGCTTTATTATGTTGCCTCATCAACTACATCAGGTCAGTCTACAAAAGATATTAAAGAAGCATTCAATCTTAAAGATATAATGCCTGATACTCAGGTAGTAGAACAAGCGCGTGCTGACTTAACGGCACCTAATGCAGCCTTAATGGAAACAGTGTCTTCAGTTATTATTGAAGACATTAATAAAGTTAAAGACAACCTTGATGTGTTTGTCCGTGCTGACGATAAAGATCTGTCAGTACTTGGCGATGTTCAAACTTCCTTGAGACAAATGGCAGACACTCTCGCAATGCTAAACCTGGGTGTGCAACGAGAAGCTGTTCTTAAACAAGCCGAAGTTATAGGTAGTATTGTTAGTGGCACAACGACTGCAGAACAAGCAGAGTTAATGGATGTTGCTGCGGCAATGATTGCTGTTGAAAATTCATTGAGTGAAGTATCCACCGCTAAAGCTGTCTCATCCATTGAGGTTGAAGAAGGTATTGATGCGACTGAAGTAGCTCTTGTGCAAATGCAGGGTGCGGAACAACAAAAATTAATGCAGACTGTTCTGGATGAGGCAAAAGTTAATTTAGCTAAAGTTAAAGATGCATTAACTGTCTTTAGTCAAAATAATGACGAGCGAGATCAATTAAAGCCTGTCCCGGCTTTACTTGAACAAATTCAGGGCGGTTTAATGATCTTGTCATTAAATGATGCTGCTAATCTATTAACATTGACAAATAATTACATTCGCAAGAATCTTATTAAAGAAACTATTCCACCTTCACTTGACGATATGAATAATCTGGCTGATGCAATTAGTAGCCTGGAATATTATATGGAATCAATGATGGGAAGCTGGGGACAGCCTGAAGCTATTCTTAATGTAGCAGAACAAAGTTTACAATCTTTAGGTATCAATACTGATGAAGTAGCTGCAACAGAAGATATTTCGGAAACAACAGAAGATACTACAGAAGAAAATATTCAGTTAGAAGTAGCTGCAGATGAAAGTACAGCTGCTGAAAATACTTCAGGTGAAGAATCGTTAGAACTTACTATGGATATGGAAAGTTCTGTTGAAGATGTTCTCGAAATTTCAAGTGATGAATTGTCTCTTGATGATTTGAGTTTAGAATTAACCGAAGCAGTAACATCTTTAAATGAAGAAAATGTAATTAATGCTGATGATCTAACCCTGGAAGGGTTGTCTTTAGATGAAGGTATCGATCTGGAATTCGATAATGTTGCTACAGATGATAAAGTTTTAGATGAAGACAAGACAGAAGATACCCATGAGATCCAGGATGAATCGATTACAGCACCACCTGCAGTAGAAATAGAATCTATTCATGCATCATCTCTTCAATCTGATTCTGTTAAAAAACCTTCTTTATTAGATGATACAATTGATGATGAAATTATTGAAATTTTCATAGAAGAGGCAGAAGAAGCCCATGAAACTATTTCAGAACTTCTTCCAATGTGGGCTGCAAACACATCAGATACTGAACCTTTAAAAGAAATACGGCGTGCATATCATACCCTGAAAGGTAGTGGTCGCCTGGTTGGTGCTATTGATCTTGGAGAGTTTGCCTGGGCATTTGAAAATATGCTTAATCGAGTGCTTGACAGTACAATTAAAGTTAACCCGGAAATACTTGAATTAATGGAATTGGGTAAGCGGGCTTTACCAGAGTTGTTTGAGTTATTCAAAGTTAATGGTAAACCAGGGAAAAATATCTTAATACTGATGGAACATGCTGATGCATTAAGTCAGGGTAAAATAATAAAGATAGATGATACGATAAGTGAAGATAGCCAAGCAGAACCTGAAGTAAAAGTCGAACCTGAAGTAATTATTCCGATCGAGGTTAATGAAGAACCGTTTGTTGAAATTATCGCAGACGAGTTACCTCCTGTAGACATTGATCCTGCTTTATTAGAAATATACCGCAAAGAAGTTGCAACACATGTTGAAACATTAAAACAATATATTTTAAGCTGGAATGAAGGTGATACAGCTCCGGAACAAAGCTTATTAAGAGCCTTACATACTTTGACCGGAAGTTCACGAACTACAGGCGTAGAAACACTGGCTGTTGTTTGTAGTAGTTTTGAACATTATGTGAAACATTTACAAGATAATGAATATCCTTTTCCGAAAGTTGCTTTATCAGAACTAGATGAAACAATTCTACTAATAGAACGTAGCGTAGATTGCCTTGATAAGCCTGGTGCCATATTGCCTGAACATGAAATATTATTGTCTCGTATAGATGCACTACCTAAGGATTTAGAAGTAGCAGTTGAAATAAGTAGTCCACAGGAGCCTGCTGATAATATACCTCTTCCAGATTACGATGAAGAGTTATTAGAAATATTTCTTGAAGAAGCAACAGAAATTCTTAATGAAAGTGATCAAACAATTCTTGATTGGATATCTAACCCTGATGACCCGGAGTTTATAAAAGAACTGCAACGCCAACTTCATACTTTAAAGGGCGGTGCACGCATGGCGGGCATTTCAGCGTTAGGTGATTTAGGTCATAGTATTGAATCATTATTAACAGCTGTTGTTGATGGACATATGGAGCCATCAAAGTCAATGTTTGAGCTTGTTCAACGTGCTCAGGATCGTTTAGTGAAAATGTTGGAGCTTGTACAAACCCATAAAGGTTTAACTGCTGCAACAGAGCTAATTAATGAAGTTGATTCTATGTTGGAAAATCGAGATCTTGCTGATGAATTAGAAACTCTTGAAGAAAATTACACTGCAGAAGACTCTGTTGATAACGGTGTCATCGATGTTATTGATATTAGCATTGAAGCTAATGAAGTAGATGAGTTGATAGCAGATCCTGCATCAGTTGAAATATCTGAACTTGAAAAACTTGAGGAAGAACTCAGAGAAGCAGCAGACATAGATGAAGAATTAAATATTACTTCTGATTTAAAGTTGCCTGAAGTTGTAGAAGATATTGTTGAAAGTGAAACAATGGATACAACAAATGTTATTTCTTTGGAAATACAGGATGAACAACAAATTCAGGAATTTCAAACTCAACATATTACAACAGAAAAAATTGAGCCAACTGTACCGGTAGAAGAAGATGATCATGACAGACGAAAATCAGGACGAGTTCAATCTGAACAAGTTCGGGTACGAGCAGATCTGTTAGATAACCTGGTAAATTTTGCGGGTGAAGTGAGTATTTATCGTTCACGTCTGGAGCAACAAACAAATAATTTTCGTTATAACATCACTGAGTTTGATGATACCGTAAATCGTTTACGTGAACAGTTACGACAATTTGAAATTGAAACTGAAACACAAATTGAATATAAGAATGAAGAATCATTAAGTTCTGCCCAGGAAAATTTTGATCCTTTGGAGATGGATCGATTCACAACTATGCAACATTTATCACGTGCAATGATGGAGTCATTAGGTGACTTGGATAGCTTACGTGGTATTTTGAATAATTTGACACGTGAATCAGAAACTCTTCTATTACAACAATCACGCGTAAACACTGATTTGCAGGAAGGTTTGATGCGTACACGTATGGTGCCGTTCTCTGGTCAGGCAGCACGCTTACGTCGTATTGTACGTCAAACATGTGGTGAATTAGGGAAACATGCTGATTTACATTTAGATGGCGTGGATACAGAATTGGATCGTACCGTTCTTGAACGAATTATTTCACCAATAGAACATATGTTACGAAATGCGGTGGCACATGGTATTGAGACTGCAGAAGAAAGAAAAAATTCAGGCAAGTCTGAAACCGGTAATATTCATTTTTCTGTTTCAAATGAGGGTTCAGAGATCCTCATTAAAGTTCAGGATGATGGTGCAGGTATTAATCTTGATGCTATTCGTAACAAGGCTATAGCTAAAGGCTTAATTACAGCTGATGCTACTACCAGTAAAGAGGTGTTGCTGGAAATGATTATGCAATCCGGTTTTAGTACTGCAGAATCAGTAAGTCAGATTTCAGGTCGTGGTGTTGGTATGGACGTTGTAAATACCGAGATTAAGCAACTTGGTGGTATTTTTAATATAGAGACAGAAAAAAATAAAGGCGCCACCTTTACTGTTAGCTTGCCATTAACATTAGCTATATCACGAGCTTTAATGGTAATGATTGGTGATGATACTTACGCTATACCTCTATTGAGTGTTGAAGGCGTAGAACGTATTACTGCAAGTAAAATCAAAGAGATAATGGCAGCTGAAGAACAAGTATATAGTTGGGTTGGTGAAGATTATAAGTTTATGCACCTTGGTACCGTTATGGGCACCAATGAAATGAAACTTACTGATGATGATCAACAGCTGCCAATGTTAATGGTTAGAACAGGAGATCACCGCGCTGCTATTTTAGTAGATAATTTACTGGGTAGCCGCGAAATTGTTGTTAAATCTGTTGGACCACAATTGAGCACTTTAAGGGGTATATCAGGTGCTACGATTATGGGCGATGGTAGTGTTGTTTTAATCATTGATCTGGCCATGCTAATTCGACTTTCAGCCACCACTGATAATCTTGAGGCTGTGACACCGATCGCAGTTACCCCTGAGAAAGTAGAGGATACTTCAGCATTGGTTATGGTTGTGGATGACTCAATAACAGTACGTAAAGTAACGACACGTTTATTAGAGCGTCATGAAATGCGGGTTGTTGCAGCAAAAGATGGTGTTGATGCACTGGCGCAGCTACAGGAAACCATACCGGATATTATGCTATTGGATGTAGAAATGCCAAGAATGGATGGTTTTGAGTTGGCAACTAATATGCGTAATGATGACAGGTTAAAAAATATACCAATTATTATGATTACTTCACGTACAGGTCAAAAACATCGTGATCGTGCAGCTTCAATTGGTGTGAATATTTATATGGGCAAACCGTTTACTGAAACAGATCTTCTTGACAATATTAATGTTCTGACAGGACAAGATATGTAGAAATACATTTTTCTTAACAGGTTAATTTAACGCATTTATTACCCCCCCCCTAATTATGATGCAAAATGAAATAGACAATATACGCATTGCCATAACATCTGATTCCATCAGCCATCGAAATTATTTACAAAAAACGATGGAACATAGCGGAATTCAGGTTGTATTGAATGAATCTTTGACTGAAAGATTTATGAATAAGCTGGATAATATTGAAAGTGATGTTGTACTTTTTGATGTAGAGGCGATAGAAGATGAGCATCTTGAATATTTAGATCAGTTATTAGAACAATCAAGAATACCAATTATTATTAATGATGTGTCTGCATTAACCCTGAATGAACCCAAAGCGTCTTCAAAATGGAACAATAAATTACTGAAGAAAATTGCAGACATAACAGGGAAAAATAATTGGGATGAGATTTATTCAGAGATAAAGAGTGATAAAAACAACATCCTGATAAAGAATAATCAAGATAAATTAGCTAAAAATGTTTGGGTTTTAGGTGCTTCTTTAGGTGGGCCAGATGCACTTAAACGTTTTTTATCAGAAATCCCTAAAGACTTACCTGTTGCTTTTATTGTTGCTCAGCATTTAGGTGAAAATTTTGTTTCATTATTAGCGGAACAACTGGATCGTTATACTGAATTTAGAGTTATTGTAGCTAAAGCAGGGCATGTTGTTAGACATCATGAAGTACTGGTTACACCGACTGACGAACGTTTAGTTATAAATCCAATTGGAGCAGTAGAATTTAGAAAAATTACAGAACTAACAAATTACTCACCTTCGATAAATAATGCAATTAATGATGTTGCATTACGATATAAAAATAATGCAGGCGCAATTATTTTTAGTGGTATGTGTGATGATGGCGTGGATGGATGTGAAATACTGGTTGCAAAAGGTGGCCAGGTCTGGGTACAGGATCCTGATAGCTGTGTTATTAGTGCAATGTCAGAGAGTGTTGCTAATAAAGTATCTGTAGATTTTAGTGGAACACCTGAAATGCTGGCAAAACAATTAGTGTCTTTTTATAAAAATACACACTAGAGGTAAAAATTATGGCAGAAGCAAAAGAAATAATAGCAGCAGGTCAAGGTGCCGGAGTCATTCACTGTTTAACCATCCCGTTGAATGATGAAACAGCATTGTTACCAAATGCCGCAATCGCTGAAGTTATTGCTTATAAAGAACCAACACCAATTAGTGATGCACCTGAGTGGTTTCTTGGTTATATTGAGTGGCGTGAAAAAAGGGTTCCTGTGATTTCATTTGAAGCGGTAAGTGGTAAAGAGGTAAAAGCAGCAAGAAAAAACAGTCGAATAGCAATTTTAAATACGCTAAATGGTAATGCTCAGTTACCTTATGTTGGAATACTCTCACAAGGTATTCCTAGTCTTGCTGTTGTGCAGGAGCAAGCTTTGGAAGGCAAGGGTGATTATGATGAAAGTCGACAAACAATTGCTGCCTTTGTTGATTTAGGTGGGATCGAAGCATTGATTCCTGATATTGATGAAATCGAGCAGCGTTTAATCCACTTGAATTTATCATAATATTGCTATTTAGAGTAAATCACCCCAAAGTAATTGAATGGCTGTAATGGCAGAAACAGCCGCCGTTTCTGTACGTAAGATACGTGGTCCAAATCTTATTGCGTGAAAGTTTGAGTTTTTTTCGAGTTCTGAAATTTCTTTACTGCTCAAACCACCCTCTGGTCCAATTAGCAAATTAATACATTTACTTTCAAGTGTGATTTTATTTAATGTTGTAGTGGCTAAGGGATCGAGCACAATACATATTTCATGGATAGATTCTGCCCATTTTACCAGGGTAATGGCTGGATTTAAGATAGGTAAAATACTTCTGCCACTTTGTTCACATGCACTTATAATAATACCTTGCCAATGCTGTAATTTTTTTTTAATTCTTTTTTCATCAAGATTTACAACACAATGTTCACTAAACAATGGAGTGATTTCTGTTACACCGAGTTCGACAGCTTTTTGAATAGCAAAGTCCATTCGTTCACCTTTAGAAATACCGAGTCCAAGGTGTATGGATAAATGTGATTCATTTATAGAATCAATTTTTTCGGTAATGGTTACTGAAGCATTTTTCTTATTAATTTGTTCAAGCAAAGCAAAATATTCATTTCCTTTACCATCAAACACAATCAATTTTGAGCCTTGTTTCATTCGCAAAACTTTAATTACATGCTGAAATGCATGTTCGGTTAAAAGAAGTTGTTGCTTGCTATCTAGATTAACAGGGAGGTGAATTCGTGGTACGCGCATTTTTAAGATTTTAAAATCATCAGGCAAAACGAAAAAAGGCGACACCATCCCGCCTTTTTATAGTGAATGCCTGTTATAATTTTTTCCGGTTTTTGATTAAGTACGCAGCTGCTAAAGATGATATTCCAAATGCAAGCCAGATTTGATTATCATCATTAAAATAGTAGCCGTTTTTTGCAATTTTAAAGCTGAATAAATTATAAGTAGTGAAAGCAACACCCAGTAAAAAAGTGATAACTTGTGTGAGTTTAAGTGCTAAATCCTGTATCTCATTTTGTTTCATTTTTTTCCCCTTGGTAATTTAACCGGTATCATAATAAATATCAGACTAATTATTAGTGAAAGCGGTCACGCTCTAAAAGATTTATAAAGCCAGATTTTTCCATATAGCAAGAGTAGGTGCAGTGACATTCATAGTATAAAAATGCAGCCCGGGAGCACCTGCTTCCAGCAACTGGTGACACATTTCACTAATCACTTCTTCACCAAAGGCTTTAATTGAGTCTTTGTCATCACCATAGCTTTCAAGGCGTTTACGGATCCATCGTGGAATTTCTGCACCACACATGTCTGAGAAACGGGCAAGTTGTATGTAATTTGTAATTGGCATAATGCCGGGAACGATAGGAGCTGTTATACCTAAATCTTCGCAGTCATCAACAAAACGAAAATAAGCATCAGGATTAAAAAAATACTGAGTTATCGCACTGTTCGCACCAGCTTCCATTTTTCGTTTGAAGTTATTTAAGTCATCTTCGGCGGAAGTTGCTTGCGGATGAAACTCAGGGTAAGCCGCGACTTCAATATGAAAGTGATCATTAGTTTCTGCTCGAATAAACTCTACTAGTTCATTGGCAAAACGAAACTCACCAATCTCTTGTGTACCAGAAGGCATGTCGCCACGTAACGTAACAATACGGTTAATGCCTTGATCCATATAGATTTTTAAAATTTCACGAATATTTTCTTTTGTTGAACCGACACAGGATAAATGCGGTGCAGCATTAAAGCCAGCTTCCTGAATAGAACTAACGGTATCGAAAGTACCTTGTTGCGTGCTGCCACCGGCACCAAAGGTTACAGAAAAATATTTTGGTTTTAGTTCGCCCAGTGTATCTCTTACTTTAATCAGTTTTTCTGTGCCTTCAGGTGTTTTTGGAGGAAAAAACTCAAAGCTGAATTGTTGTGGATATTGTTGTTGTGATTCCATAGTGTTATTAAGCCTTTATTAAAAAACTATTTACCGCAGAGGCGCAAAGAACACAGAGAGAAAAAGAATAACCTTTGCGTACTCTGCGTCTTTGCGGTGAAAATGTTTTAGTTTTTAATAACGATAGTGATTAGGTTTGAATGGTCCTTCAACCGGTACACTAATGTAATCAGCTTGCTCTTTAGATAGCGTACTTAAGTATGCGCCAACTTTTTGTAAGTGCAAACGCGCTACTTTTTCATCAAGAATTTTAGGAAGTATATAAACTTCATTCTTATAGTCTTTTGAATTTTTGTAGAATTCAATTTGCGCCATTACCTGGTTAGTAAATGAAGCTGACATTACGAAGCTTGGGTGACCTGTTGCACAACCTAAATTAACCAAACGACCTTTTGCTAATACGATGATGCGTTTGCCATCCGGGAAGATAACATGATCAACTTGTGGCTTAATTTCTGACCATTCATATTTTTCTAAAGATGCAATATTAATTTCTGAATCGAAGTGACCGATGTTAGAAACAATGGCTTCGTTCTTCATTTTAACCATGTGGTCATGATCGATAACATTCATATTGCCGGTTGTTGTTACAAAGATATCACCTTGTGAACAAGCATCATTCATATCGACAACACGGTAGCCTTCCATTGCAGCTTGAAGCGCGCAAATAGGATCGATCTCTGTAACCCAAACCGTTGCTCCCATGCCTTTAAATGCTTGTGCACAACCTTTACCCACATCACCATAACCAAGAACAACCGCAATCTTACCTGCGATCATCACGTCAGTTGCGCGTTTAATTGAATCGATTAAAGATTCACGACAGCCGTATAAGTTATCAAATTTAGATTTAGTTGCAGAATCGTTTACGTTCATAGCCGGGAAAAGGAGTTCGCCTTTTTCCTGCATTTCATATAGACGGTGAACACCTGTTGTTGTTTCTTCGGTTACGCCTTTAACGCTACCTGCGGTATCTGTCCAAAGTGAAGAACCATCTGAAATGGTACGGCGTAGAACATCAAGAATCGCTTTGTATTCTTCGTTGTCATTATCTTTAGTTGCCGGGATAGCGCCGGCCTTTTCAAACTCTACACCTTTGTGTACGAGTAACGTTGCATCACCACCATCATCTAAGATCATGTTAGGTAATGTGCCATCTGGCCAGATTAATGCTTGCTCAGTACACCACCAGTATTCTTCAATTGTTTCGCCTTTCCAGGCAAATACAGGAATATTTTGATCCGCAATTGCAGCAGCAGCATGATCTTGAGTAGAGAAAATATTACAAGATACCCAACGTACTACCGCACCTAAGGCAATTAAGGTTTCGATCAATACAGCCGTTTGGATTGTCATGTGGATGCTGCCCATTATGCGGCAGCCAGCGAGAGGTTGTTCTTTGCCAAATTCTTCGCGAAGTGCCATTAGGCCAGGCATTTCAGTTTCAGCAATTTTTATTTCTTTGTGGCCCCATTCAGCAAGTGAAATATCGGCAACTTTGTAATCGGTAAAATCGGCGTTCATGCGTCATTCTCCTATAAGTAGTTAATAAGGAATGAGCGCCGTTCATCCAATTTAATGGATCTGCCTTTTTTAAGCCTGACGGATTGAACCGCTGCAGCGCCCCTCAAAAAAGACAGTAAGTTGTATATTGTAGTTGAAAACGATTTCACCGCAAAGACGCAGAGGACGCAAAGTTTAGAAGTTCTTGTTTATTTTGCTTATTAAATTATTGGAAGCCATAAGCCCCCACAATTGTGCAAGTATAAATTAACAAGAATATTAAATGTTTTCTTTGCGTCCTCTGCGTCTCTGCGGTGAAAAAATTAAATACCAGCCGCGTCGCGTAAGGCATCCGCTTTATCGGTTTTTTCCCAGGTGAAGTCATCATCTTCACGACCAAAATGGCCATAAGCCGCTGTTTTAGCGTATATAGGACGTAATAAATCGAGCATTTTAACCAGGCCACCCGCACGTAAATCAAAATGTTCGCGTACTAATTCTACAATGCGTGAATCGTCTATATTACTGGTGCCAAAAGTTTCAACACTAATAGAGGTAGGTTCAGCAACACCAATAGCATAGGAAATCTGAATTTCACAACGGTCGGCTAAACCAGCAGCAACAATATTTTTCGCAACATAACGACCGGCATAGGCTGCAGAACGATCTACTTTTGAGGGATCTTTTCCTGAGAAAGCACCACCACCGTGTCTTGCCATGCCACCATAGGTATCAACAATAATTTTACGACCCGTTAAACCACAGTCACCAACTGGTCCACCAATAACAAAACGACCGGTAGGATTAATGAAGTATTTAGTATCTTTATTTAGCCATTCAGCGGGTAGGATAGGAGTAATAATTTCATCCATTATGGCTTCAATTAAGGCGTCTTGTGCAATATCCGGGCTGTGTTGGGTAGATAATACGACTGCATCAATACCCACAGGTTTATTATCAACATAACGGAAAGTGACCTGACTTTTAGCGTCGGGACGCAACCAGGGCAACGTTCCATTTTTACGTACTTCAGCCTGGCGTTTAACTAATCTGTGTGCGAAGGTGATTGGAGCAGGCATTAAAACATCGGTTTCATTGCTGGCGTAACCAAACATTAAACCTTGATCACCGGCGCCTTGTTCGTGTGATTCATCTTCATCAACGCCCATGGCGATGTCTACAGACTGTTTATCAATAGAGGTTAATATGGCACAAGACTCATAATCAAACCCCATGTCGGAATGGTTATAACCAATTTCTTTAATACGGTTACGCACAACCTCATTCATATCCACCCAGGCTGAAGTAGTAATTTCACCTGCTAAAACAACCATGCCAGTGTTGACCAGGGTTTCACAGGCAACCCGTGCTTTAGGATCCTGTTCTAAAATAGCGTCTAAAATTGAATCTGAGATTTGATCGGCAACTTTATCTGGATGACCTTCTGATACTGATTCTGATGTAAATAAGTGTTCACTCATTATTTTAATTCCTTGTATAAAAAAACCCGCTTTAGCAAAAGACTAAAGCGGGTTTTTGGAATCTGGATCCCTGTTTTGGATCTAAGCTCCGCTTTAGCCGTATTTTTTAAGCGCCCGCAATCTGAATTCAAATCGGCGCTGTAACGGTGGTTATTATAGCGATTGTTAGGCCTATGTCAAAGTCACTGCTTTTAATATAAATATTAGGTATGCTAAAGAGCTTGTTTACACATAAATAGAAGGGTTTTTCATGGTAAGTTTAGAAACACCAGTATGCGAATTTGATAAAGCGGCATACAATTTTTCTTTGCTGGGCGTAGATGGTAAAGAATGGTCTTTAGCTGATTGTGCGGGTAAAAAAGGATTATTGGTGATGTTTATTTGTAATCACTGCCCTTATGTTAAAGCCATTATGAAAAGGTTGGTTCTCGATACGAAAGAATTAAAAACCCGAGGAATAAATACCGTCGCGATTATGTCGAATGATCCGACTGAGTATGAAGAAGATTCATTTGAGAATATGCAGAAAATATCTGCTGAGTTTGATTTTTCTTTTCCTTATTTACTGGATGAAACTCAAGAGGTTGCCAAGGCCTATGGGGCAGTTTGTACCCCCGACTTTTTTGGTTATAACACTGAGCTTAAATTGCAGTATCGAGGTCGCTTTGATGCCAGTCGTAAGGAAACCGCAGCAGAAGATGTTCGGCGCGACTTGCTTGAATCGATGTCTGAAGTGGCGGAAACAGGAAAAGGACCTTCAGAGCAAATTCCAAGCATGGGCTGCTCCATAAAATGGCGAGAATAAAATTTAGCCACCAAGGACACTAAGAAAAAATTAAAAGATAATAGCCACGGGGAACACGGGGTAAAAAAAATTTCCCTGTGTTCCCCGTGGCTATTAGTTTTTGATCCTCTTGGTGTTCTTCGTGTCCTTGGAGTTGAATATTTGTCTCTAAATCCACATAAGTTCAGCTTATCCATCCTTTTTAAAGTCTTATTAGAAGGTGGATTTGGCTTGCCCGCAGGGGGTAAAAAATGGGAGAATTGCCGGCTCCATTTTC
>CAZZIS010000002.1:0-49568 GCA_964654445.1 uncultured Thioalkalispiraceae bacterium
TACGGTGGTAATATTTAGTGATGTCTGCGCAGTACTTCTTATTGCTGAAAAACCTGACTGGCTAGATGTGTAATATTTATTCTACTGTACGGTTTTTTACTCAGTTTGAGTACGTTGCTTATAAAGTTGAACTCACAACCCAAAGCGGACTCTTAACTATAAATTGTACAATAAAAATTTAGTTATCGATCATAATTTTATTGTTGTAAATATTAATGGTTTTTTCTCAACACATAGCTTAGTAACACTGTAATAATCGGTAACAACCCAAGTAAAGATACGACTGTGGCACCAACAGGCAAATCTGCAACAAAAGATAGCCAAAGTCCGATGACACTTGCGAATAACCCTAACCCCCATCCTAAAACTAATCGCGTACCGAATGAACCAACAAGTAATGAAGCGCTGAATCCGGGTATAATCAGGAAGGCAAAAACTAGCAAGATACCGGCGATGTTTACGGCTAGTGTAATGACAACAGCAAATGAGGCGAAGAATAAAAACTCCCAAATTAATGGTGGATGCTCGACTTCTTCTTTTTTAAAAGACAATGCATAAAAGTGTTTACGTTGCAAAGTATGCAACAGCACCAACAAACCATAGGCGATAGCAACAAAGGTGATATCTTCCCAGCGCACCCATAGAATATTGCCATTGAATAACGATTTTAGTTCTTCCATTCCTTGGCTAGTACGACTAAGAATAACCAATGATAATGTAATAAAAGGGGACAGATCTATTTTACAAGCCAAATCATATGAGTTTGTTTATAAAAGGGGACAGATCTATTTTACAAGCCAAATCATATGAGTTTGTTTAATAAGTAGAAGACACGTTTTAAATCAAAGGAAGACAAGTGAAATAGGTGATCAGAGATCAATTGTTTCTAAAATAAATAAGATTAATTATGATCCCTCAGGGTCAGGCCTTACATTTCACACATACACAATGAAACACATGTAAAGTGTAAGGCGAGACCCCAGAAATGCGTTTGCTGGTCAAGTCATGGGGCAGGTCTTGTTCTTTGTCTTTCTTCCATATTCGCCTGCGGAAACAAGTGTCAGAGACCAATTGTTTCTAATATTAGAGAATATTAGTCTCTGACATCATTTATTTCACCATTTATTTCACCATTTATTTTTCCTTTGACCTCGTTTGTTATATTTAATTAATCAGTTTTAGTTCTTTAATTCCCAAAGATAAGCTTTAGTTGCTTTTGGAAAGTAGCATTTATCTGAGCAATTAATTCCATCCCAAATCGTGGCATGTCCGGTAGCATCAGACCAGTTAACATCGAAAATGAGTATGCCTTTTTTATTTTTGAAATCAATGGGTTTTGGTGAACTAATATCAAGATCAGGTTTACCTAATGTACTGATAAGATGTTGTTTTAAATTTTCAACGGTATACAAATACCAGTTGCCATTCTTACCGGAAATTGTTTTACCATGCATATACGGTATTTTACTTCCCGATCGGTTTAAAGCATAACTCATGCGGATTGCACAGGCATTCTGAAACTGCCCCTGTGCTGGCGTGAGATTATTAATATTGTGATTTACCTTGCCACCAATAAATGTGCCGACAGAAGGGACATCTTTAACGACAGAATTATGTACTTCCTTGAACGCTTTTATGGCGAGGTTTAATTTTGGGCGCTTTGCCATTTAATTTTCCTTAATTAGTTATTTATTTTTTCAGTAGCTGCAATTCATTTTTGCTGTATTTTATTTCGATAACAACGTCACCTTGTTTATTTATGTGACCCCACTGACCGCCTTCAATACTTTTATGATCACCATCTTTTTTCTCAACACATCCATTACATACTTTCGAAATACCATTGTTAAATGGGAAAGCAAAGTCGTAAGCAGGTTTAATAACAACTTCAAGTTTTTTATTAATGAAACCGAATTTATTGTTTTTAATTGTGCGGGCTAATCCTTCTTTAAAATAATCTGCGGTATTGTCAAATAAATGAGTTCGAACTAGTCTTTTATTTTTATTAATGTAATAAATACCATCATAAACTCTAATCTCAGCAAGGCCATCTTCATTGAACCAAATTTTCTTGAATATTTCCTGTTTGAGATTGATGTTACCCTTCGAGTTAATATGACCACAGTTTTTGAACTGAGTTAACTCAGGATAAGGATTTTCTTTGGTTTGAATAGGGGTGAAAACACAGGGGAGTTCTTGGCTTGAAGTACAGCCTTGAATAAAAACAGGTAAGAGTACAGCCAGAAGAATAAGTCGGATATTCATGATTAAATCCATTTTAGCATTTGTCCTGTAAGTAATGTCCATTTAACGACCTAAATAATATCAACAAATATCATTAGAAACGACTCATAATTAGTGAAGTAGTCCCAGAATAGAGGATTAAAGTGAACAGGACAGGATATGAATAAAACTAAGCAATATCACGAATTGAGCAATAACCCGAAAAAAGCAATCGGGGGTAGAACTTGTAAAGAGGAAGAAGGGATTTATTATGTATATTAGAAACAATTGGTCTCTGCACTGAGGTATCCCACATAATTTCGGTCTAAATCAATGACTTATAAATAAATGGGGGCAGAACACAGATTCCAGTAATAAACCGGGAACCGTATTAGAGTGAAGCATATTATACAATTCCCGGCATGGTGATTATCTTGTGCGTGGGTTTGTTTTAACGTTCCCCTGTGACGGTGTAATACAGGCTTAAATAAGGTTCATACAAACGCTTAGCTTTAAGCTTCATTGAGACAGGTAGTTCCTGGTAATTGGCCCAGCCATCGAGATCACCACTGTATGGATCATCGCCATCGACTGTACCATCACCATCAAGGTCAACATCTTCACCTGCAAGGTTCTGTTTTAAACGTCCCTTAAAACCTTGCCACATATTACGCACATTGGTATAGCCTTCAGCCGCGAGCAGGTTGCCTGCCAATACACTACGAAAGCCTGTACGGCACATGGTAATAATCAAGGTATCTTTGGGTAGATCCAGTTCGTTTACAGCAGCAACAAATGCAGCCGGTTCCTGTTTAATGTAATCACCTTTTTCAGGGTTACGTTGTCGATTGTAAATGTGTGGAAAAGGAATGCTATAGGCACGTGGAGGATGACCGCCAACATATTCTTCGACAGTACGCACATCGATAATGATGGCTTGTGTTTCATCATCGTCATCATGCCCTTTTTTCTTGTGGTGTTTATTGTGCTTGCCTTCTTTTATTGTGTTCAGGTATGCACTTGAAGCACTGATTTCCGAGTGATAGGCACGTGACAGGATATTACTGTAGCGGTTACCGTCTGCCCCATCTGCAAATGCTGTAAATGGTAATAAACAAAGTAAAGCAATAGTGCTGGTTATATATCGAATATTCATATTTCCTCCGTTAATGATTTTATTTTTTTATAGAGTGATATGTTTCTATCTGAATTTTTTATTATCTCTGAAATACTTTATGTCAGAACGTAATTATAAAATAACAGTTACACTAAAACATGTTACTGCTAATGATAGATAGAACAAACGAGTGGTGCAGTTTATATTTTTCGTTGGAAAGCATATCTATTTTTCCGTGAAAAATAAGATGTGTGTGGAGGGGCTATTAATATAGGATTATTTTATACGTTTATCAATAAATATTTTTCAGGTTATATTAGTATATTAGTAATAATGATTTGATAATTGGGGTTAGAGCACAATTGTTTCTAATATCGCCACTGCTGGTGGTCTCTGAAAGAGCCGCCGGTGATGCATGTATATTGTGATAAGCCTGGGTATTTAAAGGTAAGCCAGAATCAAACACGGATATGCCACGATACAGACCGCTGGCACGGTGAAGAGTTACTGCACGAATATGGTGTTTATCCAGATGCTGGTGTACTTCAAATAAACAGGTTTTATTATTAAGGTTAGCTGATAAGGCTTGTCATATAGGCGGTAATTATTTGCAATAGATATCAACAACAGGACCTTGTACTTCCTTAATAACACCAATAGCTTGTTAGAAGAGGTTTGTTAAGTTTTATAAACAGGTAATAAATAACTGATGTAGATCAAGCTTGGAGTTAATTTCCAGGCAGTTCTATACAAATAAGCATAAAATAATACTAAAGTTTTAATGGAGGATAGAAGCTATGAAAGATCTACCACCACCCCGTGATCTACTTGAAGTAGTCGGCGAAGCATATGAGCTGCTATTAGAGAAGTCCCTGAATAAAGGTCATAAAATTAAGGAGAAGGGAAACCTTGCCCTTCATCATTTCATTGATGAAGCACAAAAAGATCTCAGTATTGCTGAAGAACTGGGTAAAGAGGAAACTGAAAAACTGGCAAATTACCTCAAACGTGATTTGGTTGATGCAGCAAACTATATAAATACAACTGGCATGGAGCTAAAAGACTGGTTAGGTTTTGATATTGCGCTAATAGAAGATCGACTGCGGGAATTATTTTTTCAGGCTGCGGATCAGACCACTATAGAATTACTGGAATTAAAATATCGTGCAGAAACAGCGGAGTATCATACCGGTGAAATAACAGGCCCCGGCACTTTGGTGTGTGATAAATGCCAGGAAAAACTGCATTTTCATAAACCAGGTCATATTCCACCCTGCCCAAAATGCAGAGGAACACATTTCCATCGTGGCAAGATTGAAGAATAATACTATGTTCTCATTGTGCTGGTATCGTTGAGGAAGACTGCAAGTTCGCGGGTGCCGGTGTGGAATATACTGAGGATGAAAATGAAATAGAGAAAAGCCGTGGTTATGGATGGTGAAACCGTTAACTTAGGAGGCAGGCATGAAAATTACAGAACATGAAGTATCTACATCGGAAAAGATCCATTGGCAGAAAATGAAGGCGATCGTTGCAGTATTCGATGACACACACTCCGCCCATGAAATAGCAGGACAATTGGTTGAACATGATTTTCCCATGGAGCAAATTTCTGTGTTGCATCGGCCAAGCGGCGAGACCGATGATTTTCTGGGGGTGTCCTATGGGAATGAACGGGAACGCACTAAAATTTGGGCTGAGAATGGAGCCCTTTGGGGTGCATTGGTGGGATTGGTGGTTGGGGCTTCAGGGATTCTTTTTATCCCCGGGGTTGGCCCGTTGTTGGTGCTCGGACCGATAATCGATACGATCGCCGGCGCTACGATTGGTTCAGGGATCATGGCGGAAGCGGCAAACATGACGCGTATTTCAGCGGCGTTGCATCGGTTGGGTATTCCGGAAGAGGAAGCGAAGCAGCTGCACCAGGAGATTCTGGATGGAAAGACCGTGCTGATTTTGCATTGCTCTCAGAGTGATCCGAAAGACTGGCAACATATCATCAACTGGGATGGAGCAAAGTCTGTGCAGGCTTTCCATTAGAAAACGGTGTTGCGTGTAAAATGCCGAAGAGCGGTGGGGCTATAATCCTCACGATACAAAGATTGGCGAGGTAAAAAAGAGTACTGTTAAGAGCGACTACTACATTTAATTAAATCCACTAATATTGGTTGGGTTTAAAAGTGATTTCAGTGTAAAGCTTTCCGGTAAAGAAACTCTCAATCAATAACGTATTTTCTGACTGTTTAACAACAAAGCCGAACTGGGATTTAGGTTTGCTGCTGATAAACACAAGTTGTTTAGAAGGGTAGTTAACTTTTAAGGTTAGATGGAAAGGGAAAAAACTATCAAGAAACTGGCGATGAAAAGGACCATTCATTAAATTTAAAGAACCGTCCTTATTTTTATAAAATATTCTTATTTCAGTACTTATACATAACTGTGCATTTTTTTGTACATTCTCAAGTTGCACCGATTGACCTTTTAAAAATGCTTTTTCAATGTTACGGCTATTTACAATTGTCAGCTTGCGCATGGTTTTATAGTTATATACCACTTCCATTTCTGGTACGGGATCAAGGTGTTGATAACATTGCATTAAATCTACCCAGCCGGTTTTTATACTTTGCGGCGTGATGGTAATTTCGTTTATGGAATGAAGCGCAGGTTTATCTGTTGGTGCTGGTATAAAGGTTAGGTGACTGTCACTACTTTTTGTGGGAGGTGTAAGTTCATCACTCATAAACCACTTTTCAAGTTCATTAGCCGAAGGAGTTGTATCCGCCTGAAGCGGTGTTAATACAAACAGAAAAAGCAGAGTTAGCAATGAACGTGGCATAGTCATTAAATTATCAGGTTAGTGTTGTAATTTTACTGCTGAAATAGTCGATACTAATAGTTTATACTCTAGCAACTTATTTTTACATTGCGAATCAAATGAATTTACAAATTATCGAAGCAGTAAAAACCATCGCGAATGAAGAACTACCTCATCGTTTTTCTAATGTTACTCGAACTCAAAAACAAGATGGCAGCTTTTTAACCGAAGCCGATCTCGCTGTGCAAACACGTGTTCAGATTATATTACAGCAATATTTTCCGGAAATCAGTTTTCTTGGTGAAGAAATGCCAGTAGAGCATCAACAAGTTGCATTAGAAAATCCCCTGGGTGTATGGATACTTGATCCTCTTGATGGTACCCGTAATTTTTCATCAGGTATTCCTTACTATGCTGTTTCACTGGCATACATTAAGCAGGGAAAAATTGAGTGGGGCATGGTCTATGATCCTGAACGTGATGAATGTTTTACTGCAACGAATGGTGCGGGTGCACAACTAAATGGTGAGCCTTTATTAAAACAGGATGCAGGTGTTTCTATCAGCGACGCCACTGCGGTTATTGATTTTAAGCGTCTCGATAGTGAACTGGCTGCACGCGTAGCATCACAATCACCTTATAGTTCGCAACGCAGTTTTGGCGGTGTGGCCCTGGACTGGTGTTGGTTGGCCGCTGGACGATTTCATTTGTATTTACATGGTAAACAGAACATATGGGATTATGCCGCGGGTTACCTGGTATATAACGAAGTCGGCGGCAATGCCTGTACATTGCAGGGTGATCCAGTTTTTGATTTTTCTTTACAAGCGCGTTCTGCAGTGGCGGCACTGGATAATCAATTATTTACTGATTGGTGTGATTATCTAAAGGTAGTAAAAGGAGAGCAGGTTTAATCTCTCCCTTATTTTATTCTGTAACAGTATCTAAAACACTGGTACCATTTAAGCGACTGTAATACCGAGCACGATAAATATGCCGTTGATGTGTTTCATCATCAGAGAAGCTTTCCCTTGTATGTAACACATTATTACTCACTAAACCCATTCCGGGTTGTAATAGTCCTTTAAAGATATAGGGTGTATCACTGTTCAGAAGTAGATTTAAATATTCCAGTGCATCCTGGGTAAGCGGATCTTCTGACCAAATAACATTATTAACACGAATGGTGTAACGCATATGCAGATCACCATCGTCGTTAATGCTAAATATCGGGCCAGCTTCTTCAGCACGAGCAATTTTACCACCTTCATCAATCCGCGCCGGGATGGTCATGACTTTTGATCCCATTAATGCACGGATGTAGTCAGGGTTTTTTTCACGTAATTGTATATATACTATTTCATGATCCATTAATGAATTTTCACCACCTTGTGCGGCGCGCTCAATGACATGCAGTAATAATGCATTAATTTGTTTTTCCTTTATGTTGTAATAACCATCCGTGTGCCAATGTATTTCCTGATTTGTATAAGGTATAAATTGTTGTCGAATACCTTCTTTCGCAACGGTCAGTGATGTAAGACCATTTTCATCGGACAGCCAGTTATTATCCAGATCGTTTACCTTAAATTGATAACCCATATAAAGAGGGATTTTGGGTGAAGGGTCAGAGCCTGTTTTACTCGCATAGATAACCATATTGGCTTTACGACAAACTTTAAGCAAGGCTTCATGTTCAGACGTGCTCAGGGTACGAGGATCATTTATTTCAACAATTAAATCACCTATGTTTTGAGGATAATTTTTGAGTTTATTATCACGCCATGCTTCATAGGCCCCATTATTTTCAAGATTGAACGGGCTGGTTTTATATTTTAGTGAGTACATATGAGAGTTCATATTGAACCTTATTATTAGTTGTTGCTAGTGAAAGCAGGGCAAAAAGAGCAGAGAAATTTTGAAATATAATTTACCCCAATCCATCAGGATTAGTGTTGATCAAGATCAATGAAATAGTTTCTAGAAAGCCGAATGAGAATATTGTTAAGGTTTTAATAAGTTACTTTTCATATAAATGATGTCAATTGAGTCAGGCTTTATACAGAATTAATTATTACTAATAATTATATGGATATCAATATGCTCTATAGAAAATCGTTAAATTCGCTATAACTTATACTAAATTTAAGTGTATATCATCATTTAACTTCAAATAGTGAGGTGGTCTTATCTACTGTTACATCGGTACTAAAAGGCGTTATAGGGCTAGGTATGAGCTTAGCTGCAACCTTCCTGGTTGTTGATTAACTCTTTCCTGGCACGACCAACATTGTTAATAACGTAGCCGTGCTGGTAAACAGTTTCATCGGTCATGGCCTGGTGGGTCTGATTGCATTAATCTTATGTAAAAATAAGCATACTGAATAAATATAAAGACAATTTAATATCATTTTATAAGGGCTCTATTGAGCCCTTTTTTTAGTAGTACTTTTGCACTGGAGAAAACCTTTACTTGTCAGTATAAATATTTCGAGATTGTAAACATGATGATATTCTTAATTTTAGTAAAGCTGTATTATAGGGTTTTGTAGTGTAATCATCCGCACCGGCTTCCATGCATTCATTCACTGTTTCAATATCATCCATTGCCGTTATCATAATAACAGGCGTGATTTTGTGTTCGTTGATCTGACGTATTTTTTTTAATACCTCAATACCACTAATATCCGGCATCATAATATCGAGCAGAATCAAGTCAAATTTTTCTTTTTGTAAAATATCAAGCGCTTCATAACCATTGGTTGCTTTACTAATGCGATATCCATCTTTTGTGAGACGGTGAGCTAAAACATCTCGATTTAACTCCTGATCATCAATTAGTAATACTTTTGAATCGACAGGATCATTTTTTTTTGTTTGAATGGAGGCGTTCTTCAAACTACGCCAGACTCTTAATTTAACTAACAGCAAGGAAAAGGGTTTTGTAAGATAATCAATTGCACCTGCATCGATACATTTCAAGACCATTTCACGATCTCCATTAGCCGTGAACATCATGACCTGAGTTGAATCTAGCTCAGGATCCTTTTTAATTGTTTTGAGTACTTCCACACCATTTATGTCGGGTAGTGTTATATCAAGTAAAACAAGATCAAACTTTTTTTTATGCAGGGTTTCCAGCGCCTCTGTACCTGTATTAACAGTAGTAATATGATGATCATCAACTTCAAGTCGCCGCTTCAATAGTTCACAGTTCAACTCATCATCATCTACAATAAGTATGGATGCTATCTGTATCGTCATTTAAAGTTTTCTCATGATTTATAAAGTTATTGTTATATCCTAATAATATATATCGGTTAAAAAGTAATACAGTTTAGAAATGAATGTAGGGTTCTCCCTATAAAAATAGAATAAATGACTACAATAATTACATGTTATTTAACATTTAAACCTGCATTAATCGACTTATTAATCCATCAATATTAAGTTCTTCTTCTGTATTTATTGAAATCGAATTAATTTTCTCATCCTCTTTTAATGGTTGCCAGTTTTTGATCTGGTTTTCTAATACATTAATGTCTGCATCTGATACGTCCTGTTGTCTGTCACGTATTCTTTGCTTCAAGGTTTCGTCTGTTGCCAGGAAGTCGAGAATAACAAAGCGCACTTGTTTTTGTGTGGCGAGATTTTGAAAGAGATTGCGTTGTTCAGCTGTAGAAAAAGTCGCATCAACAATAACAGGGAAGCTTGCGTTAATAATCACCTCGGCTAGCTTAAGTAATTTATGGTAGGTTTTTTTTGTGGCTTCAGAAGTATAAATTTCTTTGTCTGAGTGGGTTGTCGAATTACCCCCAGGCTTAATGTTATATAATCTTTTACGTTCAACATCTGAGCGAATACGGATAGCACCAAGTTTTTCCAGTAAGGGTTGGGTTATTGTGCTTTTACCTGATGCTGATTTGCCATGAGTGATAATGATGAAAGGTGTTTGCCGTTTAGTATAAGTGAGTGCAAGTTGAAGGTAGCTATAAGATTCCCCGCTGGCCTCATCTTGTTCCTTTTTACTAATGCCTGCTTGAGAGGCTCGTATTGCATCTACCTTGGCACGTACCATGGCACGATAGACAAGATAAAAATGTAATAAACAACAACCTTCATAGTCACCTGTTATTTCTAGATAGTGGTTTAAAAATCGTTGTGCAAATTCTGCCTGATGATGGTCTTGCAGATCCATTACTAAAAAAGCGATTTCACTAATGACATCGATCCATCGAAATTCCGGGTTAAATTCAAGACAATCAAAAATAAGAGGTTTGTTTTTATACCATGCTATGTTTCGAAGGTGAAGGTCACCATGACACTCTCGAATGAACCCCTTTTTTTTACGTTGTGTAATAATGTTTGTTATTTTATTAAAATAATTTTGACTCCATTGTTCCAACTCGGTAACTAAATCAAGTTTTGTCTCATTAGTTATGCATTTACGAATTTGAATAAAATTCTCTTTTACAGGATGATATATTTGTTCAGGGTCTCCATAAGCCAATGTTTCTTTAGCTGAGTCCAGCTGCTGATGAAAATCAGCAATCATAATTGCGATAGCATCGATCATATCTTGCTTTAACTCATTTCTGTCGAGCATATGATCAAGTTGTTTGTCTTGTGAGAATTGAAGCATTTTGATGGCAAATTCGAATGGTTTATCACTTCCATCTAATACAGGGTGTTCTTGCGAACCGGATATTTGAACAACATCCAGGTATATTTCGGGTGCCAGACGGCGGTTAAGGCGGAGTTCTTCCTCGCAGTAGAATTTTCTTTTTTCTAATGTGGAGAAATCCAGAAAACCAAAATTAACCGGTTTCTTGACTTTATAAACAAAATCACCGGTTAATAATACCCAGGAAATATGAGTTTCAATTAACTGGCAATGTTGTACTGGATGGTTATAAAATTCCGGCTTCATCATTGCTATGATGAATGGGGGTAAAGACTGCGAATTGTGCTTTTGGGTTTTTTGACCAAGCATGTCCATATTTACTCAGTACTAAATTATCTGTCTCCTGATTGTAACCCAAAATCAGGAGACTGTATTGCCTGAATTATTATCTTATGCAGGCACCATTTCAGCAATTTGATTTATGAATCCGGCCTGTATTTTCCGACGCTTAAGATCATTAGGATCGACTTGTGACGATTTCTGGATTTTGGCTTTTGAATTTTCCTCTGTGAACCGTTCTATGTCATCAGAGGAAAAAGCAAGTTCGTTGCCTTTATTAATAACGGCTCGTTCATACCCCAGGGTATCCATTACATCGCCGGTAATTGATTCAATGATTTCAATTTCTTGCGTTGTTAACTCATTCATGAATTTTTTGGAGTTATTTGACTTTATAGGCTGACTGAGGTTTTCCCATAAAGAACTGGATTTTGCACTGCGTTCAGCTTCTTTTGAAGTATGAAAATCCAACATATTTTTTGAAAATTCAATTTCAAGAAAATGACACAGCTCTTTGACAATTTTTTCCGGGTTTTCAAGTAGATCTTCATAGCTTATGGGGAACATGGATTCAGTTCCGTTTATTTGTGAAATACATAATTCCTGTAATTCATTCCATTGTTTGGCAATAAAGTAAGGATGTTTTTCACCAATAACCGCTTTTGTAAAAGACAGCGTTACATCTCTAGGATCCCGGTATAAATAGACATACTTAGGATTGTTAAAATATTGATTAATTTCATCTGCCCAATGTATATTTTGCATGCTTTTACACATCCATGCTTTTGCACCATGTGCTTCTGCATATAAATCCATAATTGCACCGTAAACTGCAATTAATGAATTTTCATTACAGCGTTTAAAAATTTCCTTTCGGTTTAATTTAATTTTATCCCACGGCACAGGGTTAAGCTCGACTAAACGACAAACATCATCAATTAATTTTTTAAAGGAATTACTGTTATTTAAATCTCCATATACAGAAAGTAAAGGCATCATGCGTTGTAATATATGGGGTGGATGAGGTGCGGCAACACTGGAAGACTCATTAAGTATAAGTCGCAATAAATTTGAACCTGAGCGTTGTTCACCAACCATAAAAATTGCTTGCATGTTCTTCTCCTGACAATTATTTATAAAAACAGATAACCGATTAAGCCTGCGGGTGGAATAATCCATATTACATCCAGGTTGAACCTGATTAATCCAATTAAAGAAACGATAAAAATGGCAATAACTGGCCAGTTAACTAATAGTTCTGAAACGGCCAGGGTATTAAATGATGATTTAAAAATAATGAATGCAGCCACCGTTATCATGCCAATAACTGCGCAATGTATGCCGTGCATAACAGCCTGTGTGGCTGTAGACTGACGAATAAAGTCAAACCAGTGTGATACAACAACCATTAAAATAGCCGGAACACCAAAAATACCAATCGTGGAGCAGAGCGCCCCCCAGAAACCGGCAACTTTATAACCAATAAATGTTGCGCTGATTAAAATTGGGCCGGGTGTAACCTGGCCTAAGGCAATCCCGTCGTTGAACTCCTGGGAAGTTAACCAGCCATTTTCCAGAACAACAATGCTGCCAATAACGGGGATGAAAACGTAACCACCACCAAACAACATCAGGCTCATGCTGGCAAAAGTTATTGTCAGATATAAAACATTATTTTTATCCAGAGGTAAGGGCGCAAACCACAGTAGCAGTAAAGCTAAAACAAATAAAAATGCAAGGATAATGTGTTTGCTTGTAAATGTATTTTTGACATTATTAGTGGTAGCAGTTTCTTCATTATTTTTAAATAAGAAATAGCCTATAATACCGGAGGTAAATATCAATGTGATTGGAGTGTAAACTTTGTAGGCTTGCGGTATTAAAAATAATATTACTGTTGCGGTAACAGCAAGTGTAATTTCTATTTTCCCTGTGATGGTTTTTTTACCTAAACGCCATGCAACACTAAATACTATGGCGGCAACGGCAGGCATAAATCCTGAAAAGATCGTTTTGAAATTTATGACTTCACCAAAGTTAAAATAGATATAACTTAAGCCAAGTATTAACAAAAAGGAGGGCAATATAACGGCAGTTGTTGCCACAAACGCGCCTGCAGGTCCTCTAACTTTATAACCGGTAAAAGCCACAACATTTACCGCCATAGGACCGGGCAATAAATTAGCGAGTGACACGCCATCAAGCATGTCATTGTGACTTATGAGTTTAAGATTTTTAACTATGACGTTTTCTATCACAGATATTAATGCCATGTAGCCGCCAAAAGCTAAACTGCCAATTTTCAAAAATGTGATAAACAGAAATGTTAATGATACTTGTTTTTTTGAATTATCCTGCACGTTATTAAATTCTCGTGAAATTATTGATTCAGACATTCTAGGCTACCTGTAACTTTATAAGTAACTAAAGTATAAAATTTGACTTAATAAACGAAACAAGTTGCATAGTGCTTTCAGCAATACTATTACGAGATGTATCTAACGTCATATCCGCTGATTCAGGTTTTTCATAATCCTGACCAACGCCAGTAAAGTTTTTGATACCGCCAATCATGGCTTTTTTATAAAGTCCTTTAGGATCACGAGAGACACAGTCATCAAGTTCTGCATGTATATGCACAAGATAAAAATTATCACCGACTATAGATTTCACCGATTCTCTTCCTTTATGATGAGGCGAGATAAATGAAGCGAGGACGATGTGACCCGTTTCAGCAAATAAGGAAGCAACTTCACCTGTGCGCCTTAGATTTTCTTCACGCGCTTCTTTGCTGAAATCAAGATCATGATTAAGTCCTGAGCGAAGTGTGTCACCATCTAATATAGATATGGTAAAACCTTGTTGAAATAACATTCTTTCAACCTGGGTTGCAATTGTTGATTTACCCGCGCCTGACAGGCCTGTAAGCCAGACAACACCACTTTTATGGCCTAGTTCCTGATTACGTTTTCCTCGTGTAATAAAGCCCTGGTGAGGGTGAATATTGTTTTCTTTATCAGTGCTAATGGTGGATATTTCACAGATTACTGAATTCATAACGTACATCTCTCTTTTGTTATAAATGTATGGAAACAACTAAAATTTTGGATTAGTTGTTTAATTTGATACTAAGACTAGACGGTTTATGGGGGAGATATCTATATGGTTTTTGTGATCAACCAAGCAGTTTTAGTAGGTGAATATGTCAATAATTCTTATGTCAAAGTACTTCCGAACCGTACAAAAAATATGTAATATCTACGAAGAATATTGCTAGTATGCGAATGGAATAGTTAATGGAATAGCTGACATATAAAACAGATTACTTAACTATGAAATTGAGAGGCTACCCCCCCTAATGCCACTTGTTACTAATGATAATATTGTGCCCAAAAAACCTCCGATAAGTAATGAAACATTAAATAGTTTTTTGTCCTATTGTGAGCGCCATAGATTTCCTAAAAAAGGTGTTATTTTTAGAGAGGGGGATGCAGCTAAAAGCCTCTATTACATTGTTGAAGGTTCTGTCGCAGTGACATGCTCTGATGAAGACGGAAATGAACTTGTAATGGCTTATCTGCACAAAGGTGAATTTATTGGTGAAATAGGACTCTTTATTTCAGATACAGAACGTTCTGCAATGGTAAGAGCTCGAACAGAATGTGAATTAGCTGAAATCAGCTACCAGCGTTTCGATGAGTTAGCCCAAAAAGAACTTCGTAATCAACATGCCGAAATACTGAATATGGTTGGCTTTCAGTTATCTGAACGTTTATTAAGAACCAGTAAAAGAATTAGTTTGTTAACGTCTATGGATGTAGCGGGGCGCATTGCAAGAACGTTATTAGACTTGTGTCATGAACCCCACGCGATGACACATCCTGAAGGTACTCAAATCCATATTTCCCGTCAGGAAATTGGTCGTATTGTGAGTTGTTCACGTGAAACAGTCGGCCGCGTTCTCAAACAAATGAATGAGGATGGTATGATACAAGTAAAAGGTATGGACATTGTTGTTTATCATAGCCGCTGAGATTTTTTACGAATGAATGTTTAAAGCTCGAACATCGTCCCACTCTTTGTCTGTTCCTTTTTCAATACCTTTCAACCTGATTTTTTTGAGTAATGCTTTCCCTCGCGGATCCTGTTCCATTTTTATAAACGCTTTTTGTAATTTTTCTACTATTGACTTGGGTACGCGGGGATGTGCAGCAAAAGCATGTGGAGTATAACCATTTGATTTCCACAAAATTCTTAATTTATCACGATATTCAGGAGAAGTGTTTTTAAACGTCCGTAAAACACCACCACCAGCAGGATAGCGTCCGCGTGCGATATTTCTATAAACTGAATCATGCGAAGAAACATACTTTGAGGAAAAAGAAAGATTGGCTTTTGATAATACCGCTGTTGGTACTAAATTAGCGGCAAAAGCGTTTGAAGGAAATGCCAGTTCAGAATTTTCCAAATCTTTAATCGAACGATAAGGGCTATCTTTTAAAACAACAATGATACCTTTTAATCTTTTCTTTTTTGCTTTAGCAAAAGCGTTATATCCCTGGCTTTCATGCGATACCGTATAATGATAAGGATTCATATATGCAATATCATATTTTCCTGACTCAATTCTTTTTTCAAAAGTATTGATGTTGCGTGTAGTCGCAAATCGTAAACTGATGTCAGAGTTTTCTTCTATATACTGAAGAATAGGTGACCACAATTTTGATAACTTACTGCCATTGGATTGAGGAACAATACCAAATGAATATTCTTTTGCTGCATGACTGGTTGATGGTAAAAGTAGAGCCACAAAAGTAATGTTGAATACGATCTGGTAAAATTTCTTCTTAGACATGTTCTATCTCCACATAATATATTTAGTATCGCTGCTATAGAAAAAATAAAGTTAGTTAACGACTAATAACAGGTTTTGTATGTTCTCTAACAATTCATCTTCAGAAAATGGTTTGGTTAAATAAGCATTAACACCTGCAGAATCCGCCATTTCACGATGTTTTTCAGTTGACCTTGATGTAATCATAATCACAGGGATATCTCTGGTTTCAACTTTGCTGCGTATATGAGATGTAAATTCAAGCCCGTTCATTCGTGGCATTTCGAGATCAACCAGAATTATATCGGGCTTTTGGGTTTCAATTGATTCAATTGCTTCAATACCATCACGTGCCATGCGAATATCGTAACCAATGTCTTTAATAAACTCCGCAAGTGAACGGCGAGCACTTAAAGAGTCATCTACTATTAAGGCAATGAGGTTATCATCGATAGTTTCAGCTTCAGCAAGGCGTTGTTCTATAAGAGGGCTAATGTCTTTTGCTATTGTCGTTTTTATTAGTCCCGGCAAATCAAGTACAGGTGCAACACTACCATCACCAAGAATGGTTGCGCCTTCAATTCCTATAATGTCCGGAATGTAAGTACCGAGTTGTTTTACAATTAGATCCTGGTTAGCAATGACCTGTTCAACTGTAATAGCATATTGCTGTCCTGTTTCATCACGAACAATAAAGACAGCTCTTTCTTCCCTGTCATTTGTTCGCTGGTCACGAGGTTGATGTAGTAATGTTTCGATATCAAAAGTTTTAAAAACTTCATCATTTAAATGATAGGTATATTTATCATTTAAATGTTTTAATTCTCCATCACCTGGACATAATATTTGTTCAATACCTCGGTTTGATATAGCAATGGTTTGTTTACGTAATCGGGTTAAAATAGCATGAACAGAAATGAGGGTGAGAGGTAATCTGAGTTCAATTGTACAGCCAATATCTTTTTCTGAGGTGATATTTATGGTGCCTTTCATAGCTGATATTTGATTGTATACAGCATCCATACCTATGCCACGTCCGGAAACCTGGGTAGTCGTTTCACGTGTAGAGAGTCCCGCTATCCAGATTAACTGGGTAAGATCATGATCTGATAATTTTTCTTCTTTTGTAATAAACTTCTTTTCGATAGCGGCCTTTCGAATGGCACTAAAATCCAGGCCGGCTCCATCATCTTCGCAACGAACAACAATATGGTCGCCATCTCTGAAAAATGACAAATTGATCTTACCGTTTGTGTTTTTTCCTTTTTGTTCTCTGCCTGATTCATTCTCAATGCCATGGTCTACAGCATTTCTTAAAATATGCATTAAGGGATCAATAAGGTCATCAAGAACATCACTGTCCATTAATGTGTCAGCACCCTCAACATTTAGTATTACTTTTTTAGCTGTTGTTCTTGATGTTTGTCGTATATTTCTTTGTAAACGAGGTACTATATTTTGCACAGGAACCATTCGTGTTTGCATAACAATGTTCTGGTTTTCTTTATGCAAACGACTTTGATCTACAAGTAATGTATCAAGAGTATTAAGTTCATCTTCAATATTATGTGTTAATTCTTTTGAGTCAGTTGCCGCTTCAACAAGGCGATGAGTTACAGTATGTAGTTCGTTATATTGTTCCAGTTCCAGCGAGTCAAAAATTTCATCAGATTTGGAATCTGGTTTCTTTGCGCTTAAGCCCTGCACATCGACAATCTGCTCAAGTTCAAAAACGAGTTGTTGGTAGAGTGCGTTTTGTTCGTGTACCAATAGTGTTTGTTCAGTCGCTTTACGTAATCGCTCTTGTAATTGTCCGCCTAAAATGATTGATTCACCGGCTATACGTAATAATTCATCCATTAATGAAGATGGAACACGTAACATTGCCGGTGCCGCCATTTCATTAAGGTGACTGGTATCTGGTTCTGTCCCGCTTTCGTTATTATTCTGACTAAGTTGAATCTGTGCATCATCTTCAGGAATACCTTCCTGATCAATTAAATTTGCCCAATCCAGAATTTGTTGTAATACATTCTGAGCCTGTTCGGGTTCTTCACCAAGCCCAAGGAGTGCTTCACTCATCATTTCAAGAACATCGGCTGCATTCATTAGAATGTCAGCCAGGTTTTTACCTGGCAGGCGCTGATTGTTAGTAAAGGTAGTAAATATATCTTCAATGTGATGCGTTAATGTCGCAATCCCGACGATTCCAACTGTATTCGCTGCACCTTTAAGTGTGTGCGCAATCCTTTGTGCCTTTTCTACATCATGCAAGCTTGCATTACCTTCAACAATTTGGGTTATTGACTGAGTGAATTCTGCAGTTTGAACAGGTAATTCCTGTAATAATGTATTAAGTAACTGTTGATTTACATCATCAGGTAATTTAAGGGAAATATCATCCTTTGTTGCCTGGGTAGCACGTATTTCAATATCATCCTCAATTAGAAGTTGAGGAGAGAGTAATTGTTTTTTCAGTGCAGCCTTGTCCTGATCCCATTCTAACGGCCAGCTTGAGTTATAAAAGGGTGAAACTAATTTACTGATTAAATCAACATTATCCATTTCACTTAAATAATGGAGAGCGAGACTGGAAAAGTTTTTCAGGAATGTGACGACATCTTCACTTAAAGATTTTTTATTTTGTTGTTGAATAATGAGGTTTAAATTTCCGACCAGGTGTACTAATACTTTATTTAAGCCTGTTAAGCCTATCGATTCTGTCGCAAGAGAAAAGCGTTCAATCATTAATTTAAAATTTTCCAGCTGCTCAATATTATCATCACTGATTTGAATATGGGGCTTGATATTTTGTATGGCCTCATCTAAAGATGGCTGTTCTAGCTGAAATTCATCATGTATGAGGTGAATTAGTTCCTGGCCAAGGACATACATGTCTTCAGAGACGTGTATATCATCCAGGCCCTCTGAATTGTCCATTTCATATATTAATTCTTCTTCTTCAATTGACTTTGTATTTTTAGCTTGTTCTGTCAAATATTGATTATCAAATTCATTTTCATCAAAGTCCTGAGGTGGTGCGGTAAGTTCAATATCTTCAGGTATAAGCATAAATCGTAATGTTGTCATTTCATCTTCTGGCATTGATTCTGCCCATGGAATTGAGTTTAAGTAATCAACTAGTTGATCAACAATTTCATGATTAGTTGGATAGCTAAGGTATGCGATTAAGTGAGAGGTCCATTCTTCAATAACAATTTGTTCATCTTCGCTGAGTGATTTTTCACGTTGCGCCAGTTTCCGCAATCCTGTTTGAAAAATCATGCAGACATCCATTAAGCCCATTAATCCCGCTGTAGCAATAGACATACCCAGCAATTCAATGCGATCAGCACAAAGATAAAATGCGTGGCTTAAACCAAAGTCATCATCTTCTTCAACGGAAGAAAGATCTGTAATCAGACCTGTCATCGCTTCTACTATTTCTTCCTGTATTGATTCAAATACAGCACCATCAAATGGTCCAGTCATTTGTTCTGATGTACTTGACGAATCTTCTATACTGGAATCTACTGCATCTGTAGTCTGTGCAGGAGAAGAGGCTGCTGATTGTTCAATATTTGTATCGGTTGGATGAATGAAGTTATTTCGAAGTTGTTGGAAATCGACTTCACTCGAATTAAAATCCCATATTGGATCCTGTAATAAGTTTAATAAAAGTTCAATATTATTTATATCATCCTGATTTTCGATATAAGCCAGTACTAAAGTAGGCCAGACTTCAAGCTGCTGAAATTGTTCAGTTGTTATAGGGTTGTTTTTTTTGTTTAATTCATTAAGGATTTGATGAAAAATGACACATGAATCACGTAATGTAGTGAAATCCGATTTACCAAGCCGAAGAGCTATGCGCGTTATCCGTTTAATATAGCTTTCCAGATATTTATGGGCAGTATCCTGGTCGCTATTTTTCTGGAAAAGTGAAATAGTATCGTATAATTCACTAACTATATTTGAAATCTCTTCTTGTATAGCAGACATATTTTCAGAAATTTTAGTCATATTTATTATTATGAAGCTTTTTGTTGTTGTGACGATATAACAATTTCGGGAAGTATGTTATTAGTTGTTATTTCATCATTAGTAGATATGGTTTTAGGTTTCACAGCGCTGGTTTCTGCAATACCAGGAAGTTTAAATACTTGCACTGCTTTTAATAGTCCTTTTGCATATTCCACTAAACGTTTTGTCTGGATAGTTTGTTTTTGTAATTGTTCGCTTGTTTTCTGGTTTGAATCTAAAATCTGGTTAGCGTTATGTTGTAGTTTTTTTGTAATAACAACTTGATCAGCTGAGCTTGTAGCAATTTGATGTACAGAAGCAACCAGATCTTCAGTACTATTTTGCGTAAGTCGCATTTGTTCGCCTGCTTTTTCAGCCAGTTGACTTCCTTCAACTACCTGGGTGATTACATTATTCATCGTATCAACTGTATCGACTGTCTCAACCTGAATATTTGATACCAGGGTAGAAATCTGAGAAGTTGCATCACGTGCGTTTTCTGCAAGACGTTGTACTTCATCGGCAACAACTGCAAATCCCCGACCAGCTTCACCAGCAGATGCTGCATGCATACTGGCATTTAAAGCCAGAATATGTGTTCTTTCAGAAATACTGTTTATCAAATTAACTGCACGACTGATTTCCTGAGAACGTTCACCAAGTCGTTTAATACGTTTTTCAGCCTTATGTATTGTTTCACGAATATTGTTCATACCCTCACTTGATCTATCTACTGTTGCCATTGCCGTATTCGTTGTTCTGATTGCATTTTCAGCTTCCTGATTGCAGGATTTCGCAAGATCAGCAATGTGCCCCATTGCATGAATTGCATTTGATAGTTCTTTAGTTGTATTTTTTACAGCCACTTGTTCTTTAGTTGCAACGGCAATAACACTATCAGATTGGTTTTTAACCAGGCTTGTTGCTCGCGCTACTTCTTCTGAAATTACACGGACTCCTTTAAGTACTTTTGAAGTTTCAGCAGTAAATAAATTTAATGCATCGGCTACTGGTCCTGTTATATCTTCTGTAACAGGAACTTTAATGGTTAAATCTCTCTGGCTGAGTTTGGATACTGCTTCGAGAAGAACAATAACGGAATCATTTAACTCTTCATTGCTTTTTTCTGCTTCAACAAGGGTGGATACTTTTTCTGCCAATAATATGTCAAAAGCAGAACCAAGTTCACTTAATTCATCTTTACCGGACAAATCTGTTCTTGCGTAATAATCACCTTCTGCAACTTTTTTAACCGTCGTCGAAATATTCTTAATAGGTAAAGATATAGAGCGGAAAATTACATAGCCTAGGATACTTGCAAAAACCAATCCAAAAGCCATGATTGCTGCACTTGCCTCGAAAAACATTTTGTTAGTGTTGATCGATTCTTCAAATAATGCTTCTGAAATAAGTTGATATTCATTAACTCGTTCATTTAATTCAGTTAAAAATGGAAGTATGATTTTTTGAGCGCGGGTTTCAATAAACAAATTTAATCCATCAGTATCTTGCAATACAAATAAAGCATTTAGTTCAGTGAAAGCAGTAAGGATATTGCGGTATTCATTTCCTAGCGACGCCTCAATTTCTTTCTTTTCCTGAGCTGTTTTTTCTTCTTTGTATTCATCCCAGTTATTAATAAAAATATTTTTAGCGGCGAGTAAATCTGCAGAGCCTTGTTGCCATTCAATTTTTCCATTAGCAACTCTGTTTATCATTTCTAACAGATCATTTCGAACTGTACCGTTGAGTTGATTAAGGGTAACTTGTTCAATAACATTTTTATTTAATGATTGTGTCGTATCTGTCGCGAAATTCAGGCCTAAAACTGCAGTTGCGCCAATTATTGCTAGCACAATGGTTTGCGCAGCTATAAGTAGCACAAGCCTTGGTCCAATTCTCATTTTATTAAGCATTTCTACGTGACCTCATGTATTATCTGTAATTTATGCAGAGACAAAATAATTTACTTTCCTGCCATTTTTTTGAATAATTTTTGTGGATTGAATTCAATCCAGTCAGTGTTATTTTGATTAAAGCCGTTATCAATAAAATCATGAAGAACATCAGGGTAATCATTTATTTTTGTTTTAGTATCGCTGAGTTCTAGAGAAACGGGTAAATCGCTAATCATAATTGCAATCGTAGTTTCTTTATCTGATTTATTTAATACAAGTACGGTGGTTAATTTTTCACTTTTTAAGTTTTTTAGTAATTTATCAATGTTCATTACCGGGATAATATTTCCGCGTATATTTATTAATCCCTCTATCCATGCAGGTGAGTTAGGTAAGAAAAATATATTCGGGTTCTGAATAACTTCACTGACCGTTTTTTCAGGCACAAGGAAATTCATCTTTGATACTTTATATCCGTATCGGGTATAGGGACGTTCAACATTATCATCCGGAAATATAATTTCATCAGTTGAGAATAATGGCGCATGATTATCCATAAGCTCTATTGAGTCTTTATTTAAATCTACAGATTTTTCCATTTTATCTGTATCATTATTCGCAAAGGCTTGCATTTTATTACCCACCTGAGAATATATATCGTTAATTAAATGACTTTAATTGACTGATTATTTTGTCTGCGGTGTAAGGTTTCGTAACATAACCTTTTCCACCTTGCATTTGAGCCCAAAGTTTATCGGCTTTCTGACTTTTGCTGCTTACAAACACAATAGGAATGTCGCGTGTACTTGCATCATTATTTAGTTTTCGAGTTGCTTCATATCCGTCCATATCAGGCATAATGATATCCATGAAGATAATGTCGGGTTGTTCTTTTTTTGCTATTTCGACAGCTTCAAGACCACTTGATGCACTAAGAACAATACATCCTGTATTACTGACAATGCTTTTGATATTTGAAAGCTCGGTATCAGAATCATCGACAACCAGTACTTTGTTTATAGACATTATATTTCTCCTTAAGATTATGCTTCTATTGCTGTATTTGTTGTTTTAAGTGGTATGAAGTTTTTTACTGCATTCTGGAATGTTATTCTCCCGACCGGTTTGATCAGGTAGTCATTACAACCGGCAAGTGAGCCTTTTATTTTATCTGCCTGAGTCGATTTTCCGGTTAACATTATTGCAATGGTTTCTTTGTTGTTAGCTTTAATTGATTTGCAAATTAGAAATCCATTTTTGTCTGGTAATACAACATCTAAAAGTGCCAGATCGTAAGTGTTTGTGTTTAGATAATTAAATGCTGATTCAGCTGAATCGGCAAAATCCACTGTCACATCAAATAAATCAAGTTCTATTTCAAGTTGTTTTCTTACAGACGGGCTGTCGTCTACAACTAATACGTGCTGAGTACCTGCTTTCTTTACGCTATTACTATTTTCATTTTTTACTAAAGTCAGTTCAATATTGTTTGCTGTGACAGGGTCTTCTTTGTTGGCAGGATTTTCCAGTACCTCATCATGAACGATTGCTAACTCGGAAGCTTCTTCTTCAGATATACTAAAATTAACGGTGTTCTCTGTAGAACTAACATTCTCATTCTTTTCATCATTTTTAACTGGTTCGATACTATCAACTAATTTATCAAGCGTATGTAAAACCCGTGTTGCGATTAATGGGCGGGATATTGTGTTGTCTGAATCTTCATTTGTGTCAGAAACCCAAACATTAATTTGATTTGGTTTATTAAGATTTACAGAATCTTTATTTTTAATATCATTAATATAGATATCAGGAGTTTGATCGCCAGAGATTAGTACGTAGGAATTAGTTCTGTTTTTCGTTCTCTCCGATACAGAACAAATTAGTTTGAATATGATGTTTTCGTGACTCAGCAACCCATCAAGCAAAATAGTATATTTTTTGTGTGTCATTTTTTATGATTAACTCTCGTTAAATAATTACTCTATTATATTGATGTATTGTTTTGTGTATATCTCATTTCCTGCAGTACTAGTATCGACACTTTATATGATTACGCGATGTTACAAAAAAGAAAGTGTGATTAGGCTCACAAAAATACCCAGTATAAAATTGTTATCTTTCTATTTTCTTTTAAATTAAACGTATACAGAAAACATTATTATGTGTCCTATATGTTAATCATTGTTACAGAGGACAAATAAGTAATATCTAATGTCTTGCTCATAAATAATTGTATATTTATCTTTAATATCACCAATATATTATATGGTTTCCATTAGTGTTGATTAGCAATAATTATGCCATGTATTAAATGATTTGCTTGCCACGTACCGTATATTTTCATTCTTAAATTAGAATTGATTAGGATCAATAAAGATAACTTTAACAATGTTTATTATTGTATTATTTAATAAAATAATTAATAGATTTTATCTACCAAATCCAAGAGGTTTAATTATGTCGTACACTGCAGAGCTTATTGATGAACTGAATGTGTTAACTCTTTTTGATTTATCGAACAATCAGGAAGGCATAAAGGTACATAAATCTGCTAACGAAAATACGAAAGATGCTGCTCAGCGCTTACATGATAAAGGTTTAATTACTCAAATAGATGGTGGTTATTTAACCGGGCTTGGTTTAGATGCAACAGAGCATGCGCAATCATTATTGATGATATTAACAACAGATTAAGCAGGATAGACTTCCCCCTAAAATGGGAGTTTAGGGGGAATATTTAACTCAATCAACTTTGATGGTACGGCGTTGTGAGCGTTCCAGTTTAGGAACAGTTAGTTCCAGCACTCCATTTTTAAAAGAGCTTTTTGCCTGTTCAATATCGACATCAGCAGGCAGAGTTATGGTACGTATATATTCTCCCTGAGCTATCTCGGATCTAAAATAATTACTTTTTTCCTCTTTTTCTTCATAACTTGTTTTTGCTTTTAAAGTAATTGTATTGTCCGTCATGGATATATCCAGATCTTTTTTTTCAACTCCAGGCAACTCCGCCCGAATAAGCAAATTTTTATCACTATCAATGATATCTACATTTGGTAATTTACCCTCTGAAAACATTGGGATATGTGACTGAATAGCATCAGGCCAATGAAATGCATGCATCCAGTCCCGTTTGCTGAGTTGGTTAAAGAAATGATCAAACTCATCAAAGGGTGTCAGTTTACGGCGTGCAGGACTGGCATTCGTTTCCTGTAGTTTGGTTATGTTGGGGGTAGTTTGTTTCTGTGTATGTGTCATTATGTGTTCCTCCTTTGCAGAGGCCGCATGTCAAACAACCTACGATTTGCGGCGGTTCAACTACTCCATTAATATGGTAAACAAATATAAAATAACTATATTGAGCTGGATCAAGTTAGCTTTAAATATTATGAAATAAAATTAAACTCTAAAGTCAGGCTATGTAAAAAATGCTGATTTTAATACTCAATAGTCTATTATTAATATTATGTTCCACTTATTTTTTCTGTGTTTTTTAATGATATTTTCAATATTGAATAAAATGTTGATTTGGGAGGGAGACGAAACATGAAATACATGATGATTGTAGTAGCTGATAGTACCCGTGCACGTATTTTTACAGTTGATACTGCTCGTTCACCTTTGAATGAAATTGAGACTATGGTACATCCGGAAGGGAGAATACATGAGAAAAATATGGTAAGTGATTTGCCTGGAAAAGAATCAGGAAAAGGTGGTGGCGGAGATCATGCCTTTCAGGAAATAATAGAACCAAAGAAACATGAAATGACCGCGTTCGCTAAGCGAATTTCTGACTATTTAGATGATACACGTAAGACAAATAATCTAAAAAACCTGGTGATTATTGCTGCACCTGCATTACTGGGTGAGTTAAGAACTCATTTATCTGCTGCAACAAGTGAAAAAGTTGTTTTTGAGTTAGATAAAAATCTTGCTCATCATAATGAAGATGATATTCGTAAGCATTTATCGAAATTTCTTTCTGTATAAATTTAAATATCCGTGTCAGAAGAAAAAAAAATAACTATTGATGGTAATCAGGCCGCAGCTATTGTTGCTCATCTGACAAATGAAGTGATTGCAATCTATCCGATTACTCCTGCTTCACCTATGGGGGAGTGGGCGGATGAATGGTCATCATGCCAGCAGACTAACCTTTGGGGAAGTGTTCCTGATATCATTGAAATGCAAAGTGAAGCTGGTGCCGCGGGAGCTATTCATGGTGCTTTACAAGCGGGTTCACTAACTACAACATTCACTGCATCACAGGGATTATTATTAATGATCCCGAATATGTTTAAAATAGCGGGTGAATTGACACCTACTGTTTTTCATGTGGCTGCACGCTCTGTTGCAGCACAGGCACTTTCTATTTTTGGCGATCACAGTGATGTGATGGCTACACGTTCGACAGGTTTTGCTTTACTCGCCTCAAATTCACCCCAGGAAGCAATGGATTTTGCACTAATCGCACAGGCTGCAACACTGCAATCACGAATACCTATTGTACACTTCTTTGATGGATTTAGAACATCACATGAAATAGCTAAAGTGACATCAATTGATGTCGCCACTATAAAACAGATTGTTAATCAAAAGTTTGTTACCGAGCATCGTTTGCGAGCACTGTCTCCAGCACATCCTGTGTTACGAGGTAGCTCACAAAACCCGGATGTTTTTTTTCAGGCAAGAGAGTCTGTTAATTCATATTACCTCGCTATGCCAGACATAGTACAAAAAATAATGGATCAATTTGCTGCACTCACAGGACGACAATACAAACTATTCGATTATGTCGGTGTCGATGATGCTGAACGTATTATTATTTTGATGGGTTCGGGTGCTGAGACAGTACATGAAACGGTTGAATTCTTAAACATGCAAGGTGAAAAAGTTGGCTTGATTAAAGTTCGATTATTCAGACCAATGGATAGTGCTGCATTAATTGCAGCTATTCCTGTTACTGTTAAAAAAATTGCTGTGCTTGATCGTACTAAAGAGCCTGGCTCGGATGGTGAACCCCTTTATAAGGACATCGTCACCACACTGGCGCAATATCAGTGTGGTGAAAACAGTAAGTTCTCAATAATGCCTAAAGTTATAGGTGGTCGGTTTGGATTATCTTCCAAAGAGTTTACACCCGCCATGATTAAAGGAATATTTGATGAGCTTATTTTAACAACGCCTAAAAATGATTTTACAGTTGGTATTATTGATGATGTTACTCACAGTAATTTGAACTGGGATGATAATTTTCGTACTGACGCACATACGCAAACATTTCAGGCTGTGTTTTATGGTTTGGGTAGTGATGGTACGGTCAGCGCGAACAAAAACAGTATAAAAATCATTGGTGAAAGTACGAACAAATATGTGCAGGGATATTTTGTTTATGATTCAAAAAAAGCAGGTGCAGTAACTGTTTCACATTTGCGTTTTGGCGATAAAAAAATTCGTTCTACATATTTAATCGGTGATGGAGATGCAAATTTTGTTGCTTGTCATCAACCAATATTTATCGAGCGTTATCCAATGCTGGATCTGGCTGCAGAGGATGCGATATTTTTATTAAACACATCTGTTGCGGCAGATAAAGTATGGCAAACATTACCCGAAAATATGCAGCAACAAATTATAGATAAACACATTAATCTCTACATTATTGATGCCTATAAAGTAGCCGAGTCATCAGGTATGAATAAGCGTATTAACACCATCATGCAAACCTGTTTTTTTTATATATCAGGTATTTTACCAAAAGAGCAGGCTATATTATCGATTAAAGAGGCGGTTGAAAAAACCTATGGTAAAAAGGGTAAGCGTTTAGTTGATTTTAATTTTAAAGCGATTGATGAAACACTGAAAAACCTGTTTAAAGTAAATGTACCAGACAAAGTAGATGCTTTATTTAGTCTAGAGGACAAGATTCCTGAAAAGGCAACAGATTTTATTAAAAAAGTAACGGGTGAAATTATTGCCGGTCGAGGTGATCAGATTCCGGTTAGTTTGTTTCCTGTTGACGGCAGTTATCCTGTTGGCACAGCGGTCTATGAAAAAAGAAATATCGCTTTGGAAATTCCAGTGCTGGATGAAAACCTGTGTACTCAATGTGGTAAATGTCCTTTGGTTTGTCCGCATGGTGTGATTCGTTCTAAAGTCTATGACGAAAAATTACTTAACAAAGCACCTGCTGGCTTTAAATCGATGCCGATAAAGGGTAAAGATTTTGAGAAAAATCTGCGCATGAGTTACCAGGTCTCTCCCGAAGATTGCACTGGTTGTGGATTATGTGTTGATATTTGTCCTATTCGTGACAAGAGCAATGCCAGTCACAAAGCAATAAATATGGTTATATATACTCAAAGCTTACGTGATGAGGAAAATTTAAATTGGGAATTTTTCCTTGATTTACCAGAATATGATCGCACTCTCGTTAAAAGTAATACCATCAAGGGCGCGATGATTTTGCAACCTTTATTTGAGTTCTCCGGTGCCTGTGAAGGTTGTGGTGAAACACCGTATATTAAACTGGCAAGTCAGCTGTTTGGTGATCGAATGATTGTGGCCAATGCAACGGGTTGTTCTTCAATTTATGGCGGTAACCTGCCAACTACTCCATGGACAAAAAATGCAGAAGGCAGGGGACCCGCCTGGTCGAATTCCTTATTTGAAGATAATGCTGAATTTGGTCTTGGCATGCGTTTAGCTATTGATAAACAAAAACAGTATGCAACTGAATTATTAATACAATTAAAACCAGAATTAAATAAAACGCTGGTGAACGATATATTAACAGCTGATGAATCCAGTGAAGAAGGCATTCTTCAGCAACGTTTACGAATTAAGAAATTACGTAAACAATTACCTTCAATAAATAAACCTCAAGCTGATGAGCTTGACACGCTTGCAGAAAACTTTTCACGTAAAAGTGTCTGGATTATTGGCGGTGATGGTTGGGCGTATGATATTGGTTATGGCGGCCTCGATCATGTTCTGGCATCAGGACGTGATGTAAACATACTGGTGCTGGATACAGAAGTATATTCAAATACTGGTGGGCAAACTTCAAAAGCAACACCTCGTGGAGCAGTCGCTAAATTTTCAGCAGGCGGTAAACCTTCAGCAAAAAAAGATCTTGCTTTACTGGCCATGGATTATGAAAACGTTTATGTAGCACACGTTGCTTATGGAGCAAAAGATATACAAACGATACATGCTTTTAATGAAGCTGAAGCTTACCCTGGCCCTTCGCTTATCATTGCTTATTCACCTTGTATTGCTCACGGCATAGATTTAAAAAACAATCATAAACAACAACAACTTGCAGTCGATAGTGGTCATTGGCTCTTGTTCAGATACAACCCCGAGAATGCAAAAAAGGGAATTAATCCATTACATCTTGATAGTAAGGCACCATCAATACCTTATCGTGATTTTATAGAAACTGAAATTCGATTTAATATGCTTTGGCGTACTCATCCTGATGTTGCTGAACAATTATTAGAGAGTTCTCAGCAAGATGTACTGCATCATTATCATTTTTATGAACAGCTTGCGAGCTTGTCATGGGACAAATCTGATTCATTGCAGCCACCACATCGCAAACTGGCCTCGGTTATCAAACAACATGTCGAAAGTAATAAATCTACAAAAATTGATAACAACAAGCGGAAATCATCAACATGATAGATTTAACAACTAACTATCTTGGGCTTAATCTTAAGAATCCATTAGTACCCTCATCATCACCATTAACGGGAAATCTTGATGATGCAAAACGTTTGGAAGATGCTGGAGCTGCTGCTATCGTTTTACCGTCGTTGTTTGAAGAAAGTGTACAACTTGAACAAAAACAGCTTGAAAAATATGTGCATTCACAAGCATTAGGACATTATGAAGCCGAGTCATTTCAACCTGTGCCCAGAGACTATAAAGATGAATTAGATAATTACCTGCAACATTTGCAACAACTTAAAGAAACACTTGAGATTCCGATTATTGCCAGTCTTAATGGTATTTCTGATAGTGGCTGGATAGATTACGGAAAAGAAATAATGCTGGCAGGGGCTGATGCGTTAGAGCTGAATGTTTATTATGTTGCAGCAGATCCAGAACAAACGGGTGATCAAGTTGAAAATCGATATATACAATTATTAAGCCGATTACGTGAGCAAATCACGATACCTGTTAGCATGAAATTGTCATCACAATTTTCATCCATTGCTAACATGGTTACTAAATTACAGGATTCGGGTGCCAATGGGGTTGTACTCTTTAACCGCTTTTATCAACCGGACATTGATCTGGAAACATTAAGAGTTAAACCATATCTTGAATTATCGAACTCTGTTGAATCTTTATTACGAATTCGATGGATTGCTTTGCTCAGAAATCGAGTCGAATTATCACTGGCAGCAACAGGTGGATTCCATAATATTGAAAGTATTATCAAGGTATTACTGGCTGGTGCTAATGCTGTGTATTTGTGCAGTGTGTTACTGAATAAAGGACCAGAGTATTGCTCTGAATTACTGCAACAATTAGAGAAATGGCTGGAGGAAAAAGAATACAACTCGGTTCAACAAATGCAGGGTAGTGTCAGCCAGTCTTGTGCAATAGAACCAGCTGCTTATGAGCACAGTAATTATGTAAATGTTTTAAAAAGTTATCGCCCTTAGTTACTTTATATTATGTATTGAGTAGTGGAACAGGGCAGTCCAGGCTGCTGGAAATTGTTCGAAATAATTCAACACCTTTTCGTGTCGTTTTGCCATCGGCCATAATTATAGTTGCGCATGCTTTTAAAATTTTTGATTTTAATAAGGGCTTAAGTTGCATCAATTGATCAAGTGATGTATTGAGTAAATTTAGCGAAAGCTCTTCTTTTGGGATAATATTAAAGGCGAAAGCCCCTATTTCTTTTTTACCAAGTTCAAATGCTTGTTTAGCCTGTACGTCATTATTTTTATGTTCAATATAAGCAATGAGCGAAAATAGTGTTTCAGCATCTCTTTTTATGGCACCTAAATAAGCATGTTTTTCTTTGGCGGGTTTACGAAATGTAAAATGTTCGTCCAGCTGTTGTATTACAAGCCGTTGCATTACCCATTCATTTAAATCAACCGTTTGATCGGCTGTAATAATGTTATTAACAGTATGTTTAAATTGTATATATTGATTTTCAGATAATTCACGTAATGCAGTGATGCAAAGCTCTAGTAAAGGTAATATTAGTCTTTCATCAAGATTGAGACTTTTAGTCATGAGCTCTTTTGTTATTGCAGGCATTGTTTTGTCTGCATGCTCTTTTAATAATTTCCAGGCTTGATTTTTGTCTTTTTGTTCTTTTATTAAGAGCGCATATACCATAGCACGTGCAGAATATGCACTTTGAGATGCCGTTCTTAATGATTCGGGTATATTCAGTAAAAGTTGTTGTGCATATTCAATATTATCTCCATTAAGTGTACCGATTGTTTCCATTGCTTCTGCTGCGCTGAATATAGCGGCGCTAACGGCAAATCCTGTTTTAGAGCTTGATGTTCCTTTTGTTTCTGGTTTTCCCTCAACAACAGGTTTGGGTTTTATAAACCGGCCATTCCATCCGGGATCAATTTGTTTGATACGTTCTTTTAATGGCGGGTGTGTTGCAAACATGGATTCAAAAAACACATTTACACCATTTGCAAAATAGGCGTGACTGTATTCAGAGGCTGAGGGCGATTCTAATAATGAACCTTCATTTAAACCGCCTATTTTTTTTAATGCACCTGCAATGGTGTTTTTGTTGCGAGTAAATTGAACAGCAGAAGCATCTGCCAGAAATTCTCGCTGTCGACTAACCGATGCTTTAATCCATTTTCCAAAAAAAGTACCCACGTAACCTATAATCATTAACCCGAAACCAATCATTAAAATGGCACCACCACCGTTTTTTTTGCTGCTTGTTCGATAACGTAAAGAACGAGTGATGTGCTCACCAATAATTCCAATTAATAAAATACCATGGAGTATCCCTATTAAACGAAGATTAAGTCGCATGTCACCATTAAGAATATGGCTAAATTCATGAGCAATAACGCCCTGCAATTCATCCCGTGATAGTTGTGATAAAGCGCCATGTGTCACACCTATGACAGCATTACTATGAGATTGACCTGCTGCGAAAGCATTAATTGATGGTTCATTCAGTAAATATACCTTAGGGATAGGCATTCCTGCGGCAATGGACATTTCTTCTATAATATTAAGGAGTTTTCTTTCGTTAAGATCGGTTGTACTTTGTGGTACGAGTTGGCCACCAAGCATTTCAGCAATAGCTGGGCCACCTTTAGATAGTGAGATTATTTTGTAAGTACTTCCCAGGATAATAAGAAGACTAACTCCAATGGATATAACAACAATAATATCCAGACTGAAATCATTTTTTAATACAGTAAAAAATGAATCAGTTTCATCGGTTCCCATATAAGCAAAGGTACCGATAAACAAAAGGTTAGTTAAAAATATAAGTGAAATAATTGCTAAAACAAACAAAAATATAAGGCGAGAAGTGTTTTGGCGAGCCTTATCCTGAGCTTTAAAAAAGTTCATTATGCTACGGTTGACTTAGAATGAAACTTTTGGTGCAGCCTGAAATTGTTTGCTATCTTCAAACTCAAGTAAAGATGCATCTTTTACATGACCAAACATAGCGGCAAAAACATTTTGTGGGAATGATTGTTTATAAGTATTGTATTCCATAACCTGATCATTAAACGCCTGCCGAGCAAAGGAGACCTTATTTTCTGTGCTGGTCAATTCCTCAGTAAGTTGCATCATATTTTGGTTGCCTTTTAACTCTGGATAAGCTTCTACTACAATATTAAATTTACCCATAGCACCAGCAAGATTACCTTCTGCCTGACCTAACCCTTGCATGCTTGATGCATCACCCGGACTTCTATGTGCTGCGGATAAACTGTTTGAAGCGGAATTACGTGCTTGAATAACAGCATCTAATGTTTCACGTTCGTGCTTGAGATACCCTTTCGCCGTTTCCACTAAATTGGGAATGAGATCATAACGACGTTTTAGTTGCACTTCTATTTGAGAAAATGCATTTTTGAAACGATTGCGTAATGAAATCAGGGTATTAAAAATCGAAATTATATAAAGAATAATTGCACCAATGATCACTAATGTAATAATGCCTGAAATTTCCATGTTGTCTCCATTGTATGGTGATTTTTTGTATCCCCGTTTTCTTTAACGAAGTTGCCAAACTATACAAGAAATCAGTAAGCTTTAGAATATATAAGTGTTTACCTGGTACTTTTCGAGATTATTAACAGGAGTTTACTTTGTTGTAACATTTGTCATTATATACCACATTAATAATGCCGGTAATAATCTAAGTATCTGTATTTAGCCAGCTTTTAAGCTATAGTTATTAAGTTTAAAGATAATACTGTCATACTAATATGAGTTAGCACGGATCACTTAAATGAAAGATGGATTACAGAAAAAACTTTCAAAAAAATATTATATCCTGGCAACTTCACTTCCAATAATTTTGCTTGTAATACTATCTTATTCACTTGCATCTACCTACCTGAAAAATATCGATTTAAGCAAAAAAGAAATTTCAGGCACTCATCTGCTTTATTCACTTTTTAAAATATCAGGGCTCGTGCAAAAAGTCAGGGGGTTAAATCATATTGTTTTACGTAATAATAAAGATGTTCTGAGTAAACTTATTTATAAAAACAGTAAGGATGCAGAGTTAAGGATTAATAAAATTCTAAATGTTAATGAATATGGTTTGAATATCAAACAGCATATAAAACTTAATAAAATTAAAAATAATTTTACAAAGCTCATTCGAAATAATGAAAATATAAGTAAATATCAAACCAATTTTAATGAGTATTCGGCAATAGTAGAAGAAATTATTGCCCTGATGAGGGGTGTGGCAATCCATTCTAACCTGATTTTGGATCCCCAACACGAGACTCATCATCTTGGTATGATTTTGATGGAAGCACTTCCTGATTTTACTGAGAAAATAGGTAAAGCAAGAGGGGTGGTGAGTGCTATACCAGAAAACTCAATACTTTCTGATATAGATAGTGAGCGTGTAGATATGAGGGTTAATGCGGTTCTGGTTGCCATTAATCGACTTGAACAAGAACAACAAATCATATTGGAAAATGCCACGGAAACAGAATTAAAATTCCATGATAATATTACTAAGCTTAAATATAGCGCAATTTCATACAACAATCTTATTCAGATACGTAAAAAGAATGATTTCTCTATAAATGCAGCACAACTTATTTTCGATCATGGCACAGAGATTATTAATGCTGCAGAAATTTTGCATTCTAAAATCGGTGAATATATACGTGATAAATTAAATTTACGTATTTCTAATAATCGAAAATATTTCCTACTAACTATTGCCTCTGCTTTAGTAGCTATATCGATTATTCTTTTGTTTGCTGTTTTTGTTTATCGTAACAGTAACAATAATTTATCACAGATTGTCAAATCACGAACTATGTTAGAAACAATACTCAATACAATTCCTGTTGGTGTTTACTGGAAAGATCTTGATGGTAAGTATTTGGGGGCTAATCAAATTTATCTTAAAAACATAGGTGGTCATAATTTTGAATATATCTATGGGAAAGATGATGAAGAATTAAATTTCTTGCACGGTAAAGTACCATCCTCTATACATGACAAAGAAATACTGAATACTTCTGAATCCAAATTACACAATAAAGTTGTCATGGCATGGCCACAAGGACCTGAGTTAATTGATATTAGCAGAGTACCTTTAATGAAGCCGGATAAATCTGTATTTGGGTTATTAGGTGTCTATCAGGATATTACTGAAAACCAGCGACAACAGGATGAACTTCTTGAAAGTGAATCTCACTATCGCAATTTAATTGAATCAGCATCTGCTGTGCCGTGGGAATTTGATATTGTTCGTTTGCAATACACTTATGTGGGCCCGCAGGCAAAAAAATTACTTGGTTATCCTGTAGAAGATTGGTACCAGGTTAATTTTTGGGTATCACATATACACCCTGATGATCGACAACAAACAATCGATCATTATATGGATCAAGTCGATAAAAATCAGAATTATGATATTGAATACCGAATGTGGACAAAAAGCGGAGAATATATATGGATAAGAGATAATATCCGAAAACAATCAGATTTTGATACTCCGTCTGTGCTAAGTGGCTTTATGTTTGACATAACCGATAAAAAAAATTCAGAAACATCATTACGTCTTTTAGCTACAGCATTTGAATCACAACAGGCAATAATAATAACTGACAAGGATGCAATTATATTACGTGTCAACAAGGCATTTACCAAAGTAACAGGTTTTGAGGAACATGAAATTGTAGGTGAAACTCCTCATTTTTTAAGTTCAGGTTATCATGATAATTATTTTTATAGTGAACTATGGTCAAGTTTGGAAACAACAGGTCGTTGGGAAGGTGAAATATGGAATCGACGTAAAAATGGTGAGATATATCCTCAATGGCAGGGTATTACCGCTGTAGTAGATGAGGAAAATAATATTACTCATTATGTAGCATCGTTTTTTGATCTTAGCGATCGTTATGAAACGCAGGAACGTGAAAGGCTTATACTTGAATCTACCAGTGAAGCAATATATGGAGTTGATAATCAAGGAGCATGCACATTTGTAAATCCTGCTTGTTTAAATTTACTTGGATATGATAGTGAACAGGAATTACTAGGCAAAGATATGCATACTGTAATTCATTCTCCGCTTGATGATAACACTAGTGAAAACACCGAACAAAATGGTGAAAGTTTTCATTATTATAGTGAAACATTCTGGCGTAAAGATGGCACTAGTTTCCCGGTAGAATGCTGGTCACAACCGATTATACGTGCTGATAATGTTTTGGGGAATGTTGTTACCTTTTTTGATATTACTGAACGAAAGTTAAAAGAACAGCAGCTATTATCAGAAAAAGATAAATCTGATAAGGCAAACCTGGCTAAATCAGAATTTCTTGCTCGTATGAGCCATGAGCTTAGAACTCCATTGAATGCAATCCTGGGGTTTACTCAATTGCTCGATCTGGATCCATTACTCTCTTCAAAAAGTAAAGAATTTAGCCTCGAAATTCATAATGCTGGACATCATTTGCTTTCATTAATTAACGACGTATTAGATCTGGCTAAAATTGAAGCTGGTCGAATTAATATAGAGTTAAAAATGATAAAGCTCAAAGACATTATCAGTGAATGTTCCAGCCTGATTATTCCCCTGGCTCAACAGTCAGATATTAAGTTGCAATATGATGATGATTTTGAGGATGTATTAATTGAAGTTGATCCAACAAGGTTAACTGAAGTTTTATTAAATTTACTTTCAAATGCCGTTAAATATAACAGTGATGAAGGTACTATCACTTTAAAAACTGAATTTAAGGATAATAATCAACTGCGTATATCAGTAACTGATACGGGAGCAGGGCTGTCGAAAACTCAACAACAAAAACTGTTCAAACCTTTTGAAAGACTTGGAGCAGATAATACCCAGATAGAGGGAACGGGTATGGGGCTTGTTATCAGCAAACATATTATTGAGATGATGAATGGTAAAATTGGTGTTGATAGTATAACTGATCAGGGTAGTACATTTTGGGTTGAGCTGGAATATATCGATGCAATTAAAGAGCATGAAATACCATCTACATTATCTTCTGATAGCAACATAATAGATTTTGCAACTCTAAAAAATAAAGTCTATGAGGTTCTTTATGTTGAGGATAATCCGTCTAATATCAGGTTGATGGAATATGTTTTAAAGGAATTTTCGTTTATAAGATTAAATATCGCACTAACGGCAGAGAGTGCTCTTGACATGATTGTGGAAATGGAACCTGATTTAATGATTTTTGATATTAATCTTCCAGGCATGAATGGTTACGATTTACTGCAAAAAACTCGCTCAATCAAAAAATATGAATATACGCCTGTATTTGCAATGAGTGCTAATGCCATGACTAAAGACATTGAGTTTGCTTTAACTCAAGGCTTTACACAATATATAACAAAACCTATTGATATTCCGTTTTTTTTACGAAGCCTGTTTAACTCTCTTGGTATAGAAAATAAAGAATCACATAAGTTATAAATATAATTAATTTAAATTATGATTCTTATCTTTGGTTATGCTCTATTGGTTTCTCATGAAAGTTGTTCTCACCGTGTTGTTATTACGTCTCGATGCAAATCGAACAAGATTAATTTAAATAAATAATAGTTTCTTTCTTATTTTATAAGCCCCAAGGTAATTTGCTTATTAAAAATACGTTAAATAAGGGGGCTATTTATATGATGCACATTTAATGTATGTTTAATTCGTATGTACAAGCGACTAATTGAATATATATAACGATATCAGCACTAGTAAATTAAGTTATGTCTTAAAAATATAAAATAATATTGATTTATATCAATATAATTTTTAATGATAAAGTTTATATTGAGAATATGAAACGGAAATTTTTGATAATTCCACAAAGTTTAATTTATACTCTGATTCTATTTTAGTTTGTATATGATAAAAATAGCCTAAGTTAAAAAACATAGCACATTTTCTTAATACCAATGGATGGTTAAATTATGAAAAGCATACCTATAACTCTTTTTTCTTTTGCATCAGAATTTTATAGTGATTCTATAGCAAAAACTCTCTTTAGATTAGGATACCTTGTTAACATAGTAAAAACTCCTGACTTGATTTGTGTGTCCGAGAATATATATAAAGGGATATCTGTTTTCTTATTTGGTGAAAGAATCCCTTCACAAGATAAGATTTGTTCAATATTAACAAAAACAAAGACTACATCCCGTTTTGGAATATTTGTTAGTGAATATACCGGATTGGATACTCAATTAGTTGATCATTTAAATGAATTTTCTTCATGGCCTTGTTCTGATGCAGAGTTGGTACTCCGTTTGGATAGGCTTGGCTATAATTTTCCAGAGAAAAATTATTCAGACGCCGACCAAAAAATACTTGACGAATTAGTCAGTCTAAATATTATTGGTCAATCACCTGCACTTCTTAAAACTATACACACTATAAAAAAATTCGCATGTTGTAATGCACCTTTATTAATTGAAGGTGAAACAGGAACAGGTAAGGAACTGGCTGCAAGAGCAGTACATTATCTTAGTGATAGAAGCGATTATCCATTTATTCCTGTGAATTGTGGTGCATTACCTGAAAACCTTGTTGAAAACGAATTATTTGGTCATGAAAAAGGAGCATACACTGATGCCGGTAAATCAAGCACAGGTCTTATAGCTCAGGCAGAAGGAGGGACACTCTTTCTAGATGAAATTGAAGCTCTTTCACAAAAGGCTCAAGTTTCATTATTGCGTTTTTTACAAGATAAAGAATACAGGCCATTAGGTGGAAATCGGTTACTAAAAGCAAATGTAAGGGTAATTGCAGCCAGTAACGCACCTATTAAAAAACTTGTTGAAAGAGGTGGTTTTCGAGAGGATCTCTATTATCGACTAAATGTTATGACTATTGTCTTACCACCTCTTAGAGAAAGGGGGGCAGATGCAGGTCTCATAGCTGAACACTACTTATCAACATATCGATTACAATATAATCAACCTGATAAATTTCTTCATCCCACTTCACTAAATTGGTTAAATGATTACCACTGGCCTGGTAATATACGTGAATTAGAAAATATGGTTCACAGGGCATTCTTACTAAGTGAAGGCCCTGAAGTTTATCTTGATGGAATACCTGAATATATAACTGATACTTCTATCAATAAAGCTGAAGAAACATGTATAAATATCGAAACCAAATTCAACCATGCCAAAGCACAAGTTATTGCGCAGTTTGAAAAACGTTATTTAAGCAATATTCTTAAAGAGACTAAAGGTAATATAACGCTGGCAGCGAAACGGGCTGGTAAAGAACGTCGTTGTTTGGGGAAATTAATAAAAAAATACGGATTAGATAAAACAAAATATCACATAATGTGAAAATTACTATTAATAATGTTTTAGTATCCTTGTTAAATCGACTGCTATTATATATGCGGGTCAAAAATCACCCAAACAATACACTTTTGATGATTAAAGTTTGCTAATTGTGAATAACTAAAATCATCCTTCCTCATAATAAGTTGTTTATCAACGAAAAATTTTAATTTTTTTCTTAAATACCAATTTGGCAAGCTCTTTGCTCTATACAGAGGACTCTATATCCTTTATCGAGAGGGCTACGAATGGAAACTCAAAACATACAAACAGTTGCTGATGAAATTATTAGTTACATTCGCAAACATCCAAATGCGGTAGACAGTGTAGAAGGTATTGCTAACTGGTGGTTAACAAAAGAACGTTACAGTACAGCGATAAATATCGTTCAAGATGCTCTTAACGTGTTGGAGAGTTCGGGGCAATTGCTTAAATCAACAACTGGAAATGGAAAAGAAATTTATTCTCTTATTGTAGAAAAGAATGACTAATCAGGCATTCAAGTCTGAATACTTATTTTTAGCAGTAACATATATGTTCTCCGGGTTATTGTTGACCCACTTAATCGAACGCAATCAATATCAAAAATTACTTGTAAATCAAATCATTATTAAATTATAAGAATTATTTCTGCGGGTTATATGTAACCCAGCATATTTTGTGAGTTATATAAAACATACGTAAATACAACACGTTAATGAATAAGTTTGTCTGGCATATGTATTGCAACAGAAAACAATGTCACACAATCAGAACAAGTGGTCATTGCGCACAAGATATTTTAACTACACCACGATACAAGGGAGGATATGTTTAATGGACTGTCAAATTAACAATCTTACACGTCGACTTGTGTCGATACATTGCAATAGCGGTAAAACTTATCATTTACCACCAGGTTATAAGCATGAGCTTCCAGAACAGGAAGTGGTTCAGAATGCATCTATTAAAAAATTAAAAGATCGAAAAATAATTTCCATCATTAAACTTAAAAGTAAATCTGATACTACAAATGTCAGTGAAGATAAAAAACCGGAGGTTGTGAAAAAAGAGCCGGAGAAAGCATCAGAAAAACCTGCAAAAAAGAAAATTCAAACAAAGAAATAAATATTCATACACTACTGTAATTATTGTTTAGTCAGAAAAATGGAGGCACCAGATGGTTCAGCCCACTTACCCAGGCGTTTACGTTGAGGAAATCTCCAGTGGTGTTCGACCGATAACAGCAGCAAGCACTTCAACAGCAGCTTTTATCGGACAGACACAAAAGGGGAGTCTTACAGAAGCAGTCAGGATATTCAACTTTACACAGTTTCAAAACTTATATGGGGATTTTATTCCCGGTTTACATTTGGCACATTCTGTATTTCAGTATTTTAATAATGGCGGCAGTCAATGCTATATCGTGCGAGTAGCAGGAACCAATGTTGAAACTGCAAACATTGTCATCAATGATCGTGTCCCTGTTCCAGATACTGATCCAAGCATAACGGTAGAAGCTGTTAGTCCAGGCGTGTGGGGTAATAATATTGAAATCAGGATAACGGATGGTACAACTGATCCTGGGAATGAATTCAATATAGAAGTCTATATGGATGATGAGTTAGTACCGAGAGAACAGTTCGAGAATTTGAGTATGGTTCCGGATACTGCGAACTTTGTCGAATCTGTCACAAGTACTTCAAACTTTATCAGGGTGGCAATTCATCCGTCTAACGATAATGCAGTCGCAGGAACCAGCTTGGCATCAGCAGCACCCATCTTGCCACCCACGGCTGGTCATACGCGATTACGAATTAACATTGATGGTGACGGTTATCGGGAAATTGATCTGCAAACAGCAGTTACTGCTGGTGCGGTACCCAATTTGAATGACACGACAAACCTGGTAACAGCTTTTAACGCCGTTGTTGGGGGGGATGTGCCCAGTGGTATCCCCGGCTTGACAAAACTTCGTGCATCCACGGATCAGGATGCTTTCAATAATTTTGCGGCATCAATCGTTGGTGGTGTACTGGTTCTTTCATCGGGAACTACAGTAGCTGGATCATCCGTTAATGTGTCGCCGGCGGCAGAAGAAGATCAGAATATTACTGGATTTCTGAGTATCGGAACGATGAGGGGAGGTACCGAAACACTTGGAGGAGCAATAACACGTCCACTTGCGAATACAGAAGGGATTCCAGGCGAAGTTCCACGTTATCTTGTGGGAGATCATGTTCCTGCATCAGCGGATGCTGTTGACTCTGTAGTGTCAGGTTCGGATGGTGATCCAATAACATCAGATACAAATTATACAAATGCTTTTCCTCTTCTGGACAGTATTAATGATGTAAGTCTGATCGCAGTACCTGGTATCGGTTCACCAGTAGTTGTCAGCGCTGGCATGAATTATTGTGAAAATCGTTCCTTAAGTGACTGTTTTTTTATTGGTGATATGGCACAGGATGACTTTACAGTTGGTGATGCACGAGATTTTGTCAGTAATATTTCTCCCAAAAACAGTTATGGCGCAGTGTATATGCCATGGTTGCTAGCCTTGGACCCTACGGGTGTTTCTGCAGAACCACTTGTCGTACCGCCATCGGGTTACATAGCAGGTATGTATGCTAAGACCGATGCTAAGCGAGGTGTATGGAAGGCCCCGGCCGGTACTGAAGCAGGGTTAGCTGGTGCAACCGGGCTGGTTGCTAACCTGACAGATGTCGAACATGGATTATTGAATCCTTCACCGAATGACATCAATGTTATTCGGCAGTTTGCATCTTCAGGCCGTGTTATATGGGGAGCTCGTACACAAGCTTCTGATGCAGAATGGCGCTATGTCCCGGTTCGGCGTACAGCAATTATGCTGCGGGTTAGTATTTATCGTGGCATTCAATGGGCAGTATTTGAACCTAATGATGAACCACTCTGGACACAACTAAAACTGAATATCACATCATTCATGATGCCCCTTTATCGCCAGGGTGCTTTTCAAGGTTCAAGTGCTGAGCAGGCATTTTTTGTGAAGTGTGATAGTGAAACCACGACCCAGGATGATATTAACAACGGTATTGTCAATGTATTAGTGGGCTTTGCACCTTTAAAACCTGCAGAGTTTATTATTGTCAAGATCAGCCAGAAAGCAGGGCAGTCAGGTTAGGTTTTATTTAATTTTTCTAATAATAAATAGGAGAAGATAAGATGCCAGGATTTCCTGTAACAAGTGAATACCAAGATCCGTATCGAAATTTTAAGTTCAGAATCACATTTGATGGATCCGTTTATGTGGCGGGTTTAAGTAAGTGTGGTGCGTTAAAAAAATCGGTTGAGGTAGTGGATTGGCGTGATGGTGGTGATAATTCCACAGGACATAAGCTACCGGGCGCAACAAAATATGAACCCATAACATTTGAAGCAGGTATAACGCTTGATACAACCTTCGAAGAATGGGCGAATAAAGTCAACTCTTACGGTGATGATATCCTGACTGCCTTAGATGAATTTCGAAAAGACTCAATAACAATTGATGTGTTCGATATGGATGAAACAAAGATACTAACCTACTTTGTTTATAATTGTTGGGTATCAGAGTATCAAGCATTACCAGAACTGGATGCCAGCGCTAATGCAGTAATGATTCAAACTATTACAGTGCAAAACGAAGGTTGGGAACGGAGTGCCTAGTTATAATTTGATCTAGACACAAACTTATTAATTCTTTCAGGTGAGTTGTAGTAATGGACTATTGTAAGTGTACTCTACCCGGCGGCTATATTGATGAAACGGGTCAAATCCATAAAGAAGTTGGGCTTGTTCCTCTTAGTGGTCGAGAAGAAGAGCTGTTAGTGAACACAGCTGGCCGAGGAGGAGCAGCACAAGTATCGACAATCTTAAGTTGTTGTGTAAAACAAATAGGTACGATTGAAAAAATTTCCGAAGATCTGATAAGACAACTCTTAGTAGGCGATCGTCAATATTTAATGTTGAAGTTACGCGAATTCACATTTGGTGAACGGGTCCAAGCTACAGTGGCATGTCCATGGTCAGGTTGTGACACAGACGTTGACGTAAGTTTTAATATTTCTGACATACCCATTAAGGATGCCAATTTAACTTCACTAATCCATAAATGTGAATTATCAGACACACCAGAGAAAGAGACCTATACAGTGAGGTTTCGTCTACCAAACGGTGATGATCAAGAAGCTTTGTCAAAACTAATGAATGAAAATAATGCACTCGCGTCAAGCAACTTGTTATGGCGCTGTATTCAAAGTATAGGTGAAACAGTAACACCTAATCTTGATCAAGTGCGCGATCTCTCTTCCCATGCACGTAATCAAATTGAACAACAGATGCAGAATCTGGCACCGGATATGGAATTAAATATGGAAGCAGTTTGTCCAGAATGTGATCGTAGTTTCACCATTCCATTTGACCTACAGGAATTTTTTTTCGGAGAATTAAAAACTAGTCGTGAATTACTACGGCGTGAAATTCATTATCTTGCTTATCATTATCATTGGAGTGAGCAAGATATTTTATCCATGACAAGAGATAAACGACATGAATATATTGAGGTTTTAGCCGATGAAATTGAGAGGTTAAATTCAGGAGGGCAATATAGTGCAGCCCGTTAAAGCGAATAGTCATAGCAAGGGGCCCTACGGTTATTTCCAACGAGTACTGATGGATGGGATAAAACCATTTAACTATCGGCCTTTAACTCCTGGTTTGCTTGGTCAACCAGATGAATCTTCTGTCCAGCCACTGAATGCTAATCATATTTCACACACAAATTTTCTTTATCCAGAGCAGTCATCATTTTTTGATACACATACAGAGATATCTGCACAGCCGAATATAAATAATTCCTTGGGGGCTTTGAATACGATAAAAAAAGGTTCTATTCAAGATCTGGTATTATCTACTACCCAAAAAAATTCACCAGAACAAGTCGTTGAAAATAAACCAGGATACTTTCAACAACAATTGGCGCCATTATCACAACAAATATCAGAACAAAAAAAAGATAAAGGCAATGCCCGCCATAAAAATCAAGAGAGTATGACTTTAATATCGTGGTTAGAGCAGACACAAAATCACTTTCCAGAAGAAATGCCAGAGAAAGATGATTATGTAATTAATTCCATAACCGACTCTGCGGTGCAACAATCGACTCAAAAACACAATAGTCTTCAAATTGATGAGAGTCAGAAAATTGGTTCTAATCAATCCGAACATAGACAGGATAAAAATAATAATGCGGTATTACCAATGGCAAATATACAACATGGATTACATAAGACTATAAATGCTAAAGATGATAAGACAAATAATCCAAAAAATAAAATTGCAACAACATTGCTACCTGTGAATATAGAACTTCCTCACAATGTGCAAGATCAGGTCAGGAATCCTCTGAAATCAAATGATGCCACCAAGGTCACTAAGCAAGTAAATACGTCGCGCAATGCAGAAGTTTTGTTAGTTTCTACTAAACAGGCAAATAACGTAGTACTAACAAAGTTTGAAAAAACAAAGCCCATAAGTAATAAGAAATCTATAAATAAAAATAAAAGTAATACAACAAAGCAGGAAAACATCAACAACATATTTAATGGAAAGCATAAACATAAGTTAGAAAGTAAACCTGTGTTCAAACAAACTTATCAATCGCAGATGGCGAAAGTGAATAAATTACAACAAGCCTTACAGGTACAGAGGTTAAATACTATTCAGCCGCCCCAAAGTGAACAACGTACCGAACGAACTGAAGAACAAAAAATTCCTAACAAGAATACACCTCAAGTGCAGCAGGTAGTTGTAATCAATCCACCTGTGGTTGGATATAGTGGACAAGATGCCTTCTTAGAACGAAGTTATTTTGGACGACTTGGGCCAAGGAGTTATAAATAACCATGAGTGCATCAACGGCAATAGGTATGGTTGGCGAATCACTAAGGAACTTTCTTGATGATGAGATACAAATATCTAATGTCAATATTACATTATTAGCCCCGGATGAAAGCGGTAGTGGTAATAAGCGTATCAATTTGTTTTTATATAAAATAGAACAAAATACGTTTCTTAAAAATATGGATTGGCAAGTTAACAGGACTAATTCTAACCAACTCAAAGCACCGCCACTTTCTCTGAATTTGCATTACTTAATGACAGCCTATGCAACAAATGATCCCCAAACAGGTAATACTACAGCGCATGCGATTCTGGGTGAAGCGATGCGAGTTTTTCACCAAATGCCTACCGTACCGGGGCTACATTTAGTTCCGGGATTAAGTGAAGCACGTGAACAACTTAAGATTACTCAAAATCAAATGGATATGGATGAATTAAGTAAAGTTTGGACTACTTTTGGAGAGCCATATAGATTATCCGTGCTTTATGAAGTTTCGGTAGTACAATTGGATCAAGCAGCAGCAAGCGATCGACCTTTGGCTCAACGGGTTACTGAAATTGGTATTCCTCAAATTACACAGCCTTTTGCTCCACCAACAGTAGAAGATATGACTCCTCAAAGCGGGCCAGTAGGAAGTGTGATCACATTTGGCGGTTCACATTTAACAGGCTGGTTAGCCTATATTCGAATGTTCGGTCAGATAATCCTCGATGGCCATGAAGTCGTTGATAATAATTTTGATGTAACCATCCCAATGGATTTACCACCTGGGTTTCATGAAATCCGCATTGATATATCACGATTAAATCGTAAAACTTTCTTTTTCGAGGTAACGCCATGAGTGCGCGGATTGATAAAAAAGAAAATTATGATGTGTATAGTGATGGATTGCAACACATTGCAGATGAACTTAATAAGCTTGATTTAATTATTAAACGGCACATCATTGAATTTCGTACACACTTAGAGGAAAGTCATTTACATTCAGGCAACCAGCATATGTTTATTTCGCATGAAGAAGTTGACTGGTTATTACAGGATGAAGGCATTAATGATTATTCACAGTCACAGACGGATATGTTGGATAATAAAATAACAGAAGTAGAAATTCTAATTGCTGAGAAACTTGCTAACAGTGAAGCACAAGGTATAGTCCTTCCTCTATTACATTTAATCCGTTTATATAACTTATCGGAGTTCGAGGTTCAAGTGTTAATTATAACTCTGGCGCCAGAGTTACGACGTAAATATGATCGTATTTATGCCTATCTGCAAGACGACATTACCCGTAAACGTGCCAGTATTGATCTTGTACTTAATTTGTTATGTCGTAATGAAAAAGACAGGTGGCAATTACAAAACCTCTTTACAAAAAATGGATTATTATTGCAGGCTAACCTGGTAAATTTAATTGAAGATCCAAGCAGTCCTTCAGGCTGTAGTAGTCTTGGCCGATTTTTAAAATTAGATCCGGGTATATTGAGCTTTATTTTAGGTGATAATAATATTGACTCGCGTTTACTGGACATTGCACATCTAAGTTCTCCAGATGGAATATCTGATTCTATATTTTTCGATCCAAAGATAAACCAATATGTTTCTGATTTAATTGACTGGCGCTTTGAGTCTCAAGAAGTTCCCGCAAAAAATCTGGTGTTACATCTGCATGGTCCTTTAGGTGTTGGCAAACAAAGCTTAGCGCTACAACAATGCAAAAGATTACAGTGTAACTTGTTATACCTGGATGCCAGACGCTTGCATGGAGATGAAACTAATGTCGAGTCAATCTTGAGGCTTGCATTCCGCGAAGCCTTGTTATTACAGGCTCCATTGTATATTCAATCAGTAGATATTTTAATACATGATGAATCAAGAAATAAATTTTTCATTAGCGTTATTGCGAAATTAGTAGATGAATATGGCTGGCTTACATTTATGGCGGGAGAGGAACCATGGCACGCCCAGCACTTTTTTGAAAATAATGTGTTTAAAGATATCGAACTTGCGATGCCAGGTTTCCTTTTACGTAAACAGGCATGGATAAAAAATATGGAGTCAAAAGGAGAACAGTTGGAAGATGAGATAGCAATACAACTAGCAAGTCAGTTTCATCTCACTCCAGGACAAATTCAAACAGCGACTGATGCCATTAATCTGGAGCATAGTTTAAAATCTTATTCTTCAATTGATAATAATAGTGAATTAGTGGAAGCCTGTCGGGATCAGTCCAATCAGAGATTACGCGATTTAGCGGTAAAGGTTGAGGCGCTTTATAACTGGAATGATCTTATTCTTCCTGAACGTGCGCAAAACTTATTAAAACAAATCTGTGATCAAATTAAGCAACAATATAAAGTATTTAATCTTTGGGGGTTCGATAAAAAACTGCCCTATGGTAAAGGACTAAGTGCTTTGTTTTCTGGGCCGCCGGGTACAGGTAAAACCATGGCTGCACAGGTTATTGCCAATGAAATTCAACTTGATCTTTATAAAGTCGATTTGTCGACAGTGATCAGCAAGTATATTGGTGAAACAGAAAAGAATCTTAGCCATATCTTTAGAGAGGCAGAGAATAGTAATTCCATTTTATTTTTTGATGAGGCAGATGCAATTTTTGGTAAACGAACTGAGATTAGTGATGCACATGATCGTTATGCCAATATTGAAGTAAGTTATTTGCTGCAAAAAATGGAGGAATATAACGGCATAGTTATATTAGCCAGTAATTTTCGGTCCAATATGGACGATGCCTTTATGCGTCGTATTCGTTTTATTATTGAATTTCCATTTCCGGATGAAGAAAGCCGTTTGAAAATATGGAAAATACATTTCCCGGAACAAGCACCTGTGGCAGAAGACATTGATTATAGTTTTCTCGCTAAGCAGTTTTCTATTCCTGGAGGTAATATAAAAAATGTCATTCTTAATGCAGCCTTCCAGGCCGCTAAATGTGATACGGCCATTGCAATGGAACATATCATTGAAGGTACAAAACATGAATATGAAAAGATTGGCAAATTGTGGACTGAGGATAATCACTCAAATTTATCGAAAAAACAATTAACGGGGTAAATTATGTCAGGGTTTCCAAACAAACCAAAAATATTACGTGGTGCATTTATTGAGGCAGGCATTTCTATGCCACCTTTGTTTGTGGTATTTCAATTTAACCCTGAACAATTAACTCGTAGTCATAATCTGACATTCTCAGTTCCAAATAGAACTCAAGAGTGCCCACCATGTAGAGGGGATAATCAACCGCGACCCTATACTGGGGGAAGAGATACACTTCGTAAAATTCACCAAGAGGCTAATTCTCTAGATGCCATTAGAGCGCAACAACTAGTTGATTTTAAGGAAGAAGGTATTAGCTTTGACATCCGCCTGGATGCGACAGATAAATTGAATAAACGTGATCCAATTACAGGCTTGTTCGGTTTGTCGCCACAGATATCGACATTAGAATCCATGGTTAGTCCTCAAAGTGATACCCCCTTTGGTGCCATATCAAGCTTGTTATCTTCTGGAGCGGTATCAGGATACAGGTATAGGGCTGAAAATGAAAAACCGCCAATGATTCTATTTATATGGGGACGTAAAAGGGTTTTGCCCGTGAACATTGACAGTATGAATATAACTGAAACTGAGTTTAGTACTGATTTAAATACTACACGGGCAACAGTTTCTGTGGGCCTCACGGTTATTGAAGGAAAGAACCTGCCATATGCTTATACCCGTGCGGCAAGAGAAGTCATGACGGCTTTAAACTTGGCCAATGTTGCAGATCTTACTAATATTGCCATACCTGCATGAGGATAGATTAAAGATTATGTTTTTAAATAACTCTCGCTATTACAAATTAGAAAATACCGCAAAACCTGACGGTAAAGGGCGAGTTTTTGAATCTAAGGAATTACGTTTGTTACCTGTTGCATCAGGTGAATTCCAACACATTATAGAAGATACTGATCGACTGGATAATTTAGCTCATAAGTATTACAAAAAGTCGGCTCAATGGTGGCGCATATGTGATGCTAATCCTGAATATTATTCACCACGCAGTTTACTGGGTAAAGAGCCAGCAAAAGTGACACGATTTGATGTGCAGTGGGTAGGGTTGCAAGCACCCTGGCATATTCTTAGAGATAACTTGAAAGCAGAGGTTGGTGTTGAACGTGTGTTGTTTGGTAGCGAAGAGCTACCTTATCCTGATGAAGAAGTATTTGATCTTGGTTTATTGTTTTCGATGAATATTAGTTTACTGGTTGAGATTGAACAAAGTATTTACGCTCAACAGCTTACATCTACCTTACATGATGCATTTCAGGATGCAGGTTTTGTATTAGATGCTGACATACGCATTCAAGAAGTAGAGACCCATTATTGGCAATTAGTGGAACAACCTACAAGGACGATTTACACCATTCGTTTACAAACAGGTGAGCTTAAAGTTTTTGAAAGTAGGATACGCTTCACCTGGTCAGTGACCGTACATTATAACGAGAAAAATATTATATCCGATGAGATTTTTCAAAAGGTAGAGGCAATTCCCTCTCTCGAGTTTATTGTCCTATCACCTGTCAACATAGGAAGAACAGGCAAACCCATTATTATTCCACCTATTACGCAGGGAAAAGGTCGCTAACATGTCAGCTGAAATATTCTATATCGAGATTGATGGAGAAGAGATCACTGATGTCTATCAAGATCTGTCCAGTGTTGA
>CAZZIS010000002.1:49668-90476 GCA_964654445.1 uncultured Thioalkalispiraceae bacterium
TCGAGATTGATGGAGAAGAGATCACTGATGTCTATCAAGATCTGTCCAGTGTTGAAGTTGAATTGGATGATGAGTTGGCCAGTATGTTCAGATTACGTATTGGTATAGCTTTACAGCAGGATGGTGAATGGACACATTTAGATGATGAACGATTTCAAGTGTGGAAACCTGTTGTGATCAATGCTGGATTTGATGAAGCCAGTGAGGAACTCATTAATGGTTTTATTACTCATGTAAAACCTTTGTTTGATCCTGATCCTTCTAATGTTTTCCTGGATATTTGGGGGATGGATAAAAGCGTGTTGTTGGATAGGGAGGAAAAACTCAAAGACTGGCCAAACAAAAAGGACAGTGATATTGCAACTGAGATATTTAATCAATACGGACTAACACCCGAGGTGGAAGATACCTCAATTGTACATGATGAAGCACTTTCTACTGTTATCCAAAGAGAAACAGATATGCAGTTTCTTAAGCGCCTTGCTTTACGAAATGGCTATGAATGTTTTGTACAAGGCGAGATAGGATATTTTCGCCCACCGCAAGTGGATGAAGAACCACAACCTGTACTGGCTGCGCATTTTGGCACACAAACATCATTAACAAAGTTTAACATTGATGTTAATGCTTTATCACCATCCAACGTTGCCATGTTTCAAGTAGATCGTGCTAATAAAGAAACTATAGAAATTGCTGTTGATAGTAGCGTGCAAACTATTCTAGGGGAAACAGATGCAGCAGGTCTGTTAACAATGGGAATGGACCCAGCAAAAAACTATATCGCAAAGAATGGTGCGAGCAGTAATCCGGAAATGACTGCTTTGTGCCAGGGACTGTTTCATCGCTCAGAGTGGTTTGTGACAGCAGAAGGTGAAGTTGATGCTAATTTTTATAATCATGTATTACAACCAAGAAAGACGGTAACTATTAAAGGTATTGGTGAGACCTATAGCGGAATTTATTATGTGAATCACGTAAATCATATTTTTTATCCAGGTGGTTATTTGCAAAGAATCAAAGTTAAACGCAATGGACTGTTACCCAGAGGTGATGAAAATTTTGATTCGGATTCTGGTGGTTTATTAGGCGCAGTGGGATTGTAAATCAATGATGCATGAATTAGAAAAAACAGTTGTCAGTCTTTTAGAAAAAGTAGAGCGGCGTTTCTATGGAAAGTATCGGGGTTTTGTTGTGGATAATGAGGATCCTGAAAAATTAGGCCGGCTTAAGGTGACTGTGCCCAGTGTATTAGGAATAGAAGTGGTGACTGGTTGGGCGTCACCTTGTACACCCTATGCAGGAAATGCCAATCAAGGTTTTCTTTTTATTCCAGAAAATGAAGCGGGTGTGTGGATTGAATTTGAAGAAGGGGATTTAGAGTTTCCTATTTGGGTGGGAAGCTTCTGGAGTAAGCCCGATGGAAATACAGAGTTACCTAACAAAAATGACATAGAAGGTGCAGAAGTAGAGGAAATAGAGAACCCTTTAACAAGAAAGATCATCAAAACCTTGAAAGGGCATACGATCCAATTTGAGGATAAAGATGGGGAAGAGATGATCACCATTGTTCAGGTGAAAGATGAAAAAAAAAGAAATGTGATAACCCTGAATGGTGATGGCATAACAATTTTACAACGAATTGATGATGACAATAGTAATACCGTTGAGATGACTGCAGCGGGTATTAAGTTGACTGACTTCACTGATAATTGCATTGATATGAATGACAGTAGTTTTAGTATCACTTCAAAAGTAGCCTTTACGATAGATGCATCAGGGCAGGCGGTAGAAATTATGGCAGATACAATCGATTTTACAAAAGCATCAGGATAAAGAAATGGGAACGCTTATTGTTGTAGATGGTGACAAAGTGGAAGGCACTGACATGCACAGTGTGAGTGGTGACGCGACTAATCCTGCTGCACCATCACCACCACCAACTGTTCCCTATGTGGGAGTGGCATATTTTGATTATAAAGGCAAGATGACAGATGAGCTGAGTGATTTTGTCAATATAGGTGGAGAGGCGGTTGCCGTGTTTGCCAGTAAAAGTTCTTTGGATCCAGGTGAGGATGCACCTCCGGCGGGAAAACATTCCGGACCTCAGGGAAGTAATTTTATACCCCCGGCACCTGTACCAATACCCCCCACCCTGAGTATTGACGATCCGGTAGGTGAGGGAGTTCCCAGTGCAACTGCGGGTAGTTCGTTCGTCAGTATTAATGGTTCAGCAGTGTTATTGGATGGTGACAGTATCGATACCTGTGATGGTTTATCGATACCGATGAATTCGACCGTAACAGCTGAAAACCAGGACTTTGCATCGTGTTCGGAATAAAGGAAAAACAAGCATGGGACAACTGTTAGAAAAACAAAATTTCGTTTTCCCTTTTATTGTAAGTGAAGGCGGGCGTATTAGTGCCACTGGTGGTGACGAGAGTACTCGCAGTAAGATTATACAAGTGCTATTCACTTCACAAGGTGAACGGGTTAATCAACCAGAATTCGGTTGCGGTTTGTTTAATCTGGTGTTTGATATGAATGATCCCATACTTGCTGCTTCAGTAGAGTTTACGATTGGACAAGCATTAACTCGTTGGTTGTTTAATGAGATTAGAGTAGAAGGGGTAAATGTAGTCGCTCACGAGGAAATTATGTTAGTAGAAGTAGCTTATATAAAGAGAAATAGTATGGCGACCCAGGCAGTTAGGATTACCTTTTGAATATGTTTAAACAAATCTCTTATATGCAGAAAATATTTTTTGAAAGGTTGAGGCAGTAATAAAAGGAAAAGGTAGAAGCTAAGGAAAAATGATGGCGAAAATAAAAAAACATTCAGGGAATCAAGTGCTAGATTATATGTCGCGAGACTATGATAGTTTTTTAACTAGTATGCGCGATTTGATTCCAGAGAAATTACCTGAATGGACCGATCATGCTTCAGAAGCGGACTTTGGCAATGTCTTGCTGGAATTGTTCTCCCATATGGGCGATATCATTAGTTATTATCAAGATCGAATTGCGAATGAAAGTTTTCTCGGTACGGCTCGTGAACGACGTAGTGTTATTCAGCATTTACGCTTAATTGGGTATTCTTTATCGACAGCAGCCCCGGCTTCAACCGAGCTAACCATTAGTGTAGCTGAAACCGCTATTGGAGAAATTACAATTAAGCGTGGTGATGCTTTTGCCACAAAAAGCACCAAAGAAACCCCCAGTGTACGTTTTGAATACAATGGCAATGATATTACAATCAATTTAGGTAGTTTCCTGCCCGATCCGGATAATATTGGATCAAAGTTTTATAGCATCTCCATAGAAGAGGGCCATTTGATTGCCGATGATATCATAGGTATCTCTAATGGTAGTGCAAATCAACGTTTTCAACTTAATTACAGCCCGCTAATTCTAAGATCTATTGGTGCTAGTAGTGCCGTGAATAATGATATCAGTTTACGTACAGAATTGGGTACTGCTATACAGTCATGGACACTTCAGGAGTCGCTTACCTTTAGTCGAGAAGGGCAATTGGACTATATCATAGAAATCGATGAAAACGGTCAAGCTACTGTGATCGTAGGAGACAATATACTAGGTGCAATTCCTCCTGCAGGCGCAGTGCTAAAAGCAACTTACCGAGTAGGAGGCGGTCACCAGGGTAATGTAGCGGCAGGTACGATTGATACTATCGTCGATGCACCAGCACTTAATTTATTGAGTGCCTCAGTTATCAATAAACCCCCCTCAACTGGTGGAGCTGTGCATGAAAGCATCGAACACGCAGTGCAGCATGCTCCTAATGTTTTTCGATCTTACAAACGTGCGGTAACTACAAATGACTACCAGGCCCTGGCTTTGAATTTTAAAGGAGTCGGTAAAGTGCGAGCTGAGTCGGCTCATTGGAATCGGGTTACGCTTTATGTCGCACCTGATGGGGGTGGGCGTGTGAGTGATCTGTTGATTGCAAATCTTTTGGCATATTTTGAAGACAAACGTCCTTTATCAACATTAATTGAAATTGCCGATGTGGATTATGTCAAAATATATGTTGCGGCAAAAGTTGGCATAGAAAGTTATTACTCTCGAACAGAGATGCGAGAAAAGATCCAACTGGCCGTTGCTAATCTGCTAGCTTTTAACAATGTTGATTTTGGACAGATCATTTATTTGAGCAAGTTCTATGAGGCGATTGAAGCGATTGATGGTATTACCTATGTAACCCTTACCGAATTTTTTCGTGATGGTGAGGCGGATCCAATTTTACAACCTGAGGGACGCATCGAACTTAAGTCCAGCGAAATTCCGCGCTTACCTGGTAGTGCAGTGGAAGATCCTGCAAGCGATGTGGGTTATATTTCGTCGATCAAGCTAGATGATCTTGATGGAGGCTATTAAGGATGTCATTGGAGCAGATTAAAGCCAGCCCACATCCCGGAGGCAACCAGATAAATCTAAGTTGGGTGATGCCGAGTGATGCGAGTTACACCGGTGTAAGAGTAGTTCGTCGTGTTAGTAGCTATCCTACTGGCCCGGATGACGGTATCAATGTCGCACAAGCGCCTCAGCTAATGTCTGCGGTAGATACAGGTCTACAAGCTCAACAGATATATTATTATACGTTGTTTCCCTATCAAGGTGATCCACCTGTCTTTGAAGTTGATCACCATAATCGTACGGCTGCTATGGCCACTTCAGCTGAAGATTTTGCGGGCTATATGTATGAATTATTGCCGGCTATTTATCATCGATATGATAGAGATAGCGAGGCATTAAAAAGCTTCTTAGAACTGCCCGGTGGCCAACTCGATCAACTTTACAGCTTTGCTAAGGCAACAGGGGATCTCCAAAATTCTGAAAAGGTGAGTGGTAATTTGTTACCTTTGCTTGCCCAATGGATTGGTTGGCGGACCGACTATAAACTTGAGTTAAGCGCACAACGTACCGAGATACGCCATGCGCCGACGATTTATGAGAGTATCGGTTTGATCCCTTTGGTGGAAGCAACCATTAAACGCAATAGTGGCTGGGAGAGTCGAACTAAAGAATTCATACACAACATTTTTGCAACTAATCGGCCGGCTCATTTGAACCTTTGGTCAATGACACGAGATGATACTGATACCTGGAGTGAATCGGCTGAACTTGTTTCGATGGATTATGCTTATGAAGGTCGTCCCACTAGTACTCTGGATGATAACAATATACGTTGGTTATTTTACCATACGCAACGCAAAGGGCGCTGGGAAATCTGGTTTAAGAGCTCTCCTACCATCAGTCTTGCCTTGCAATTTCAAGAGCAATTAATTGATGGTTTGATTACTCCGGAATTATTAACTCGCTTGATTCAAGCTGGTTTTATACTTACGCCCACAACAACAATAACCACGGTGACGGCAGATCTGGTGTGGGAGATCACTGATGCTACAGAGAGTTATATAATCGAGCTTCACCATAATGAGCTATTGGCCTATCATACCACCGCTGAATTAACTGCTCTGGATGCTAGCCAGCCCATCATCGTTGGTGGCCTCTCTATATATAGGTATCCGAGTGTGGCACAGCAGCTTCAAACCCTGTGGTTATTTTGGTCTGCCTTTGACGAGGACCAACAGCACTGGCAGATCCAATATCGTCGTCGCAGAGATGCACAATGGTTGGACATTGCCCCCGTCGATCCCGATCCTGCTTTGGATAATCCTTTTGCCGTGGGCGGCATCTATGATCCCGTTCCCCAGCGCCGAATGCCTTATGCCGTGTTAGATGGCGATAACCGTTTATGGTTGTTTTGGATAGAGGATAATGGCAGCGGGTGGCAATTGCGATATAACCGCCGTGATGGAGGAGGCTGGGGAATCCCTGTCGATTTTCCCAATGGTGCAGTTGACCCCAGAGTGAATCAAGACTTTAGCGTTTTAATTCAACCAACACTACCAGATCAAAGGATATATGTATTTTGGTCTCGGCCTGCAGAGACTTTGATTCCCGGACAGATCCGTTGGGAAGTGGCGTATCGGGTCAAAGAGGATCTTGATCTTACCGACCTCAATTGGACCGCAGTACAAAGCCTGCCCAAAGACGGCACGAATGACAATCATCACGATCGCGATCCCATGGCTATATTGCATAACAACAATGTTGAACTGTTTTGGAGTTCCAATCGTGAAGATGCAGGTTGGTCGGTATGGCGCAGTGTGTTGATCGATTACACGACCAATACATGGGATGCCGGTGAAACAGAGCGTCTCACCGATGGTACCAATTGGCAACGGGATCCCTTACCCATTATCTCCGTTGATACAACCTGGTTGATCTTTCGTAGCAATCAGGGTTTGGGATATCACAGTGAGGTGTATGGTGCCACGGAAACATTTGATGAGCGTTATGTGGGTTCAACAACTGTCGATATTCGACATACACAAAAGTTTGCCTTATGGAAAACCTTTGAAGATATCCAACGTTATACCTATGACGCAGGCAAGAATGGTAAGCGAACTAATGATGATTGGATTGCCCGGGATACGATTGGCGTTTACCTTGATAACGATACGCTAGACACGGAACAGGTAGAGGCAGGGATTGCCCGTTTAAAACTGGTGTTAAATGAATTTATGCCAATCACTGATCGAGCGGTGTTTATTCCTAGTACTACATTACATACAGAATATGTTTACAGCTACGGTCTACCGCTAAGTGCTGGTTCAAAATATCTTTCATCAACCTATCAGGACGAACTTAACAGTGTATTAATAACAAGTGCTTTTGGTGTAGGCGAAGATTTTGTTGATAGTTTAGATGCTTAATTATAGTGAACAGTGAGAAAAAGATCATGTTACAAGGAAAATATTGGGATCAAATATTCACTGCTGAGGGGGAGTGTATTGATTTCGGTTGGCGTAATAATGTAATAGTGAATCAATGTCGGCAGTTATTAGCAGGATTCATGAAGGGTGATAACGCAACTGGAGTTCAATATATTGCTTTAGGTAAAGGTGATATTGCTTGGGATGATGCTATGCCGGTGTCACCTGAAATGAGTACAAATTCGCTTATTGATCTTTCACCAGAGATGATTGCTGTGACCGATGCTGAAATGGAGATTGATTTTCTCGATACGATGGGTGCTGTATCCCCCATTCCTAGCGAGCGTATTCAAGTCAGTGTGACTATAGAGGGAACAAATTTGCCAATTGTCGGTGACGAAACATTTCCTCTACGGGAGTTTGGATTGTTCGGGAATCTAGCACCCGATGATTACATGATCGATTACGTGAGACACCCGGTGATTAATATCGGTACCGGAGATACATTAGTACGCAGGGTGAGATTAGTTTTTTAACTTTGCCTAAATAGATAGGAATAAGACCATGGGTGATTTTTCAAAGGAACCGTTAACAAATTTAATAAACAACCAAGACAAAGGTTATATTGGCGTACATGTCGAACAAGGTGTCCCGGTATTAGATCGGGATCTTAACTTGCTTAATGACCTGGTTTCAGCAACGGTTCGTTCTGTGCTGACGCGTTATATTGGTAATGGTACGGCACGCGGTGAGGAAGGATTTCTGATTCAGGCTATTCCTGCTAACAATGATTTTGAAATTCAAACCGGCCTGCTTGGTTCTGGCATGTGTCTGGTGGGCGGTATCGAAGTAACGATTAAGGCTAACATTAGTTACAGCGCCCAGGCCGGTGTGCCGGCACTGACGACGCCGAGCGCTATCGAACCCGATCCCCGGGAAGATACGGTTTATCTGGATGCCTGGCTGGAAGAGGTGGATGGTATCGGGGATCCGGATTTACTCAATGGCGATGACATTGGCATTCAAACCTCGGTGCGACAGCGACCGGCCTGGGTCGTTCGCGTGGCCCAGGGAATCCCCGTGCCGGCACCCGACCCCGGGCATGCTCATTATGCATTGGCGACCCTCACGCGTCCGCGCAACCAGGCGCAAATTCAAAATAGCATGATTAACGATCTACGTCAGATCATACGCCCGCTGGTGGATGTGGAAGACAGGTTGGCCTTTCTGGAAAGCTTGATCGTTTTACCCGCTTTTGTTGCGCCCGAGTTTGTGCCACCGTTTGGTGGTGAAGGTACGCCTGTCACCCTTTCGGGCCAAAACTTTAATATTGGCACACCGCGGGTATTCTTTGATGCGGTTGAAGCTGTTGTTAATAGCTTTACCGCAGACCAGATTGATACGGTCGTGCCCGCGGGTCTAACTGCGGGACCGATAAAAATCACAGTCATGACTGATGTGGGTACCGCAATCACGACAGGTGATTTTACAGCAGTCGTGGCGCCACCCCCGCCCGTGGGAGACCCTCCGGTTTTGACATCACCAATAGAGTTTTCACCGCCTTTCGGCGGTGCAGGCACCCCGGTGACTATATTCGGCGACAACTTCGATGAGCTTGGTCTGGTGGTTGACTTCGGCAGTCAGACGATGTCGATCGATAGCGTCAACACGGGTGGAGTACCGCACAAGATTAACCTCACTCTTCCGTCTGGTTTTCCCGCTGGCCCGGTCACAATACGTGTGACCAATGATTTCGGATTTGTCGACAGCAACAATCAATTCACTGCATTGTAAATTAAAAAGGAGAACATAGTCATGGCTTATGACGTTTATCCCGCAGCTCTAACCAATCCGCTTAACCTGGCGGCAGCCGCCACCAGTGCTGAATCTTTTACCGAGCGGCTAGATGCAGGCGGAGGAATTAATAATGGGGGGGTTATGTATTTGCGGTTTGCGATGTCGAATCCAGCTTCTTCCTGCGCGCCACCCGGGGCGGACCTGCCCGGTATTTTTCTGAGCGCCAACGGCGGGACGGCTATTGAAGTTACGCAAACTACTGAGTATCCAACCGTTCATCCCATATTCGATAGCTTAGCGGTTTACGTCGCTGGAGCAGGCTACACGATTGAACCCAATGGCGTTTATATGGTTGAGGTACATTTTTATATGGGACATACCGGGAGTAGCTGGGAGGTTCAGATACAAAATAATGCCGCCTCGACTCGTGAATTCACCTGGGTCGTTGCCGATACTTTGGTGGATAATCCATTGGACCGGCAAGGGGCCAGTCAACCCTGGATGGAGCTGGCCCAGGGTCTAAATGTCGATAGCGTTCTTGGTGGTGATATTCTACTAACCGGTCAGGCTGCTCAAATTACGCTATCGGTGACTAATAAAGGTACGGGTATATTAAACATTAACGATGTGGCGGGTTCTTTAGGTGGGTCCGATTTCGAGATCCTGTCCGTGCCAATGGGACCAATCGCCTCTAATGCATGTGACGATATTATGCTTCAATTCAATGCACCGGCGTCATCGGGCGAGAGCACATTTGATTATAATGTGTCCAGTGACGACACCAAGGCAACCGTGGCCATCCCTGCCGCAACTCATAATGAACGGGTCAGTTTGAGTGGCACTGCGGGTAAGCTGGAAGTGATAATGGTGCTCGATGCCTCGGGCAGCATGGCCTTTTTACCCGATGGATCGGCGTCCGGCGTATCTGTATCCGACATGCGCTGGGGGCATATGCGATCTGCCGCCGAGGGTTTTCTCGATTTACTTACGCACTTTGCCCCAAATTTGGGGCGCGTTGGCGTCGTTCTTTTTCCGGATATTGTATCTGGTGTGCCCGACCCCGATATTGCCGATGCAATAGTGCTGCAGCCGGCAATTGATATTCCCGCTGATGCCTCAGCTATTAAAACTTTATTGACTACCAATACCCCTACCGCAGGTGAAGGCAATACTCCTTTGGGTTTTGGGATTGGAACTGCAATGGGCACGGCGGTGGGATCCTTTGGTGAATTTCTCGGTAGTCAGGATGATGTCGACTTTAATCCACGCTGGATGGTGGTCATGTCCGATGGATTTCATAACCTAGGACCACCTCCGCCTACCAATTTTTATGGCCCAATAGGGGACCAATCCTCCTTTCGAGGCAAAAATGTCAAAGTCATTGCGGTATCCTATGGTGATCCCGGTGCAGTCAAGTGGCCACCAGATCAGGCCCAGATGGAAGCCCTGAGGACCGAATCTGATGGTCTATTCCTAGATGCTGGTCCCAATGACACTGGTCTTGATCTCCTCGGCGATCTCGGATTAAACGTAGCCAAGTCCTTTCGAGCTGCTATCACGGCTGGGTTATTTCTCGATCCCACTATCGATCCTGGCGTCACCCTGACTGCCAGTAATTCCGAAGTAAGGCGTGACGTTTCTGTGCTGCCTTACGATACCAAGGTGTGCTTCGCCGTGAACTGGGTAACCGAAAATCAGGAACGTGTAGACGTCCAGATACTCACGCCCGATTGTCAACTTATTACCGCCAGTGTCGCGCAGGCCGATCCCGACATCAAGTACAGCAGTGGTGCGCGTTACCAGATGTTCACCTTTGACAATGAATTTTTACGTAATACAGAAGGGGAGCCTCGTGATGGTACCTGGAAACTGGTGGCTTCGGCAGATGCCTTGAAGGGCGGCGATACCGAGCCCGTAGAATATGAAATCATTACCAAATCGCGTCTAAGAATGCGCTTGAATCCGTGTAAGCAAAAATACTATGCCGGCGACAGTATTGAGGTTTCGGCGAAACTGACCCTGGATGGTAAGCCCATTCGCAATGCCTCCGTTACGATGCGTGCGGAAACGCCAGGAAATTTTTTCAACAACTGGTTTAGCCAACGCAAGATTACACAGCAAGAGTATGACGTTTCAAAGGCGGAACTTGGTAATGTGGAACTCACCAGTATCGCCATCAAATCTCATGCCCTGGCGCAGAAAGGAATTGTTTTCCAGGGATTTAACAATAGCAATACCAGCACCATGAACGATCCAGAGGATGAAGGCTTGTATAGTGCCAGTGTTAGCAGCTCCACGGTACCGGGTACCTATACCTTTTACGTTATTGCCATGGGTGAAACCGAAGACGGCGTAACCTTTCGGCGTGAACAACGCTTGCAAATATATCTCGATGTACGACCGTTACCGGAGTTTACCTTAGTTGATATTGTTTACACCTTGTTGGATGACGATCGGTTGCGTCGTTTAGCTGAGATAACAGTCTGGCCACGAGATCGCTTCGGTAATGTGCTGTTGGTGGATCCGGAGATCAATCCGAGTGTGATCCTTACAGCCCAGGGTGGAGAGCTTAGCGGGCCACTGTTGGGCAATCTCGATGGAAGTTATACCCAGAAGCTGCATTACGCTGAAGATGCTCGGCCTGTATTTAATTTAGAAGTTAATGGTGCCGAAGTGATTCAACGTTTCGAAACCGCACCACTGAATGATGTGAGGTACGCTGATAAATTAATCAACTATACCTTAGGCAATGAAGTGGAAAAAGGTGCTAACTTGCATTCCGATCCTCGCGCTGCATTGGGCGACGTAATAGGTACAGACTCCTTTGTCTCTTTAGGTGCTCATGGCTCGATTACCTTAGGTGTTATCGGAGAAAGTTTCATGGCTCAAGGGGATGATGACATCACTGTGTTTATCCACTCTGATCCAGATTCAGCCACGCAACTGCGATCTTATGAGGTCCAAGCACAAGCACCTAGTGGAGGAGGCAATTGGGTATCCTTGGGACAATCCAAGGGAACGACTCAATCATTTAGCCTTAGAGCTGGAGGACTGGATATGGCAAATGCCATTCGCATTATCGATAAAAGCGGGGTAGTGCTTGATAATCTTGAAGTAAGTAACGCTCCCGGGGTGAGTATTAAAGGTGTCGGTTTCAAAAAATCAGGTTTAAAACCTGGTGGAGCAGATGGTTGCCTGTTTGCCATATTAGGGATATTCAAATTATTGTTTGCACGACATAAATAAATTTGAGATGAAAAACTTAGTAGATCGGTATAACTATGAACGAAACCAAGCTCGTTCGTTTCAGAAACAGGAGCAAAACTATGCAATTTAAGATAACGGGTTGTGTTTATGAAAAGGAAAGCGGTCTTACAGTCGAAGGTCTGATGATCCGTGTTTATGATAAAGATCTGTTCTATGATGATCTTTTAGGTACAGCCTATACCGACACTAACGGTCGCTTCGAAATATGTTATTCGGAAAAAGATTTTAGCGAACTGTTCGAATCCAAGCCGGATATTTTTCTATCGATATATGCGCCACCTTGCCGGTTTCTTATTGATACTAAATCATCTGTACGTTGGGGCGCTACCGAGTCTGAACATTTTGATGTGGAAATTGATCGCGACATTCTTGGTCCTATTGCACCATCGCGACCTGATGACGAAGTAGAAGGCTATGCATTAGTACCTTTAAACCAAGTGGTGATTAAAAAACGAGATGGTTTTGATATACCCAAGTTACCAGGTTTTTCTTTGGGGGGGGGGCCACCGGGATCGCCTGCCTTACCTGAACAAAGACAATATGTGGCTTTGCCTATTGGTGGTGATGTACTTTCTCTTGATGTGAATTTAGGCGATGCTGTTCCCTTGCCGGGTCAAATGAATCCTATACCTGTTCAGGAACCGATGCCTGATGTTGGCACGGATCCAGAACAATTCGGTGATGGCTTTTCTATAGATAACATTCATGCAAAGTTCACCGTAGCAGATTCCAAATATTATGAACGTAAGTCTCCTTATCCAGAAACATTGGTAGAACTGGATGGTGTGGAAAGAGTTGGACCAATTCAAGTGGCGATCATTCGGCTTCGCCCTATGCAATACGATCCGATTAATAAAACATATCTTTACTATCCTAAACTCAGTTATCGCGTTAAGTACGATTTGGAAAATGCTAAAAGGCTGGCTTCATCAGCGAAGAAGCAAAAACCAACTATAGGTCAATTATATAGTGAGCAAGTAAATACATTAATGCAATCTGAATTGTTCATTGCATCTAAGTATCTCTATTGGCCAAATCTCATTGTTGAAGACTTTCCTTATATCATTATCACTGATAATTACCAGTGGCCGGAATCGGTGGATCGCGGTGACGGAACCAATCGTTCCCCACATTTATCTGAGCGAGGTGCTGCGCTTACAGGTGATCTTAAAGCTGAGTTTGAACGTTTAGCTAAGTGGAAAACTTCTCGAGGGCTCCGTACAAAAGTTTTTACGGTATCGGATATTGTTAATGGTAATTATGGAGATTTTAGCGAAGATGGTTTTGCCCGCGATCTGCAAGAAGTGTTAAGGAATTTTATTAAGTATGCGCAAAAGAAATGGGATACGTTGTATTTGCTACTTGGTGGTGATTTAAATGTCGTCCCTATGCGACGCCTGGTAGGTTGCAGTACTTATAACACGATTGGATGTTGGCGCCAGTCAGAGAATCCACCTCCAGAGAAAATTGGCGACAATTCTGTCAGCACGTGTCATGTTGTGAGTGGGAAGGCCGTCGTGAAGCTTCGCCCAATATTTTCACCAATCAACACGGATCCGTTATCCACCTTACATGGTGGTATTCGCATTCCATTTGAACGGGAGGCAGGCCCAGGCCGCCTCGGTTGGTATTATACGTCTGAAGCTGATTTCACTAGCAAGGACGAGGGATTTACTCGACTGCCAGATGGCCAAAGCTCGCGTTTCATTATTGCGGAAGGTCCCGAATCTATTATTGATGATAACTATTATTGGGTGCGTGACGTCAATAAAATCCCATCTGATTTTTACTATTCAAGTTTAGTGGGATCGCGTTACTCTATTCCCGGTAAGCATGATTTTGATGATAGTAACAATGAGCTGTATGGACAGTATCACTGGGATGAAACATTAGGCAAAGAAGTGTCGCTTGATGGAGTTGATTTCTGGCCCGATGTCTGGGTTGGACGTGCTTCTGCCGAAACAGGTAGCCAGGCTAAGGGTTTTGTCGACAAGATTATAACCTATGAACGTTTAGAAACGCCTGATGGTGAATCCACGGATGTTACGTATTTGCAAAAAATTCTTTATGCCTCGGCCTATTGGGGGCGCAAGTTTCAATATAATCAAGCGGATACATCTATCCCCCCGGCTGAAGGTAACTTCACCCATGAAAATGGAACCACAACTACAAAGATTCAGACTAAATTCGATCTTTCCTTAACAGCTGGGGTAGCTTCACATCGCTTGGTAGCAAGACTAGCAGATTCTGAAATTGCCATTCCATATAATACTTCAGCCAATACCACTAGTTTGGGTTGGCACTTCACCACTAGCGATACTTTTAGTTCTTTAAGCACAACGCCAACACGTTTCGTTCGTGTACTTGGACCTGAAAGCGACATTAATCCTTCTAATAAATTTTTCTGGGATCCTATTGGTTTGGAACTGGCAGCACAGGAAAAGGAAAATCTACGCGGAATGATGGACAATTGGTTTCCGAATTTTTCTAACATACAACGGCATTACGAAGACTATTTTGATTTATCAACACCGCCACCTCTTGTAGCACTTGAAAGTGCAGTACTACGGGATGCATTAGATAATGGTGTCCACTTCACAAGCCTGACCGGACATGGCTGGTGGGGGGGGTGTTGTGGCATCAACACCTCCACTCAACCCGATTTTTCAAACGAGCATAAATATTTTATAGCCTTTGCTGATTCCTGTTCAACTGCTCGCCCCGATGGTGTTGACTCCACTGCGGAAGTATCCACACTTGATGCAGACGGAGGCGCAGTCGCTTACGTAGGCAATACGCGTTATAGCTGGATTGGGGTGGGTGATAATTATGAACAGTTCTTTTGGGGTAAAGTAAATTATTATCACAATGCTGGAGTTGCGGCCGGTCTTCGCTTGGCCACGGGAGGGGTGCGTTTGATCTGGACGGTGTATGCACAAACGTTCTTTGGTGATCCAGAAATGCCAGTGTGGACTGACATCCCTGGCAATCAAGATGTTACACATCCTTCGACTGTTGCCTGGGGAGGTACGGTAAATGTGACAGTGCGTAACCTGGGTTCACCCGTGGCGGGCCACAAAGTTACCTTGTTCGGTGGTTGGTCAAATTCAGGGACGCCTCCAAGAGTATTCACTTCCAAAACGACAAATGGATTCGGCCAGGCAAGTTTTAGTCTTCCTTCCTCAGGCCAAGCTCTTAGTGAATTAAAACTTACTGTGACACATTCAAATTTTAAGCCATATGTCGGCACTATTACGGTTAGTAGCTAAAAGACTATGTGAAGAATTTAATGGTTAAGATAGGTAGTTTATTGATTAAATTTAGTTAAACGAAATGAAAAAGCGGACATACGCGTTATGCTAACGAATCAGTGCTATACCCAGCTTGCCGTTTTATTGTGTAACGAACTTCAAAATGGAAGAGGGTTATCCGTGGCTATTGACAGTGGTGATGCAAGCTGGGATCAGGTGCCGGCAGTATATCAACGAGATGTCACTGCACTTAACAATGAAATTATACGTAAAGTCGATGGCGGTAACGAATCTTCCCTAAGGCTATCTATGTACAATAGCTTTAGGTTGATGAACTGTATTCCCTACTGCCTTATTCCTGGTTTAATTGTTAAGTTATATGTAAAAGGTAATAGAACATGGATGAAGAAATTCAACAATTAGATCAATTGGCACACTGGGTATTTGGTTACCTTGTGTTGATTTCCATTATTTCATTTTTCATTGGGTATTATTTCCTTACTGAAGTTTCAGGTAACTTTATTCATTTTGTTGCGATATCTCTTCTTGGTTTTTCAGGCAGCGCTATTGCCGCATTAACATCTTCATTAGACCGGTACGCCAAAGGCTTTGAGCGAAATAGCGGAGAAAAGGAACCGAAAGATGCTAAAGGTGAAACTTTTAATAGACGGATGGCACGTTGGTTTTTTGTTCGTCCGTTTTTAGGAATATTAGTTGCACCATTGTTTATTTGGGGTATTACATTTTTTACAAGCAACCCTCAGGAATTTTTAAACTCAACTCAGCACATTGCATTTAGTTCTTTTATGGCTGGGCTATTGGCAAAATCTGTATTGGAGTTAATAAAAGGTCTATTCAAAAATGTATTTAAGGTTTAATAAATAACAATTCACTTAAGCCTTCGCCATAAATCTGTGTGAGTTTGTTTAAGTGATTTGATGACAATGATAAGGATGTTCAATGTTAACGAATGATTTCTATGTAACGCTTTCTTCGGCACTAATAGCTGAAGTACAAGGAAATATGTACTTGGCGATAGGTTCGGGAGAACCTGCATGGGATGAAGCACCACCAACCTATCAACGAGATACAACACATCTTGTTAACGAGCTCGCTCGTAAAGCGGTTAGTGTGGAGAATATAAGTTATCTCAATGAAGCAGGTGATGTCACTGATACACCATCCTCAATGTTACAGATACAGATAATCTTTAGTGAAGTAGAAGGCTCTGGTACGTTGAGGGAATGTGGATTATTTGGTGCTGCTTCTGCTGATCCAGGATCTGGGACGTTATTATCGTACTTTGTTCACAAACGTATTGAGAAAACAGAAGGAACAGAACTTACTCGTGCAATCACGCTGGATCTAACGCCACGCTCAAGTGGACTAGGACAAATCGTTACCCGTTACCTTGGTAACTCGAATTCAAGAGAACTCCATGATTTGGAAAATGAAACAGGTGCATGCCGAATTAACAAGATCCGTTTCGATAATCGTATCTATTTTGGTAGCCCTGAACAGGCTATCGGTTTGGGTTATGACTATTGTGCGTTTTGTTTTAGTCGGGAATTGTCACAACGCTAGGTTTTCCTAAGGGGATATAAGCATGGCAACAAAAAAACAGGTGAATTCAACAAAAGCTGATTCAAAATTATCATCTTCATCCTCTAGGATTAGGGATTCGAAACAATCCCTAAACAACAGGGCGATTCCTTTACAACAAACTATTGGAAATCACAGGGTAGGACAATTGCTTCAATCAGAAAAATCCGAATCGAATCCAACAAGCAGAGATCCAACTCAAAAAAAGGCTAATAATAATTTACCCGAAGGACTTCAGAGCAACCTCGAAACTTCTTTTGGCCAGGACTTTTCCAATGTCAATATTCATAAAAACTCACGGCAGGCATTAGAACTGAACGCACTTGCCTTTACGCAGGATGAGAACATTCATTTTGCGCCCGGGCAATTTAATCCCAACTCCGAAAGTGGAACTAATCTAATAGGACATGAATTTACGCATGTCGTACAACAAAGAAGCGGGGGGGTAAAGCCTACTACTATGTTGGGTAAGGGGCTGAGTGTAAACGAAGATTCAGGATTGGAAACTGAAGCAGATCATTTAGGGAAAAGAGCTGCACGGGGTGAGTCTATTGCTAAATACCAATCGTCTGGGTTGGGAATCAGAAATTCTTTGAGGACAGTTCAAGCCAAGAGCAGCGTTATTCAGCGGGCTGTAACTACATGGGGAGGTTCCTGGGATACCGAACAGTACGATTTAAGGAGAGATAAAGATCCATATGGACGCGTATTTCCAGCAGCAACAGGAGTTCGGGGAGTCGATATTAAATTAAAATTTACACCTAATTCAAATGTTAATGCAAAATTAATTGGGCTCACACAAATTGCAAATGGTTTTGTAGGCGGTGCATACATCAGTCCTGCTGCTGGGAGAGCAATAACTTCCAGTGATGCGATCAGTGTAGGTGGTGGAGAAACTGATGAAGGTATGGCCATAGATAGGGTAAGTAATAAAAACAATCCTATTTATGGCGCAAGTAACCTTGCAGCAGGAGCAGGTTTAGACACTACTTCCGTGGATAATAATTCCACAGCAAATCCGCTCCAATTAGGGGTGACCGGGGGTGGAAACGCAACCTATCAATTAGGCTATCGTTATAAGTCCGGAGGCTCTTGGATAAGCAAGGACGCCATGCTATTTGACGGACCAACTATGGGTAATGTTGCGAAAAACTCAAGACAAATATTTGAAACGACTGCCTTGGCAATAAAAGGTAGTCAGGTTAATACTTATTATGGTTCGGTGCAATGGGGCTGGCGTACGGATGCCGCGGGTAATTTTTCAAAGGTTTCATTTCAGGTGGTTTCCCAAGGAGTTCCCAGTTCATCATTTATGAAAGCGGCTGGACTCTGGAATGCTTCAAAAACATCAACGGGAAAGAACACTGTCAATCTCCCGTTAGAGGATGTCCAACTAATCAGTAATCTCACGGGTGTCGATATTGGTCTTGGGCCGGTATTCACGCATCTTCCCTTTGGAACCAGGGTGGTCGTGCAACCTGGATTACCTTCCATGACTGAATCATTTATCAGGGTTGTAGATGGACCTTTTACTGGCGAAACCGGTCAGGTTTTAAATAGCGAGCTAAGCGATGAAAGACCTTAAGTATAAAGCCATTTATTTATCTAACTCGCCTAACTGTTGAAAAGGTCCAGTAATACTACATATTTACAAATTAATAAGTGTTTAGGTCATATAAGAAATGAATGTAAAGGAGTTAGAGAGCAGATTAATAGAGATAGGATATCCAGGACTATTTATGCATGGAGAACACAACCTGGCTGATAGTATTTGGGAAGATGGAAATAATGTAAAGCAACTTGAAAGTATCGTTTTATCCACTTCAACTCTTTCTCATGCAAGATTCCTGGCTGCAGAGGTTTTTAGATACTTTAATATAGAATTAGACACACAAAGTTATGCCATCTTGTCAGAAGCGTATGCATATGTCTTAGAAAATACCTCTGCAGATAGAGGTAATATCGTTCATCTAAATGGTAATTTATGGGGCCTGTTATATGAAGAAGATGATGTCGGATACTTAGGTAAGCAGTTTATCAAATTCGGTAATGCCGCAATACCTTCTCTAACAAGGTTATTAGATGATCATGCTAGCAGAGTATTATACGAAGGAAGTGAAGAAGCAACCATTGGTAATGCCTACCAATATAGAATCAAAGACTTCGCTGCCTTCTACATCTCAAAAATAAAAAATATATCAATTGAATTTAATCAAGATTTCGAGCAAAGGGATAAGGAAATAGAACGTTTAAAAGGTTTATTAAAGGATAAATAACGATGTCAAAATCAAAAACAAATAACAACAATCCGACCTTATCTGAGCTTGAAAGACAATTAGAACGTTCGGGTTTTTTTACGCATAGCTCTTTAAGTAACCAGGCAGAAAGGATTAACGAAATCGAATCTTTTTTATACGGATTAATTGATACCTTAATTGCACGAGATGTCATTGATAAAAACAAATTGGAAAGTAGAGTAAAAAAAGTAAGAAATGAAATACTACAAAAATGTGAGCATTTTCATGCAGGTATTGCCATAAGCGTTGATAACACTGATAACCAGAAAACTTTTGCTCCTGTTAATTGTGAAGATCGATTGTCGGTCTGCAAAGCAATTTGCTGTAAATTAAATTTTGCTTTATCAATTGATGAAATAGAAACAGGCAGTGCTAAGTGGGATCTTGGACGTCCTTATTTCATAAGGCAAGAAAGGAATGGAGCTTGCACCCATTTAAAGTCAAACAAACAGTGCTGCTCAATTTATAGCGACCGTCCCAAGGTATGTCGAAAATATAGTTGTGCCAAAGATAAAAGAATTTGGGTGGATTTTGAAACAATGGAGCTTAACCGGACATGGATTGAAGAAAACCTGAAACAACAAAAAATTCAACTACAACAAGTTTATATGATTCCTGAAATCAAGATTGAGTATAAGTCCCAAAATGAATAGAGAAGCTAGCTTGTTATCAAAATATATACTGCAGCGATCACTGGAGAATCAGGGCATACAGACTTCGTTATATTCACACGCCATCCAGCCCACCCATAAATTCGCTCGTCCATCAATAAAGGGGATGAATTTGTTTTAACACAACAAGTATTACTTCATATGGTCGTTAAATTTTAGAATCAAATTATTTAAGGAGTTTTTGATCTCAGAGTGATCAAGTGATGGGTAACTAATAATGAAACAAATGCTTACGCACACGAGTAATAAGAAAATAGGTAACGATAGTAAAAAGTCGTATAGCCAGAAATATACTCGACCATCATCAAGTCAAAATCAAATCCAACAACTCCATTCTTCTATAGGTAATCAAGCAGTTCAAAAACTCTTTGAACAAGGATCGATACAAGCAAAACTCACGGTGACGGTGGGCGCGCCGGATGATAAATATGAGCGGGAAGCAGATTATGTCGCAGAAACCGTCATGCGTATGCTACACACACCTACCATTTATGTCGATAACGATAGACAAAAAAAACTTTCTTCCCAATTCAGTATATTGCAAACCAAGCCTAAATCACCACGTCAAATACAACGAGTATGTGCTGAATGTGAAGAAGATCTAATAACTCAAAGGAAAGAAGTTTTCCCGCTCATGATACAGGCCAAATTACAAAACGCCTCAACACCAAATGTATCATCAAATATTGCAAAGTTTATGCAGCACACCGTAGGTGGTAGTCAGCTACCAGCTACGATAAAAAATAAAATCGAACCTGTCCTAAACGCTGATTTAAGTCACGTGCGAGTCCACAGTGACAACAAGGCAAATGAAGCTGCTCAGGGCTTAAATGCCAAAGCATTTACACATAAAAATAATATCTGGTTAGGAAAAGGACAAAGTGTTAATGACATTCATTTGATGGCTCATGAGGCAACACATGTAATTCAACAAAACAGTACTAACCAAGGTAAATATGTGCAATGTTCACCTGAGAATGATGTCTTTCCAGTTGATGTGCCTGCTTTAAAATTAGACAAAGCTCCTAATGCGTTAAGTGGTATCCAATTATATTTAATGGTGGATATATTGCAGTTACCTAGGGGTATAGTAAGAACCGTCGATATTTTCCACCATGGTCAGTATTTAATAGCTCCTCATACCACCATTGAAAAATCGCCCAATATATTATTTTATGTCGCGTATCGTAAAGCAAGGGGACAAAATGAGTGGGTTATTGGCCCAGACAGTATTAATAGTTTCTTAGAGAATGTCGCACTGTACGAAGGTGCGGGCAACGTTGCTTATCCAGGAAGTGAAAAGATCCCTGAAACTATGTTAGATCGGCCAGAAAAATTGGAGAGCCCAATATCCGAAGGCCTTCATACAGGAGGCAGCGGTGGAGCATCTTTTATTTCAGCCTATGACGCTCATAAACGTTTAAAACATTATGTTAAGCCAGCTCAAGAGCTAGCAAAACGTATTCGTGCTGATGTGGTAGCTGGAAAGGTTGGACATATTGCAGGCAGTGAACAGGCTATAGCAGGTCGGAATCTGTTATTGAAAGAAACACGTGGAAAGCTAAGTCCAGGTGCTCGGGCCTTTTCGAAGGCAATAAAAGAAGAAGGTAAAACCGCAGCTGAATTAATAGATAAGTACTCAAAGGAACTTCTTGCAAGTGATCCAAAAATACGGGCGCGCTATGGTTTGGATGTGTTGGAAGAAGGCTCAGATCTTTATAAAGCACGTTATAAAGAAATATTGCGCAAAATTGGTCAAACTGAAGATGTATCTATGGAAATAATAAGTGCAGCTGGGCGGACAGGTCGTGTAGTTACAGGAGTTGCAAAGGTAACGAAGGTTCTTGGACCAGTGGGTACGCTAGCGAGTCTAGGTATTTCTGGTTATGAGATTTATGATGCACCAGCTAGCCAGAAATTACATGTTGTAGCAAGGGAGGCAGGAGGCTTTGCTGGAGGTACATTAGGTGCAATAGGCGGTGGAATGGTAGGCGCATGGGTAGCCTCACTTGCCTGTGGGCCAGGTGCACCAGTATGTGCGTTAATTGTGACTGTCTTTTTTGTCGGTGCTGGCGGCTATTTAGGAGGTAGGGCGGGAGAATATGCAGGGGAGAAAATGTTGCCAAGCTTGTTTACTGCGCCCGCTTATATTCCCCTTGCTTTGCCTGTGCTTAGCCTAAGCGCGGGTGGCGGATATGCAGGAATAATGGAAAGAGATCGGCGTAAACTGTTGGACGAATCCCGTCCGATGTGGATGAAATTGAATGGTTCAATCAAATTAATTGAAGAAGATATAAATTTTCTAGAAGGGAGAATTCGTACTGCTGAAGACAAAGAAGAGCTAGAAAAATTACAGAAGATACGAGTAGAGCTTTTACTGAAACTTAATGAGATAACAATTTTATACGAAGCTCTTTATCCTAGTTATAAGGAAAAGAAATAAAGAAATAAAGAAATAAGAAATAAAGGGGACGTAATATAATAAAGGGAAATAAAGAAATAAAGGGGACGGATTTATTTTAACACAACAAGTATTACTTCATGTGGTCGTTAGATTTTAGAATCAAATTATTTAAGGAGTTTTTGATCTCAAAGTGATCAAGTGACGGGACCCGGACAATGAAACAAATGCTCACACATAGTAACAATAATAAAACGGTGGATAATAATCGAACATCATCCGGGCAAAATTTCGCTCAGCCATCCTCAAGTCAAAATCAAATTCAACAACTTCACTCTTCTATTGGTAACCAAGCTGTTCAAAAACTTTTTTCACAAGGATTAATACAAGCAAAGCTCAAGATTGGTAGCCCTAACGATAAGTACGAACAAGAAGCCGATCGAGTAGCGGAGCAGGTCATGAATATGCCTGAGCAAGCTGTTGTTCAACGCAAGGCAGATAAAAAAGAATTAATACAATCCAAAACTATTACTAATACCATTGAACCCGTTATTCAACGCCAGCAAGAAGAAGAGGAAGAGGAATTTCAATTGGGATACGATCAGGAGCCAGAAGACCTAACGCAAATCCTGGAATCAGTCCCGACTGGAGATGCCGATGTACTGGCTGAAGAGGAGGAAGAATTTATTCAACTAAAAAGTAATGCCAACACAGTGCCACAAATTACTCACGGAATATCACATGCTATCCATTCCATTAAAGGGTCAGAACAACCATTGCCTATATCCGAACGCGCGTTTTTTGAGCCACGTTTCGGAACAGATTTTAGTAATGTACGTATGCATACAGGTGAACAAGCTGCCCGAACTACACAGTCTATTAATGCTCGGGCATTTACCTTAGGCCGCGATTTAGTGTTCGGTGCTGGGCAGTATTTACCTGGTTCTCTCAAGGGTAGGTCATTACTTGCGCATGAGCTGACGCATGTAGTACAGCAAGGTGGTGGGGTTTCTGAAAAAAAGGGTTTTGACCCCTTCATCTCATGTATTTGTCTGTCTGACATTTGCATGCGTAGTTAAAATATTTATTATATGAACACGAGGTACGAGCCATGAGCAAAATTACTAAGTTAACTGCCGACAAAAACAATACCAAATCTGTGTCGTCCGGCTCCCGTTTACCGCAGGTTAATGCGCACCAATTGGCACCCACTTCCTGTCAACGCGAATTACTCAGGCTACGAAGCGTCGGTAACTTCACGTCGCAGCAAGCATTCGCTCTTGGTATTCAGACAAAACTCCAGTTAGGTCAAGCAAATGATAAATATGAGCAGGAAGCGGATAAGGTGGCGGACAGAATAACTGCTATGCCCGACTCGCAAACCGTGAACAGGCATGCAGGTGCAGAAGACTATCTAATACAGGCTAAAAATAATACGAATTCGGCGTTGGCAGTTCCACCTGGAACAGCATCGGATATCCACTCTATCGAGGGGGCAGGTCGGTCACTACCTGCATCGGAACGGACTTATTTCGAGCCTCGTTTTGGCCGAGATTTGAGTAGTGTTCGTATACACACCAATAAACGGGCAGCAGAAATTTCTCAGTCCATCAAGGCCCGGGCTTTTACCTATGGTAATAATCTGGTATTCGGTGCTGGGCAGTATGCGCCAGGGACATCGCCAGGGAAAAAATTACTTGCCCACGAACTAACACATTATGTACAACAAAGTGGCGGTAGCAAGATTAATCATGCAGACAAAGGTACAACTTCTACAAATTCTGAAAAATATAATGTAAATCCTGTTCAGCACGGAGCAACAGTGCCCGTAGTGCAAAGAGATTTGCCAGCGGATATCCGCACCGAAGCCGCGTTGCCAGGGTCACAACAGACGCAGGGGCGATTAGGACAACTGGAGACGCAGGCCCGCAGCTCGGCAGATGCTGTACTTCAGCAACTGACTGGATCAGCAGCTCTACCAGCAGGTGCGACCGGTATAGCAACTCAGATTATTAATCATATTGCCGGTCAAATTAGTCAACTGGAAAATGCACGTGCGCGCGGATACCAACAGGCGGTCTCAGCGATTATAGGTCAACAGGCACTAAACAATGCTCAAGCCAGTTCGTTCTGGTTAGCATTTGCTGGTAATACTCTATGGGCTTTATCCGGGCTGGTTCCGTTGTTGGGCCCAACTATTGGAATTTCACGTATTGCTCTTGCAGCTGGCGGCGGTGCACTGCTTCGCGCTAATGTTATAGGCAGGTTTCTGCAGCTCAAGGGCGGAGCCATCGCCACGGCTGTAGTAGGATTAGCAGGCGCAGAGATGGCCCAGTTCTCTGGAGGTTTGCCATCGGGATCAGCGTTGCCGCGCAACCTGCAATCAATTCAAACGCAGTTCACTAATGTAAACTCACGTGTAATGACTCGCTATCGCAGCGAGGCATTTGCTTTGACGTTAGAATTTTTAAGTAATTTCAGCAATTTCTGGCAACCCGGTCAGATCAATCAGCAGGTAACTGCTAACTTCCTCGAGAACTTTACCAAAGGCTCTGTCATGGAAACGTTATTTGCCGACCTGAATGCACAGGGTGCGCTAAATATCAGTAATTATACCGTCAACACTGGTCGAGCCCAGAGTGCGGCGAAAAACAATCTGCTTGAGGCATTCATATTACGTTTCGGTACGGTAAGCGACGTGCCCTTTACCACTACACATGATATTGCAGACCGTGTAGGAGCTATCGGTTCTAGTGCAGCCTTGCGGGCTTTAGGTGGTCAAGCAGCCTTTGCCAGAGGTCTTCAGGGTAATTATGCGCTAGTCCTGGGTAATGTTAATGGCGTATTAGCAGATTGGGGTGCTATTAGCACGCAACCCATTGCTGCTCAAAATACCTGGAGCAGCGGAAATATCCTTGCCACCGGCAATCATAGTGTTAATTTCCGCATCGTTGACCGTGCTATTTTTGCTGCACAGCTCAACCGAAATAACTATACACCAATAACTCGAGGCGTTCGCACCATAAGAAGTATGCATCGTCGTGGTGCACGCTGGCCTTATAATGTATTACCAACAACCGGGATAGCCAAGTTTTCAAGTTCCAACTACCGCTCGGTAGTCACTGGAGGCCGAACTGTTTACGGACTAAGTGAGCTGACGCTTAAGTTTTCACCATTAGGGAGATTCCGCTCTACATTATCTGAACGTTCTACTATTGAACCTGGTACCCACGGGCAGATTGCTGTTTATTCTTTCAGTGGAAATGCCGAGAAGATTAATGTAATCATCAGCCGGAATGTTGTTTTTTAACAACCTGACCAATCGAGTGATCAACTAATTATTAACACCGTGTTCCGTTACTTCGAGTACAACAGTACCGGCATCAGAGGAAGACTATTTACAAGCACAATCTGCTAGAAATCTGTCAAACCTAATGAGAAAGCACATACATTACTTAGTTTTGATGGCATGACAAAATCATGCTTGAAGCTGGAAACAACAGGTTATTAATAATTTAAAGTTTAACTTCATTAATACTAACTCAGTTTTCGTACCTTAAATTTACGGCCTTTAATTTTTCCATCAGTTAATATATTAAGCGCTTGTTTTGCAATTTGTCTTTCTACTGCGACATAAGCAAAGTTATCAAAAATATCAATTTTGCCGATTTGTTTACCCGGTAAATCAGTTTTTGCAGTTAAAGCACCTAATATATCACCGGCACGGACTTTGTTTTTACGACCACCACTAATGCACAATGTAATCATCGGTGGACTTAATTTGAAGTTTTCTCTCATTTTAAGTTTGCTGGTTTTTTCAATATTAAATGTGGTGTTTTGATACTCTTCAATCCGGTTGACCTTGTGTGCTTCTGAGGCCATGAATAGGCTGAGTGCTAAACCTTCTTTCCCTGCGCGTCCGGTACGACCAATACGGTGTACATGGATTTCAGGATCGGGGGATAACTCAAAGTTAACTACTGCTTGCAAGTCTTTAATATCTATCCCACGCGATGCAACATCGGTGGCAATCAGAATCGAACTACTTTTATTAGAAAATTGTACTAAAACCTGGTCACGTTCTTTTTGTTCAAGATCACCATGTAAGGCCAGTGCATGAAAGCCTTCTTGCCATAATGCTTCTGCTAATTCTTTAGCTTGTTGTTTACGATTACAAAAAACGACAGTTGATACAGGTCGGTAATGATGAAGAAATAAAATTAAGGTTTTGGTTCGTTCACCTTTTTCAATTTCATAAAAAACTTGTTTTATTTTAGTTTTTTTATGATGACTTTCTAATCGAATATCAAGAGGATTATTCTGAATGGCATCACTGACTTCTTTTATTTCTTCCGGGTAGGTAGCAGAAAATAATAATGTTTGTCTTTGCTCCGGCGTATTATGAATAATCTGCATAATGTCTTCGTGGAAACCCATATCCAGCATGCGGTCTGCTTCATCTAAAACAAGTGTATTTAAGTTTTCTAAATTCAGAGAATGTTTGTCGACTAAATGTTTAAGTATTCGTCCTGGCGTGCCTACTACAATATGTGGGCTATGTTCGAGTGAAGCTAACTGTGGCGCAAGGGGTTTACCACCACACAATGTAAGAATTTTTGTATTGGGTATTGCACGTGCCAGCCGACGTATCTCTTTACTTACTTGATCCGCTAATTCACGAGTAGGACAGAGAACTAATGCCTGCGTTTGATATTTTTTTACGTCAAGATTATGTAATAGACCAATAGCAAATGCCGCCGTTTTACCACTACCTGTTATTGCCTGAGCCAGTATGTCTTTGCCCTTTAGAATAGCCGGTAAGCCTTGAGCCTGGATCGGGGTCATTTCTTCATATCCAAGTGACTGGATATTAGCAAGTTGTTCAGAAGTAAGTTTAAGTGAAGAAAAGGCTGTATTTGTCACGAGGTTATTGTCTACGGGCTACTTGTTAATGATAGCGGCGAATAATAACAGATATGTGTGCTGACAGGGCTAATACCATAATAAAATTAGTCTAATTGGCAAGTAATGAGAATAAGAATAAAACCACATTTAATTAAGCTTTTCTGTTGATATTTCATTCAACTGCTTTTGCCGCAAATATAATAAATATCCGAGTTGGAGTTAAAAAACATTTACTCGTGTTGTTTTTGATCTTAATGAAGCACCAAATATTTATAATGTAAAATATATGGCTGCATCAGATCCTCGATATGGAATAATAACCTGACCTATTCTATCTGTGCGTATAACGGTTCCTGGTAATACTTCAACACCTGAAATATTTATTTCGTTAGCGATGCTTTCAGTATGAATATCTATTTAATCGATCAAGTTATAAAGTAAAAAAACACCGTATTTCGCGCTTTCTTGTATTGAATTAATGTTGCCCGTATAACTATCCATAGTATAAAGAATAGAGTCTTTTATCGCTTCTGCACTTTTAATCGCGATAGGTTTAGGTAAGATACCCGAGGAGAATATGTTTTCTTCAGTATGAGTGATGTAACCTAAAACAATATCTTTATTCTTTAGCGTGTTTGTTAGCAGTGTATCATTATCAAAGCGTTGCAGGTTTTGTTGAATAACCTTTTTAAGCTGTTTGTTTTTACTGAAATCCATTTTTGATAAAACATCGAAATTGTATGTAACTTATTGTTTTAACATACTTATTTTGCGAGTATTAGATATTTCAGTTTTAATAATTAATGCCTCAGGACTTACTGAAAATGTTGTGCTCTGGAATGGATTAGCAAATGCTGATATACTGGGTGTCTAGCAAATTTATAAACTTGTATACCTGTATTACCCTCTATTTGCCTAAATTTAGACCAGACGTTTCTACGTCAGACTCTACACATTTCTATGTGTTTTTAACTTAATAAAGAAAAGCAGCTAAAAATAATGACATTACATTCTATATTCCCGTTTTTGCAATGGTTTAAATTAATCACGAAAGAGTCGATAAAAGCCGATTTTATTGCCGGTTTCACCGGTGCTGTTATTGTCTTACCTCAGGGCGTTGCTTTCGCAACCATAGCCGGTTTACCGCCTGAATATGGTTTATATACCGCAATGATAACACCAATTATTGCTGCGTTATTTGGTTCCTCTCGACATCTTATTTCTGGTCCAACGACGGCGATATCGATTGTTGTCTTTTCTGCCATTAGTAATCATGCTGAACCGGGTTCAGCTGAATTTATTTCACTGGCTCTAACGCTTACATTTCTTGCTGGTGTCTATCAGTTGGCGTTTGGTCTGGCTCGTTTAGGTTCATTAGTTAACTTTGTTTCGCATACGGTTGTTATTGGATTTACCGCAGGCGCTGCAATTTTAATTGCAACAAGCCAAATCAAAAATATTACCGGCATTCATATGCCTAAAGGTGAGTCATTCCTTAATGTATGGATTGATGTCTTTTCAAATATCAGCCAGACCAATATGTATATCTTTGTCATTGCTATTGTTACTTTAATCACCACTATTTTAATTAAACGTTATTTCCCTAAAATTCCTAATTTACTGGTTGGCTTGGTAGTAGGTAGTTTTGTTGCGCTATATTTAGGTGGAGCAGAACATAGTATTAAGTTAGTAGGGGAGATACCGGCTCATTTACCACCTTTCTCAACACCTGATTTTTCTTTTGCATCAATCAGAATGTTGGCTCCGGAAGCATTTGCAGTCGCACTATTAGGTTTAATCGAAGCCGTCTCAATCAGCCGGGCAGTTGCCACAAAATCTAATCAGCGTATTAACTCTAACCAGGAATTTATTGGTCAGGGTTTATCCAATATGACCGGGAGTTTTTTCTCTAGTTATGCAGGTTCAGGTTCTTTTACACGTTCAGGCATAAACTATGATGCAGGTGCTAAAACACCCTTATCTGCAATTTTCGCAGCTATTATGTTAATGTTAATTGTCTTATTGATAGCACCATTAACCGCTTATTTGCCTGTTGCTGCAATGGGGGGTGTTATTTTAGTTGTTGCTTATAACTTAATTGATATCCATCATATAAAAGAAATATTGAAATATAGTAGGTCTGAGTCTTCAATACTTTTAACGACTTTCTTTGCGACACTTTTCCTTGAATTAGAATTTGCGATCTATTTAGGTGTTATTTTATCACTGGTTATCTTTCTTGCCAGAACATCTACACCAGAAATCGTTACGTTAGCACCGGATATTGAAGATGAAACAGGGAAGAAAAAACTGGTTAATATCACCAAGAAACCATTAAATCAGTGCCCACAACTAAAAATAATTCGTGTTGATATGTCGATGTATTTTGGTTCAATTAATCATATTCAGAATCGTCTACATCACCTTATTGAACAGGAAAATGTAAAACATATTTTAATTATTGGTACAGGAATTAACTTCATCGATTTAAGTGCCGCTGAAGCCTTAGTTACGGATGCTAACCGTCTTAAGAAACTAGGCGGCGGACTTTATTTTGCTGAGCTCAAAGCAAGTGTCTATGAGTACATAAGTCGTAATTGTTTTGTTGCTAAAGTTGGAAACAAACATTTCTTTGATTCTAAGAAAGATGCAATTAAAGCAATATACAAAAAGTTGGATGAAGATAAATGTGCGAGTTGTGAGGCCCGTGTTTTTACTGAATGTCAGTAGAATTCTTACTGATAAATACTAATAAAGGAAGCGACATGCTGCTCTTCCATAAAAACATCTAAATAATCTTATATTTTTTTCTATAAAATTCATATAGATAGGATTGGATACTCCATGATAAATACTAAAGACATCTATACTTTAAGTAAGTGATTACCGAAGAGTTAATTTTCCATTAAAAGTACTAAAGTCGAAATACAAAAGTTTAACAGTCCCAGGTAATCATTTCAGGGTAGGGGAGATAATACTCATTTCTGCCTTAAGCCATTCCAAGCATGAAAAAAGGACAATAATATGTGCTTTTAGGGTATGAAGAAGCATGGCATTTCCGCTCTAATTGCGTGGAGTGAGAGGCTTCTTGTTTTCGAATATATATAGGTTGAATTATTTTGTACAGTTCGTCTGCTCACAGCCGTTTGAAGACAGTTAATGAATTAATAACAGCGTTATACTAAGATAAAGGTCGGCACTCGACCCGTTGGAGACATACAGAGATTGCACATGTATGACAGCTCTCAACTTAAAAGCAGTCATCGATTTAATTCTTAAAACTTTTTAACTCTATTCTTAGTAAACCGCACAAATAAATTTATTGTACTTCTGCTTTTCAGTGTGACTTCAACTGGTCGACGCAACACTGTATCTTTATAAAAAAAAGATGGAGTGTAATCTATGAGATATCGAACAAGAACATATTATTATAGCCCACAACAAAAAGCAGATATGTGGGATCGCTGGCAACGCGGTGAATCCATGTCATCTATAGGACGAGCCTTTAACAGAGAATCATCTTCTGTCTTCGGTATCTTAGCACCGACAGGCGGTATTCGACCTGCTCCTCAGAAACGATCATGCTTAGCATTAACACTTTCAGAGCGTGAAGAGGTCTCAAGAGGTCTCGTTACTGGAAACTCAATGTGAGAGATTGCCTCTGAATTAAATCGTACACCTTCAACGATTAGTCGTGAAATAAATCGAAGTGGTAGCTATGATAATTATCGTGCAACGCAAGCAGAACAAGCTACTTGGGATCGCGCACATCGTCCGAATAAATGTAAACTGGCTTGTCACCCTATATTAAAACACATGGTTGCATCCAGGCTAAAACGAAATTGGTCACCCAAACAAATTGCAGGTTGGCTAAAAAAAACCTATCCAAAACAAGAGCATAAACAGGTGTCACACGAAACAATTTATCGTAGCTTTTTTATTCAAGCACGTGGAGTACTTAAAAAATAGCTTCAACTGTGACCTTCGTACTCAACGTGCGATACGGCGTTCAAAACAACATAGTATTAAAAGTATAGGGTTAGGTAAAATCACGAACGCCGTTTCTATCAGAAAACGACCTGCGTCTGTTGAAGATCGCGCTGTACCAGGCCACTGGGAAGGTGATTTAATCTCGGGCTCACACAACACTCACATCGTAACCTTAGTCGAGCGTCATTCTCGTTATGTGTTATTGGTTAAGTTAAAAGCTAAAGATAGTGAAACTGTCATTTCGGCTCTGATCAAGCAGGCGAAGAAACTACCGACAGAACTCTATAAATCATTAACACGGAATCGTGGTACAGAGATGGCAGATCATCAACGTTTTACTTTAGCGACAAATATTGACGTGTACTTTTGTGACTCGCAGAGTCCATGGCAACGAGGCACGAATGAAAATGTAAATCGATTACTTAGACAATGTTTTCCCAAAAAAAAAGATTTATCTGTACGCTCACAAGCGACGTTAAATAAAGTTGCACGTCAGTTAAATGAAAGACCACGTGAGACATTAGAATTTGAAACACCGGCAGAACGTTTTAATGCATGTGTTGCATCGACCAGTTGAAGTCGCAACCCATTGGAGACATACATTGCTTTCATACCTATGGCAGCTTTCGAGCACAGTCTGAGCCGAGAGTTGACATTTGGATATCTACTTGTAAGAACAATAATGTGTAGTAGGGCATAGCCACTTACGGCTATGCCCACGTTATCATCAAGCTAGTGTGGTAAAGTTGGATTTATCGAACCACGTTCAATGGCGGCAATTAAATCTGTTTTACGGTACACTTTTTTCTTCTTAAGAAGTAGTGGCAAGATGCCATATTCCCTTGACACACCTTGGAAATATCGTGGCGATATACACATGTAATGCGCTGTTTCTTTTTAGCTAAAATCATCCTTACCTAGTAAATTAAACACATTTACTTTTCCAAAAATATATCCCAGTATTTTACAAATTTGCTCTTGTCACGTTGTCATAATTTGTTCCCATCGCGTTACACGTTCTTTAATGAGGTTAAATAAAATGCGAATGAAAAGAGTTTTTAAATAATGTGATAATGGATTTCATTTTAATAAAATGAATACCCACGATAACATGTAGGGGGAAATAGATAAAATTTAAATATGGGTTAACGTTAAGAGAAGTTAGAACATAGCGATGCCAGGGCCGTATGTTGCACACCTTTTGTTAGCAAAAGACACACCACGATTCTGATAACACATCGTTTGGAACAACCGAAACTTAGAAATTTAAGTTGAAGGATGAAAGCTTTGTTTACCGACGCAGTTCAAAGCATTGGCTTTACCATCTCCAACTATAGTCTACACTTGCCTGAGCAGCCGCGTCCAGAATCTGGAAACGCTCTACAGGCCGTTCGGTTCTTTACATAGGAAATCAATAGCATCTCGTGACCCAATGAATATGGGTTCAATTAATCCGGCATCACTAGCTTCTAGTATACCTTCAAGAATATGCTCCCCTTGTGCGTCTACCACAGCAACCGATATCGCAGGGAATTGTTGAGCCCTTCTTATGAGTGTTGAGCGTTTGCTTGTTGGTGTTTTTTCAGTTGTGGTTTCCACTCGCTAACAGTCAAGGTTTTTGGGGGGCGATGGCTACCATGCAGGTAATGGAGTCCGAGCTAGTTCAGAAGCAGTTAAAATTCGAATGTCATATCTGTAATCTGTTAGCATCATAGCGACTGACAAAAATTAACGAAAGCCGTCGAGAGAGACCAGGGAATAACGCATGAACGAATGCGACACTGACTACCAATACAGAATCTTGTCCGTAAATCAAATCCTTTCATGGCTGGATGATGATGCCAAAATTATGCGTTTACATTCTGATCGTGATGTACTCCCTGGCGGGTATATGGCTGCTGCAATCCCGGTGCTTGTTGACTGGCTGACGAGCGATTTTCATGGTGACCCGGCATCTATTGTACTGCGCAACGTCAACTATGGCGGTAACCCATTTGAAAAATCCACCGTACTACACAGTGTACGTGTCCCACTTGATGGGCTTGAAAGCGCTGAAATGACCCTGGTACCGTTTGGTGAAGGAGGGCGACTGGGGCCCTTGCAGCATGTGCAACTTCGTTTTATTTTTGAATCGGGCAAGGAGCCCGAACTGCTTGAGCTTGCGGGTAGCGAAACCGGTGCTGATCCGCACATTCAAGATCTGGTATTTGGCTGGGTGTCCTGGCGACGCCCGGAAATCGACTGGGAACTTCGCAAGGGTATGGATGACGATTTGCAGATTTACTGGCTAAGCCTGCGTGCCTTTGTAGGCTCACAGATGTTTCTGGAAGATGCTCTGGAAGGGCGTGACTGGTTCAGTTATCCCTTACGATTGCCCGGCGGCAAGGCTGGATTGATTGAGCTTTTCAAGACGACGGTTACTCTGGGTGATGGTGCGGCACGTGACACACTGGAGCGTATGTTGGAGGTTGGTGAAGCTGCTTGTCTGCGTCGAAAAACCCTCGATAACAATGCTGAGCAGGATATTCGCACTCAGTGGGATGAACTGCTTGAGCGTATTCAGAAATCAGATCCACAGGCGTTGGATCCAGTGCGATTACTTCCGGAACAAGACACCTACCAACCGCTGGTACGTTCCTGCGTAACCATGGCGCGTTATGCCATATTGCTGACGGTGAAACGACTGGTCGCCAAAGGATATGATGACGGAGTGATACTGAATAAATTGCATGAACCCATGCTCGGCGCCACAGAAGTTTGGATGAAGGAATTTGCTCACACAGGCTTAACTGGGACGTTTTTGCTTGCACCGCTGGCGATGCGATATGTTATGAGACACCTTGAATCGGTTCCGCCGGATATGCCGTATGAGCTGGATGCTGCGGGTCTCCTTCAACAGCGTGATGGCAGTCGCTACAGGATTCATTACAGTTCTAAGGGGGTGACACCCTACGGAACGGCTTTTTATATCTAGTGTTCGTTGATGGATGCTAAATGTCATATGTCTTTTATAAGCTGGTTAGCCGATAGAATTTTACTGCAGCCTACACGGCATCGCCTGCATGCGCCGCAAAGCAGGCCGTTGTTGTTTTCATATGGTAATGGTCAGCTGGAAGTATGGGTGCATCGTGTCGGGCCAGACGTACTGAAAGCACCAGACCTGTATCTGCTCGAGTTTCCCGGAACCGCCAGCCGCGCCGAGCATAGCACTGATTTTATCGAAGACTGCTGGTCGCAGAGGTGCGTCGAAATCTGGTCAGTTAATCCTCCTGGTTATGGCAGTAGCAGTGGTACGGCAAGTTTGAAGAAATTGCCGGCAATGGCGGAACGTGCGTTGCAAGAAGTGAGAAAAGTAGCTGGAGACACTCCGGTAATAGCTGCCGGTGGTAGTCTTGGCAGTGTGAGTGCGCTTTATCTTGCAGCGTATCACCAGGTTGAAGGTGTGATGGTACAAAATGCACCCGCCCTACGCGAGTTGATTCTGGCACAATCAGGCTGGTGGCATTTCAAATGGCTGACCCGCATGATCGCCGACCAGATACCACGGGAGCTGGACAGCATTAGTAACGCCCAAAGGGCAACAGCGCCTGTAATTTTCGTTACTGCACAGCAGGATAGGATTGTGCCGGCACATAACCAGCGTCAGATCATCGAAAGTTATAATGGATCGTTAAAACAACTGTCTATGCCGGATGCCGATCACGATACGCCGCTAACGGAAGATGATCTCGAACGACTACGTCCACTGGAAAGCTGGTTGTATGATACGGCTATATTAGGAAGTTGCAGGTCACAATAGCGGCTTACCTATGTATAGGATTTGAGGGTTCATTGGTTTTGTTCTTTCTTATGTAACTCTTTATTATTAATGGACGAGTCTGTTTTTATCATTTTTCAGGGCATGATGAAAACAGTGTCTGCTCCTGTCCAGGTTAGGCGTTGTCGCCAAGTATCTGGGTCATCATTACCACAGTGCATCAGTAGTACTACTTTTCCATCCATAATCGCTTGATGCAGTATCTCTAGTTTGCTTTCCGGAATGCCAATACGTTTTAAAGCGATCCCCAGATGGGTTGCCGTCGCGCCTGCGGTCATCAAACCAGCACCTATTGCAGCACCGGTGATGGCATCGATTAGTGGTCCTGTGATAAGTACAGCTCCGATTCCCGGCAACAAAAACAGCCCTGCGGCGCCAGCGATCAGTCCTGCAAGAGATCCCCATAATGCACCCTGAGTACCCCAGACCTTAAAGCGCTCTTTTTCGTTGCTATAGGCAATACCAAGAAAATCATCTCCCTGCCCACCTGCCTTGTGCAAGATGGATACCTGATCCATCGGAAAATCGTGTTTGATCATATCTTCGACAACAATGTTGGCATTGTCGGAGTTGTCAAACACCGCACCAACAAAATGATGAGATTGTTTGTTCATGTTATTTCTCCTTAATAGAGTTAGAAAAATTCAGTTGTCAATAATACACAAACTGCCATTGAGGTCAGTTGCCTAAATGACCGTGGTGCTCATTTTCACAAGCGGGCTGAATATGCTCATATCAATCCATCTGAGAGTGTTAACGCTGGATTTCGGGCAGTGATGTAAGCCTGATGAATAATTCAGTCGTTTTCCATTGCCGCCTGATACTCCCCCAGCATTGCCAAATGATTTAGTCGTGCGCGTTTGAGTAACGCCTGTTGCGCTGCGGGAACATTTTCAGTTTTGCCGAGCCAGGCCTGCAAAGCGGTTTGTTGTAACGCCCGGCCATAAGAAATCGTTAATCGCCAAGGCGCATCGGGCGCGTGCTGATTAATAGCATTTAAATTGGCAGTGGCTTCTTCAGGGCCCTGACCGCCAGATAAAAAGTTGATGCTGGGCACGGCAACAGGCACCGTGCGGCGTAAAACTTTGAGTGTTGCCGCGGCAACTTCATCTGGTTCAGCACGACGGCAGTCTTTACCGGGTAATATCATATTGGGTTTAAGTATCATTAACTCCAGCACAACATTGTGTCGTTGCAGAGCATCAAACACGGCATGTTGTACGGCCTCGGTGACCTCGGCGTGACGTTCAATATCATGCGTACCATCCATCAGTACTTCCGGTTCTACAATCGGCACCAGTCCTTCTGCCTGACATACCGCTGCATAACGTGCCAGCATTTCTGCATTGGCTTCAATGCCATGCCTGCTGGGAACGTGTTTATCAATGGCATAAACTTCACGCCATTTGGCGAAACGAGCGCCTTGTGCTTTATAGGTTTGCAGGCGCTCAGCGAGTCCATCCAGTCCCTGAGTGATGAGGTCGTCGGGTGACAGTGCCAGTGGAATTTTGCCTTTGTCGACCTTAATGCCGGGTACGATTTTCTGTGCCCAGGCGGCTTTAGGGATGGTGTTATCTTGTTCTGTTTTCTGCTCCAGAGTTTCCTCAAAAAGAATAATACCACTGATGTATTCGCCCAGCCCTTCCGTTGTTACGAGCAGGCTACGCCAGGCACGTCGACTTTCTTCAGTGGAATCCACATTGATTGCCTTAAATCGTTTGGCAATCGTTGGTGAACTTTCATCGGCAGCAAGAACGCCTCGACCTTTTTGTACCATGTCGTGAATGGTGGCTTCCAGTTCTGTTAAATATTGCATTTTAGTTCTCCTGTTTATTCATTTTTAGTGCTGCTGATGACAGGGGTGCTGTCAAACTTCATACTCATTGTTCAGCATCAAAGAAGGGTTTATATGTTGAAGCTGTTTTTTCAGGGGGCGTCCATTTATGTTGCATGAGTACCGCAATGGCTGCGGATGCCAGCCGGGCAGCCGGTGGATCGGAGCGCGAAGGCAGCATAATGGGTACCTGTGCGCCAATGACAATGCCCGCGATAGTGGCACCCGCCAGATACTCCAGATCCTTGGCGAGTATATTGCCGGCATCCAGATCGGGGGCCAGCAAAATATCCGCATCACCAGCAACCTCGCTATCGATGTGTTTTACTTTGGCGGCATCGGTGGAAATAGCATTGTCGAAGGCCAGTGGGCCATCGACGATGGCACCTTTGATCTGACCCCGTTGGGCCATTTTGCTCAGGCAGGCCGCATCCAGTGTTGAGGGAATCGCCGCCTTGACCAGTTCCACCGAAGACAGTGCCGCCACTTTGGGCCGATCAATACCGAGCATGTGTGCCAGATCCACTGCATTCTGTACGATCTGAGCTTTGACAGCGAGGTCGGGCGCAATGTTGATAGCGGCATCTGTGATATACAGTAATTTGGGGTAACGGGGTAGTTCAGCTATGAAAACATGGCTGATGCGCCGCTCTGTGCGCAACTGTGCTAGCACAGGTTTCATTAATACATCGGTGTGTATCCAGCCCTTGATCAAACCGTTGGCTTTGCCGTTTCGAACCAGCTCTACGCCTGCTTGAGCAGCAGCGGTTTCTGAGATCGCCTCCAGAATCGGGAAACGTTCTATAGGGCAGTTTAGTTCATTACATACGGATTCAATAGCGACTCGTGATCCAATGAGTATAGGCTCAATTAATCCTGCATCGCTGGCTTCTATTACGCCTTCAATAACGTGCTTTTCTTGTGCGTCCACTACGGCAACCGATAATGCCGGGAATTGTTGAGCCCTTTTTATGAGCGTAGAAAGATGGTTTGTTGATGTTTTCTCGCTCATGGTTTCCACTCGCTAACAGGTAAGGTTTTTGGGGTGCGATGGCTACCATGCAGGTAATGGAGTCCGAGCAGGATCAGTAAAATACCAAAGGCAATTCGCAAACCATGTTCGGGTAGGGCGAGCGCAATTTTACTGCCCAGCCAGGCACCGATAACAGCACCAAGTGCCAGGGATGGAGCCAAACTAAAATGCACATTACCCAGACGCCAGTTCTCGCCAACACCACTTAATACGGCGGGTAATCGGGCCAGCAAAGAACAGCCCTGCGCCAGTTGCTGTGGCATACCCAGACCTAATACAAAAAACGGTGCCAATATTGGGCCGCCGCTGATGCCGATAACACCGGCGACCAGTCCCTCGAAAACACCCAAGGCGAGTAGATAGGGGATTTGTAAATCTTCTGGCACCAGCGCACGGGTGATGAACAAGTCACGAAAAATAATCATTAGTCCACCCACCACCACCACCAGACCGAAGCCCGCCTTGAGTTTGGCCGCCGGCCAGTTTTCTGACCAGGCCGCGGCCAGTGGAGTTACTAACAGCGCAGGTATGGCAACCCACAATATTACGTGCAGATCGAGCATTCCGTGCTGAGCATATATTAGTCCGGCGATAGTGGCGGTAAACAGACTGACGGTTAAGGCGGTGCCGCGTGTGGCCAGTGGACTCAGTCCCAGCCAGCCCATTAGCATCGGAATAACCAGTGTGCCACCACCCAGACTCATCAACCCACCCCCAACACCAGCGGTCAGGCCAATTACAAAGCCTTTTTTATGCTGATTTGATTGAGGGGAGATCATGAATTTTAGCTAGTTACCTTTTGTTAACTTTAGTTACTTTTTGTTGAGGCGTGACTCGCTGCTTGGGCCATGGCTGCGCGCACTGCCATCACAAAAGATTCTGTGAGCGTGGGATGGGGATGAATGGCCCCTGCGATAGCCTCTATAGGCAGTCCGGCCTTCACTAGCAGGGCGGCTTCGCCCATGATTTCACCGGCACCTTCGACTAAGGCATGTACACCAACCACTTTGTGACTTTCCTTTTCATAAATAATTTTTAATAAACCGGCATCACGACCATCAATCTGGGCACGAGCATCATTATGAAAATCGTATCGGGCTATCGCTATATCGAGTCCCGCCTGTTTGGCCTGTTGCTCGGTGAGTCCTGCGATGCCGATTTCTGGCTCGCTAAAGATCACTGCGGTATTGGTATTTGCTGTAGGGAAGGGGGCAGGCTGACCCATAAGGTGACGCGCCAGAGCCAAACCCTGAGCGGTTGCCCAGTGAGCGAACATGGGTTGTCCGACCGCATCACCCACTGCATAAATACCGGCTTCGGTTGTTTGCAGTGTGGCATCCACCTCAATGCCATGGGCATCATGTTTTACCTCAGTATTTTCTAGACCGAGGCCTTCCACATTGGGGCGACGGCCAGTGACCATCAATACGGTATCAGCAATGTTGTGCTGCTTTTCACCGGCCTGATCGGTGTATTCCACAAACACACTTTGGCCAGAATGAACAATAGCCTCTACCTGACAGCTGGTGTGAATATCGATCGCTTCTTGCTGCATCGTTTGTTGCAGGAGAATTGCGATTTCTTCATCAACAGGGCCAAGAATGTGTGTCGCGGTTTCTAAAATTGTCACGTGGCTGCCCAGTGTATTAAATACCTGACCCAGTTCAACACCGATGGGGCCACCACCAACAATCACCAGTTTTTCAGGAACGTGATCGATATTAAGAATGCTTTCACTATCATGCACACGAGGGTGGTCAATGCCCTTGATGGGGGGCAAAAAGGGTACAGAACCGGTAGATAAAATAGCTTTTTCGAAGTGGATTTCCTGTGTCGTGCCATCTTCCTGTTCGATGATAGCGCTGCGTGAGCTAAGTAAACGGCATTGTCCAAACACCGTTTTGAGTGTTGGTAGCCGCCCGGTATTTTGCAGGGCTGCTTCGCTACGGCGTTTTAGAATGGCATGTTTTCGCTCCAGTACGGTAGACCAGTCAACCGTCACGTCCTGTGTTGGCAGGCACAGACCGAAATCACTGGCTTCTCTTAATTCGCGCAAACGGCGCGCAGATTCACGAAATATTTTGGATGGGATACAGCCTTCGAATAAACAAGTGCCACCCAGGCCAGCGCCTTTCTCGACCAGCATAACTGACTTACCGGTTGACGCCAGCACCATAGCTGTTGGTGTGCCACCAGGGCCACCGCCGATGATGAGATACTCGATTTGTTGTGGTTTCATTCTTAATTTCCTTAGTTTGTTGTCCAGCGCCAATTCCGAATTTCCGGCATATCCTGGCCGTGTTCGATAATGTACTGGTGGTGTTCAATGAGTTTGTCGTGCATCAGTTGTTTCAGGTAGGCAGCCTTCGAACCCAGACCATCAACCCGATCAATGACATCAATAACCAGATGAAAGCGATCCAGATCATTGAGTACCGTCATGTCAAATGGCGTGGTGGTGGTGCCTTCTTCCTTGTAGCCTCGTACATGGAGCTGATGGTGATTATTGCGCCGATACGTCAGACGATGGATCAACCATGGATATCCATGAAATGCGAAGACAATATGTTTTTCACGGCTAAACAGGCTATCAAAGTCTTCATCGCTCAAGCCGCTGGGATGTTCTCCTTTGGGTTGCAGGGTCATCAGATCGACCACATTGATGACACGTACTTTGAGTTCGGGTAAATGCTCTCGCAGTATTTTTACCGCGGCGAGAGTTTCGAGAGTAGGGACATCACCGGCGCAGGCCATAATCACATCCGGCTCACTGTCTGCATCATTACTGGCCCATTCCCAGATGCCGATACCGGCGTGACAGTGTTTTACCGCTGCATCCATGTCCAGCCATTGCAGTTCAGGCTGTTTACCGGCAACGATGACATTAATCCGATCACGACTTTTCAGGCAGTGTTCGGTAGTGCACAGCGCGGTATTGGCATCGGGTGGTAAATAGACGCGTACAATATTGGCCTTTTTGTTGATGACATGATCGATAAACCCCGGGTCCTGATGGGAAAAACCATTATGATCCTGCCGCCAGACATGCGAGGTGAGCAGGATATTTAATGACGCAATCGGTCGCCGCCAGGGAATTTCCTGACTCACCTTAAGCCACTTGGCGTGCTGGTTAAACATAGAGT
>CAZZIS010000003.1:0-28372 GCA_964654445.1 uncultured Thioalkalispiraceae bacterium
CAGTCATCGTCTCGTTACTCTAATATTATTAAAAACGTTAAAAAATCTAATGTGGACGTAAAACCATGCGATATCAGGCGATATTGAGCGTTTCACGACCAAAATTCGGATGATGAATAAAAATTCACCAAAAAATAGCCGCGAATTATACTCTAAAGGGGAGGAAAATGTGCAGAACATTGGAGGTTTTAGGGGTAGTTTTATGCTTAATTTCAAAAATAAATGATATAACTCAACGCTTAGACGAAACACCTTACATTTTTAATGGTTATTTTTAAGAATATAGAAAGAAGATCCTGTTTTGCTCAAATCTCAGATACCCGGGTTAAAAACATAAACCCGATTCTTGCCACTATTTTTAGCCTCATAACAGGCTGAATCTGCTTGTTTAACTTTTTCATCAAACGCAGAATTTTTCCCAAGAAATTCATTAATACCAATGCTACAACCCGTTATAGAAACTTTATTTCCATCTAAGCTTAAGGAAAAATTATTCACCCTTAAAATCAAACATGCTGCGATACTCCGTGCTTTTTCTACATCACAATTTTCAAGTAAAATTGCAAACTCGTCTCCCCCCATTCTGGCTAAGGTATCATTCTGACGAATACATTGCTCCAACTCGCGCGTAATTCCACAGAGAAAATTATCCCCTGCCACGTGTCCATAAGAATCATTAACAGGTTTAAATTCATCCAAATCGATATACAATAATGAATGTTTAGTTAATCCAGTACTTTGTTCACTAAGTAACTCAAATTTATGTTGCAACCACCTACGATTGTATACATTAGTTAAAGCATCATGTGTTGCATCCCAGCTCAACGCTTCCGCTTCATTAATCAAACCTGACTCAATTTTTTCCATTTGTAAAAGTGATTTTTTCATTAAAAAAATCACCACTATAAAAATCAACACTGCAATTACCGCAACAAAATTTATAATGCCACGATATTGTTTTTTAGCCTCTTCACGTGCTGTATCAGCATTATTTCTCATTATTTCAACTAACAAATTAAAAATATTTAGTATTTCACTTTCTAACGGCAGGTCATACTTCGAGATATCGAAATGAACATTTTTGTCCCCTCCCGACTGTATCCGTTCAACAATGTCAACCTGGATTAATTCAGTTTTGTTAATGCTAATCATTATTTTATCAAAAAGAATTTTTTCATTACCTGCAAGACCAAGTTTTTTCAATTCCTTATTCAAATTTAAAAACTCCAATTTGAGTTTATGGAAATCAGTAAAAATTTTGTCTTTTTCCCAGGCATCATTAGAAAGATACATTGTTAGCATATTAAGCGAGCGCTCCCGAACAACTTTTGACATAAGCATTACTACATCCAGCTTACGATCGTAGCTCTCATTAATATTCGAAAGCATTGAATTATTTTTTTCCAAAAAATAAATATTCTGGGCAAAAAGAATCGCTATTAAAAACAACATTAAAATTGAATTAATAATGATAATTCGGCTTGATTTGAGAGTGTGTTTCAAGTTCCTGACTTCCTTAATCCAACTTTAGTATAAGTATTGTTTCATATACTTTTCATACATCTATCGACCATTTTCTGTCCAACTTAAATATTTATATTAAAGTTGGACAGAAAACATATCAGGTTTATTTAGAGGGATTATGTTGCGAGTCGCGTGAAAGAAAATCTTAATCGTTTGCCAAACATATATTTAAAAACATTATCTTATTCTAAGGATGGTGACCAGCTGGCCTCAAATATCGCCACTCACCTTTAACTGGCAAGTCTATCGATATTTGGTTTTTAAGGCTCAGCTTAGAACTGATTTCTCACATCAAGTAGTAAACAAATAACATTTACTTAGTTAAAAGATCTACCTTTACGTGTATCTGACCACCCTCAGAATTAACATCAAGAGTAATAGGCATTTTTATTACATCTTGTGTTGGTTGCCAGTTTTTACCATCAAAACTCGCCCAATATTTATAGATATAAAGCTCCTGATTAATTTGGGTTACAGATTTATTGTCTATAGGTGCAGAAATCAGACTACCGTTAACGCTAAAATTAACAGGGATTTTTGTACCAGCGGGTATGTGTAATATATATTCATGGCCTTCCGGCTTTTCATTTCCCATTTTAACAATTTGTAACTTATTAATAAGATCACTATCCGGTACATACATAGATGCACAAGCAGAAAACAAAACCATAGCTAAAGTGATTAATAAAACGTTCCTTATTTTCATAATAATTCCTCCTATATATTTAGTAAATTTTGCAATTGAACGACATATTGTTTAAAGGCATTTTTCCCTGATACCGTTAAACGATAAAATGTTTGCGGACGTCCTTGTCCTTTTTCCTTGTGCGTTACAACATATTCAGCAACACGCAATTTCTTAATATGAGCTTCAAGGTTGCCATCAGTAACTTCTAATATTTTTTTTAATTCTGTAAAAGTCGCTTCTCCACGTGAGGCCAAATAAGCCACAATACGTGTACGTAATGGTTGATGTAAAACAACATCTAATGATGGGATTATATCTGACATAACCTGGTTAATTTAATAACATCTTAATGCTAAGATTTACTGTAGCACCTTTTTTCTGCTCTATTGCTGGTTCCATTTTGAATACTCTTAACAATAAACCACTTCTGTGATTTCGCCAATCTGACCCCGTTACTCTGAAGTAACCATTTGCTTTCCCACCTTCTATAACGACATCAAAATCTTTTTTTAATTTTACTGTAGTACTACCTGTCTGACCGGATTCAAAAATATCTCCACGCATATTGATAGCTAATGGAACTTCAGTGCCTGCAGCTAAATGAATAATCTGTTTTTCTGCAGCTTGTTTTTTAGTCAAAGCCTTGTATTCAGCAACACTACGTATAATTAATCCATCTGCATTAAAGTTTAATTTTTGCTGATAAGCGATCACGGCAGGGAAAATAACCAGCACAAACCATACAGCAGATAAAGCCAGTCGCTTTAATAAAGTAGAATAAGTTAATGGTTTATCCAGAATCAAGGCTAATAACGGAAAACCTAAACCAAAGACACCCGCGGCTAACCATTTCGTCACTAAAAAATGTAAATTCAGTGCAACACTGGCAAGCCCGATAATAATCAACATCATACTTATCCATTTAAGTATTTGAGTTGAAAATAAACCCTGTACATAAAAAGCCATACCAATAAGTGCAATGGTCAGACCATAAAACATATAACCGCCACCAAAGAAATTCATACCGACATTAAGCAGAACAATCAAAGCAACAAAAAACCACCAGACTTTTGTTAACTGCAACTGAATAAATGAAAGGCTTTCATCTCTTTGCTTACGGACCTTGCGAGTAAGTTTAAAATCCCATAAACCTGCAAGAAATAAAATAATAGAGATAAATACAGTCTGTGACAAAATGAGCTGCCAGCCAACCGGTATTGTATCTACATTAAAAAATACATCCGTTATCAATATTAATACTGCAGCGGTAAACCCCCATATCAACAATGAATGACGCTCCATTTTGACGCTATGCTGACCATCATCCATCATGGAATAAATCGCATCCAGTTGTGTACTGGTTGAAACTGAAATACTCGTCATTGTCTCCTCCTTGCCAATTAAGCCAACTTACTCTGAATTTCAAAGTAAGTATAACTCTGTTTTTCAGAGTTTCAAGTAATACATAAATATTTCCTTTTCAGAGCCTCATGCAAGCAAGCTATTTAACTCGAAATCTATCGATTTGATACTGGGTTCAACTAATAGAATGCCGGATTCATAAAAATATTGACTTTACCGAACGGTCAACTATAATCGCAAAATGAAAAGTGAACCTGACACCTACCTACGCATCCTTGAATCGGCTCAAGCACTTATACATGCCAGTAGCTATTCAGATGTTGGGGTTGCTGCTATATGTGAAAAAGCAAAAGTTAAAAAAGGGAGCTTTTATCACTTTTTCCCCAGTAAGGAAGAACTAACACTGGCGGTTATTGCTAAGAATGATGCTGATATGAAAGAGAGTATTATTGACCAAGCCTTTAGCTCCACTTTACCTGCTCTTGAACGTTTACAATGTTTTTTAAATTTAGTCATTGAATATCAAACCAGGATTCATCAGGAAACTGGACGAGTGTATGGCTGCCCAATTGGCAATCTGGCAACAGAAATGGCCACTCAGAACGAAAGTATTCGCTCTACACTTGAAAAATCATTTACGGACTTGCAAGGTCTGATATGTAAAACGTTACAGGAAGCGGTTGATAACAATGAATTAGACGAGATCAGTAACGTGGAACTGACTGCACAAGCTATGCTCGCTTATTTTGAAGGCACGATATTATTAGCAAAAACACAAAACGACCCAAATTTACTTAAACAACTCTTACCTGCAACACTGCAAATTCGACTCTAACCCAACAATTAAGGAGCAAATGATGAACCTATGATATTTAACGGCAACAAACTTGACCGACCGGTCATCTATTTCTTAAAAAATAATACTATGGAGCACTAACAATGCAAAACACTGCAACTAATAACATGGAACAAGCCCTTATTTTCCCTCAAACCCCTTCTGGTGAAGAAGAACATGTGAATGGCATTCTTGGAAACATTGAAAAACACCTCGGTTTTGTCCCTGATGGTCTTCGTCTTTACAGCATCAGCCCACCGCTACTTGAAACTTTCGTTGGCAATATCAGTTACTTCAATATGGGGGGTACGCAACTTCCACCGGCATTAACCGCTATGATTCGTTACCAGGTTTCATGGGATGCTGGCTGTAATTACTGTATCGAACTTAATGAAGGTTTCCTCAGTAATCTTGGTCTGGATTTAGATGATGTACGTGCTTCTCGTAATAAACCTGAAGCAGCACCATTAAATGAAAAAGAAAAATCATTACTCCTACTGGCAATCAAATCAGTCGAAAGCCCTAACGAAGTAAATCAAATTGATATGGATAATGTTAAAAAGCAAGGCTGGCAAGACAGAGAAATTTTTGATGCTGTAGTTCAAGCCGCTAGCAATAGAGCTTTTAATATTATTTTAAAAACATTTAACATTGAGCATCAGGGTGTGTTTTCCTGATTAATGTAATTTAAATACAATGTTACAAACAGGGGTTAGTGAGTTATTGCTAACCCCTTTTTATTATTTACAAATCATTTTTATCATATCTTTAATTCGTAAACTGAGTTCTTTTAGCGTTTGCATATTATCTACAGGATTCACTTTATCAAAACCCAGTCGTTTAAAGGCGGGTAATTGAGATAATTCAGGGCCTTTAATTTTTTCACCTCCGAGTAAATGGGAATGCATTAATGCAACTTGTACCAAGTCACAGTAATCCACTTGTTCAACTTTACGGTTCCAGTCATAGGCATGTTTTGCCACTTCAGTAAATTTATCGGCAAATCCCCACTGTTGTAAAACCATGCCTCCGATATAACTTTTCAGGTGAGTTAACACGGCAGTAAGATTATTTTCTTTTTCCGCAATCTGTGGGTGGCGATCTGCAACAACTAAAATAGGTACAACACCAATGTCATGAAGGATTCCCGCCATAAAGGCCTGATCACGATTAAATCCTTTTAATTTTTTTGCCAGCGCATAACAAATTACCCCTGTACGAATACTATGTTCATAAAAATGAGTCATGGCATCTATAACCGGTTGTGACTTTGGCATGAACAAATCACGCAAAACGACTCCCATTACAATCGTACGCACACCATCAAGACCAATTCTTGCCAGTGCATCCTGAATAGAATTATTTTCTGTATCTCCATATAAAGGGCTATTCGCAACCTGCACCACACGTGCCGCTATCACTGGATCCATTTGAATTATTTTTGATAATTTTTTTGCACTGACATCATCTTTTTCAAGAGCAGCATTTATGTACAGGGCAATCTCCGGCAAACTCGGTAATGTTATGGACTTACTTTTGAATAGTTCGGTAATTTCATCAAACAAGGCAAGACTCGTGTTGCCCAATAATGTTTCAAAATCTGCATAGTTTATATCTGTTTTAAAACGATCATGGTTCAAACCATATTTATCAATGATCGTCCTTTCAACAAGTAATATTTTACACTTACTTAGACAACGACCGTAATGACCGGGGGTATCAGAATAAAAGAGGGGAGATTGAGCACGTTCATCATCTGAAAACATCAGTGTTTGTATTCCGCCAGTTGACTGTAAATCAATTTCCCCCTTTAACATATAAAGCGTATAACCAGTCATTTGTTCTGCAACCAATCGATTATTTTCATTATAATTTTTTATTTCAGCATGCTCAGCAATATCCACCATTGCTGCATCATCCAGTTTTTTAAAATCGTTTAAATCTAACAACTCTTTAAGATCAACCATCGTTCACCTGATATTTTTATAAACAACATTCAACGGACTCACTAAAATAAAAGCAGCTTATTCAGTTTTGTGCGCTTCTTTGCGCCACTTGTCAAAACACTCCAGACCACAAAAATAAGCAACATAGTCACTCGCTTCTTCAACCTTTGCTTCTGAACGTGGTATTTCCTTCATACAAACTTCACATGGAACCCGTTCTTCATTACTCTTGTTTTTCTCTTCAGTCATGACGCACCTCTCTACAGTCCACATACCCTGGAATTACACTATCCAAATGACATTCACTTGAATGTTGAGCTAAAGATGATATATCACTCATCATTAATATTTGCATTCGTTATCTACTATTAATAATAGGACAACATGCTCTACTTTTCTTTTAATACCTGCATTATTTAACTCGAAGAAACTTCCATTCCCCAGTTCCAGCTTTTTTTAATCGACTGGCCAGACAAGGCAAACCACTGCAAATTTAAATCAGGTAAACTTAATATCGCACAACTGTGGTTAAACTGGCTACTACCCGGATTAATGACGAGTGTTGAACCCAATATTTCAGCAAAAACCTGGTGAGTATGTCCGACAATAAGCACCTCATGCTCAAAATCACTTAAGCGTGTCTGCCAGTCCTGTTTTTCAGATTCAATAATATTACCCTGCTGATCCAGCAGACGTATGCCATCCATCAAGGAATCCGGTGGACTTGCATGCACCATATACACCCTCTTGCCTTCAATATTTTGTTGTATCACTCGTGGCAGGCTGTTCAAATAAGAATAAACCGCTGTATTAATTTCCTCAGATTTTTTCTTCATATATTTAATTTCATGGTTACCCAGAATTATCTGACAATCACTTTGCTGAAGTAAGTTAATTGTTTCTTCAAGTCCCTCTCCATAACCCGCAATATCACCCGTACACCAAATAGCATCAACCTGATACTGCTTAAAAATTGACAACGCTTCCGCCACGGGTTCCGGATAAGCATGAGGATCACCGATTAAGCCAAGTTTTTTCATTATTAAAGTGTACACCGCAAAGAGGAAAGATTTATTTATATTGATGCAGATCACCTCGCCCCATCAATATATCTACTATTATTAATATAGAGGAATAAAACTAGACAGGCAGCTTAAATATGCAAAATCTGGAACATTTTAAACAAAAACTAATCGCGCTGAGAGATGAACTCACACAACGAATAATTGCTATTGATAAAGACATTAAACATGAAGGCATGTCAGCAAACTGGTCTGAGCAGGCAACCGAGCGCGAAAATGATGAAGTACTTGAATCACTGGGTAATGCCTCTAAACGGGAGCTGCTTATGGTAAGCCGCGCCCTTAAAAGAATCGATTCAGACGAGTATTTTTCCTGCAGCATCTGTGGCGAAGAAATCCCGGCTTCCCGGCTTGAGCTACTTCCTTTTACTACACTGTGTGTAAGCTGTGCAGAAAAAACTTAAACCTTAAGCGGAGACACTACATGTTAAATGAAAAACATGATCTTATTCATGAGCTACCCCAGCACAGGGAAACTATTCATAACTTAAAAATGACTGATCCCCATTTTGCACAATTATTTGAAGAATATCATGACCTTGATCATGAAGTTCACCGTATTGAAACCGGGGTTGAAACGACATCTGATGAATATCTTGAAGGCAGGAAAAAACAACGCCTGCATATTAAAGATGAGCTGTTCCAGCTCATCCAGAATGCCTGACTTTTTTCCTTATCATTAACCTGACTTAAAAGGCGTACGAAATGTATTCTCTCGATGAACTAAAAAAACAGAATCAGGAAATCTCTCAACTATGTGATGTACTATCTGTATTAATGGAACAACAGTCATTACATAATAATCCTTTCGTCTGTGAATTAATGAATCGTTTCAAGGAAAAGGTATGGGTACATCTCGTATTCGAAGACAACACGATATACGCCGCCTTACTTCACACGGGAGATGAAAAAGTCAGTAATATTGCTAAAGCGTTTCATGATAGCGCTAAAGAAATTAAACATCGTTTTTCCGGTTTTGTCCGACACTGGTGTTCAATGCCTGAATCTGGTTCAGAACATGAAATGCTAAGTAATGAGAGTAGTGAAATTTTTACCTTGATTAGAAACCGTATCAGCTATGAAAATGAGAAAATCTTCCCCCTGGTTGAACAACAATAGAAATATAATTTCTATTTTTCTTTTTGTAATTTTTTTCTGATAAAAGCCATATTCTTCTGGTAATTTTCCGCATTGCCATAATCTAGAAAATCAGTATAACGGTGATGTACATCTACCATTTTATGAGCATGTTTTATCGGACACCAGTACTGCTCAGTACGTGAAGCGATTTCACGCGCATAATTGATTACACCAATAGCATAACTGCAGTAGAGACAATGAGATTTCTCAAAAATATTCAGGTAAGCCAGGTGCTGATGATCAAAAATAATATGATCCGAACGTTTTACCCTGGAAATTCCATACAAACGAAAACATACTGACTGATAAACACTGACGCCAACATCAAAAATTAACAAAGGAAGAAGTAAACCATAAATAAAAGGAGCAGAAAGTAAATGTTTAGGACTAACGGTAATAAACCAGTAAAACCAACTGGTTTTTAATTTTTTATGTGCTTCACGTATACTTTTTTCAAACTCAACCCGCTTACCGGCTATTTTATAGGAAAACTGAGTTTGCTGTTCATAAAGTAGAGTACGTAGCTCTTCTTCCAGCTCATGGATTTTATCGACTATTTTTTTTATTTGTTCATTCACGAATCACCCACTCTAGTGTTACTTATTTTCCAATCTGGTTATCTTCTAAAGCAGATTAAGCTATACAGCCGCAAGTTAAAAGTTCTTTGTTACATGATATACTTTAAATTATGTTTGATAATGAACTCTCAACAGTCCAACTAATTGGTATTGCAATTATTCCACTTCTACTCGCCATCATAGTTCATGAAGTTGCACACGGTTGGGTAGCTCTCAAACTAGGTGATGACACAGCCTACCTGAGCGGGCGTCTTACACTTAACCCGCTTAAACATATCGATCCTATTGGCACCATTCTGGTCCCACTTGTTTTAATCCTGACCGTAGGTTTTGCTTTTGGTTGGGCAAAACCTGTGCCTGTTAACTTTAACAATTTACGAAATCGCAGACGAGACACGGCACTCGTCGCAGCAGCAGGTCCCTTTGCAAATTTACTCATGGCCATTACCTGGGCACTTATCGCCAAACTTGCCAGTCTGTTACCCAGCAGTATGGCAATACTGACTTCACCTCTTATTGTTATGAGTATGTTTGGAATGATCATCAACGCCATTTTAATGGTGTTTAATTTAATTCCTATCCCACCCACCGACGGAGGACGTATTGCCACCAGCCTGCTGCCACCACGTCTCGGTTATCAACTTAGCAGGGTGGGACCTTATGGATTCTTAATCATTCTTGCTTTACTTTTAAGCGGCATACTCTGGCAATTGCTCGATATGGTAACTCTAACTGTAATGAAACTGATTCAATTTATACTTTGAGTTCATTGCTGAAGTGGCATCAAAAGACATAAAAAAACCGGCTCATATCAACGATATGCCGGTTTTATTTATAACACTTCAGAGCCTTAACAAGGCTCGCTCGCTGACCAGCGAGCACAACCTGTCAACGAGTATTTCTGAACATTAATATACGATAGAACGTGCCAGAAAAATCATAATCAGGAAAAACCCAAATAATGATCCTGATAAAAGCATTAATGTACGTAAAACTTTTGAATCTTCAATATTTTCTTCTGAACTCATATGACACCTCAATATTTAGTATTTAACAACGTGGCCTTTTTCTGGCCATTCGAATTTTAGAGGTAGTCTACTAATTTACTTGGGTATTGGATATTCGAGAGATTTAATGCATGGATAAATTAATTTTTGAGTAATTTACTATGGTATTTTAACTTTAATTCTATTTTTGTACAGTTTATTTAAACCAGTCATTGACGTCATTATTATCCAATGACTCGATATCCTTCTCACTCAAATTAACTATACCAACTTCAGGCTCAGTCTCAGAAAGGTTCTTTTTAATAATCAGGTCAGGTTTCTGCTGTAGTCGTCCTTCTGGCTCCCCGTCTCGCTCGAAGGATTCTTTACGAAATGCATGCAAAAAGGGAAGAAAGTTTTTCTCGGTTAAACAAATAATGACCTTTTCGGGTGACGTATCCATGCGTGCATCCCAATAAGAGGTAATGGCCCGAAAAAATGCCCGTGCGGATATTTCAATCGGTACACCAAAGATACCTGAGCTAATAGCAGGAAAAGCAACCGACTTCCAATCGTGCATATCGCATAATTGTAAACTTCGGGAAACAGCAAGCTGAATTTTTCTTTGCTCATCACCTTCGCCCATCTTTGGACCAACGGCATGAATAACAGCATCATATGAGAGATGACCCGCAGAGGTAAATGCCACCATGCCACTTTCCAGCACACCGTGTTCTTTGATAAAGCGATCGCTTTCTTCCTGAATGACATTCCCCCCCTGCTGCACAATTTGACCTGCCACACCGCCACCATGAGATAAAGCGCCATTCGCAGGATTCACAATGACATCAACCGGTGCAGAAAGAAGGTCCGCAACTTTGAGTATTAACTCACGATCAGCAAACAAAAACTGCATGGTCTGTTTATTCTTCTCAGTCATGATCTGATCATATCCACATGGTTAAAATTTAATGGTATCTCATATGCACATGGTTGAAAGAAATTTTTTAATCTAATTAAATTCATTCTAATATCTAACTCATTGAAATATATAAGCATCATATTCCAAAATGACCCGATCAGGTCATATAAATCCCTTACATCTGAGCGGTATAATTTAGCTATATCATTTGAGAATTGTGGGGTTTCTTATGTTTAAACATATTTCAGTTTTAATAGCCCTTTTTACAGTTTCAGTTTCTGTGCATGCCACACTAATTGATTTTACCGATCAAAGTTGGAAAGATGCCCTTGACGGCAATAATTTAACTTCTGTTACTGTTGATAATGTCACACTTAGTTCAACTGGCGGTTATCTCACTTTTAACAGCGGTTCTTCAGAAAGAGCGGGGTGCCAAGCAGGCCAACCCGACAACGAGCTAATGTGTTTGGGCGATGGTATTGGTGTAGGTAGCAGTAACCCGGATGAAATCAACCAAGGTGGTGCGCAAACTATAACTGTTAGCTTTAATGAAGCAGTGGATGTTTCTGACATATTACTTCTTGATCTTTTCTCTACTGAACTAAGTGGTGAAAGAGCAATTATTAATGGCAATCAATATTTCGGAGATAATTTACTAGATGGCGGATTTTATGCGACAGGTTTTACAGGTCAAAATATTTTTTCGCTTGTATTCTCGGGTAACCTGGATTCATTCAGCGACTACGCTTTAGCTGGTATTAATATTTCACCCGTACCATTACCGGGCGCAGCTATACTATTTGGTTCAGCACTTCTTGGCTTTTTTGGATTTAAACGTCGTCGCACTAGCTAGATATTAATATTTGTTCTCTACTCATTAAAAAGCCCGCTTATGCGGGCCTTTTATTTGCAGACTTTTAAATTATTTAGATTTAAATAAATTTTTAATTTTACGTTTTATAGTTTTGCGATATTTTTTGTAACCCAGTCCAATGCTAGTCAAAAAAAGTTTCAATTTATCCATAAATGTAATATTAAAAAGCCCATTTTTCACATATACCGTATCACTACTATCCATATACCAGACGATATATTCATTTTCTAATATCCATTGATTAATTTCATCGATATAAGGGTTTGTATACATTGCTCCGTGTGTTTCGATAGATAATACAAGTGGACGACTTACCATATGTTTAATGACAAACCATTCTCCACCTTCAATATCGATACTTAACAAATCAATACTTCCATCATCGATCTCATCAAAGGTTACCGCATCAACGGTAAAAGTGTCTTTTTCATCAACCTTATATTCATCATTAACAATTGCAGGTGATGAATCCAATACTTTTAAATATGTAGAAGCCTTCCGTTGAACCAGTTCAACACTACCTGATTTATCAAAAACGGCTACAGGATATATTTTTACATTTTCCATATCAGAAAAATATTCTTTCGTTGCTTCTACCGAACTGGGGTCGGGTTCTACAAATGTAGATTTGATCCCTTCTTTAGCAAAAGCTCCAATGTTCGAGGTTTGTGGTAAATACACTCCAACTTCTGCCACATGTTTGAGCTGTACATTTTTTTTCTTCAATTTGTAGCAAAGTACGTCTTCTCTTTTTGTCATGTTCTATTCCTAATTGTTACTAGCGATTTTTCAGATAATTAGTAACATCTAACATTGCTTGATATTCCTCAATGCAAATACCGACTTTGTTAAAATCCATTGCATCCGGATAAACGCAGGCACTTTCTGCTTTGTGCTTTGCTTCTCATGACCAGTAAATTGCCCGAGTCCTTCCGCATCAACGGCTAGATTAATTTTATCTGCAACTGTTTGTTGATTAATATTTTTCATATATTCATTTCAATCAAACGGCGAGTCATATGTAGACGAACTTCCGGCTCTTCAGTCAGCGCATGAAACAAATGATGTGGACCTGTAGCCGTTTCAATATGTTGTTCTAAATCGTCACGAATTTCACTATAGAGCTTAAGGATAACACGATCCAGCCTGTTTAAAGCATGAGAAAGTGGATCCTTACGTTGTCGGGCCATAATGGTATCCATACCATCTCTATAATGATCCCCCAGACAAATATGTACCGCATTAAACAAAGTCACCCAGCCGTTAAACCACACCATCATATCAATATCAAAAGATTCACCTGCTGGCGGGCCCTGAGTAATCACTTGCTGTAACAGGTCTTTTTCCTTAATTGTTTCCCATTCATCCAGCAAAGCCGCTCTTCCATAACCATCAATAGTTGAACTTGTTAGTAAGACAGGTGCATTTGTATGTTTATCCAGAACAAAGGTTACATCCTTTAATACTTTTTCTTTTTGTTGAGAAACTGCAGGATTCACTTTCAAACGTGGAGAAGGCTTCATGTCAACTATTTGTATCTGAAAACCCCGTTTAGTCAATTCTGCTGCTAACCTGGCAAATACACCTTTATTCAAAACATCATGTGAAAAATTAAGATTAGTTTGTTTGTGCAATAATGCTAATTGAATTTGACTGGCATACTTAGGATAACGTTCTACTATGTTTGCAATTTTAGTAACGGGAATACGTTCGGCCAGTAAACCTTTTTTATCAACATATACCTCTTGATGAAACTCATCAAAACTAATTTGCAGTAACACCATAGCCTTTGGCCATTTCTTTGGTCGTTGCTTAATAGCCTCTGCCATTTTAGCCATTACTTCATTCGTTTCTTTAGGCGTAGTTGCAAAATCACCATTCAATAAAAGAGCAAAGTTTTTAATATGTGACATTGTTCTAATAGCAAGGTAGAAATAATCAAGCTGCTTAGTTAGATCACCGCCCGTAAATAAAACGCTGTCAGTGTGTTGATCAACCAATTCGAAAACTTTTTCCGGATTCTCATTTTTTCCATGTGGCGGTCGCCATGTAAACATACAGTGCCTGCAAGTTTGTGGACAACCCATTGCAGGGATAATACCTAGCTTACTGTACCGTGGCAGCTCACCATTAAAATTAGTATCAGGTAAAGCATCCACTAAAGCCAAACGCTCTAAATCTTCTGCGCCTAACATTCCCGCGTAACGATCACGTTCTTCACGTGATACTTGTTTAAACTGCACCATATAATTTTCAGTAAATAATCCAAAGGATTGCCATATTGAAAATATATCCTGCACAAGTTGTTTTACATTATTATCACGACAACTTAATAAACTTAATAATTCTTCACGTTGTTTCAATTCATCATTAGAAGACTTCCAATGTTGAATATAACCTTCAATAAATTGTTCTGCTGTATCACTCAGCAATAAGTCCATTAAAAAGCCAAATTTTGCACCACGAAAAGTCTCAAGAACCTGCGGCATGTAATTAGCGTGCACGTTATGGCGCAACCAAAACCATGCGTACAGATAGCTCATCGGAAAACCAAGTTCAATAGCATCTTCACGATTGCCTAACATTTCAAACATTGCGCGACCACTGGTCAAGCGGTTGATTTCATTCTTGAATCGCAGCCGCATACTCGTTAAATAAATTGGCAATAAAGCATCTTGATTAGCAACGGTCGCTAAGCGGCCACCACCACTAACAACGGCAACACCGTGCTCGCCGTTACGTTCCATTTTGTCTATATTTGTTAACATTTGAAATTGATTTATTATCCAGAAGTCCCCTGACCTGTCTCATTATACTCTTGTTCAATAATAATAGATCACTTCGCATTTAAAACCACATGAGTTACAAGAATTCAGAGTCATTAATTACCTGCAGTCCTATAGACTTTCATCTACAATCAAATCTAATATTGCGAATTAAATATTATATTACTGAAGTCCCTAATAAATTAAGGAGATAAAATGACAGCATATACTTGTGAAGTGTGTGGTATGAGTATTGGTACCATGACATGTGGAAAATGCACTAAAGAACTCGTTCATAGCACAATAACAACAGATAGCTGTGAAACAGTGCATGTATCAGAATGTCCGGATGGACATGGTAAAGTTAAATCCCCCATGTGCTGTGGTCAGGACATGGCAGCAAAATAATTATTGAATTAAGATTGTCATTGCGAGAAAGAAGTATTCTTTCTCGCAATATCTTCTCAATATTTTAAGGTTAATGCTTTACACAAAAATTGCATATAAAGATCGGCCTCCGCAAAGCATTTTATAACATGTTGTTTGAAGTTTTTTGATAAAACAGTTTTATCATCAACATGAGAGATAGCAATAAAATCTTTGCGCCTAAGATCTTCAATCAAAGGATGCTCTTTATTATATCCGCGTGGTGCAGTTTTTAATGACTCTCCACTTAGAACAAAATTCTTTTTAAACTTGTTATCATTAACTGCATCTAACCAATGCTGGTCACATTCGATAATCGCATCACGTATTTTACCGAGCGCCGTAGAATCTGGACGCCATATACCTACGCCAATAAAACAATCTCCAGGCTCAACATGTAGATAAAACCCTGGAGCATGTACATCTTTTCCCATCTCATGCCGAAATTGAATACCAATGTTTGTTTTATATGGTGACTTGTCTCGACTATAACGAACATCACGATGAACACGCATAAGCGATCCACCTACCTTTTTTGCTATTGCTAAAAAATGTGGTGAAATATGTGCAAGATCATTTTCCATATCATCAATGAAATTTAATGCTGGAGTACGGATTAGTGACTCATAGTCTGACTTGTTTTCATGAAACCAGTCACGATTATTATTTTTTTCAATCTGCTCTAAAAATGACATTCCTTGTGCAGTAAAATATGGATTCGGCATTATGGTATCCCTGATAATGAATAATATAAGGTAACATATAGGTAGTACCTTAGTTTACTTATACGCGCACTAATAATTGTTATTTATCTGTTCGTTATTCACTTTATTACGATATTAAATAACAAGTTACAATAAGCAACAATATCCCTAATCAACTAATTTACTCTGATATAAATTTATATTTCATTTGCACAGTGCATCAAACTTTATTACTACTGACTTATTATCATTAAAGCTATTCATCTTTAATAAAACAAGTGTAATTCTATATGCTGAAAGGTGACTATTTTAGGTAAAGGAAAATGTACAACCTGCCATAGCGGTTCTATGTTTACCGATAAAAGTTTTCACAATATCCCGGTTCAACCACGTATCCCCGAAAAATACGATTGGGGTCGTTATACCGGTGCACAACCAGTTGTTAAGAGTCCCTTAAATTGTCGTAGTGAATACAATGACTCTCCCCTGAATAATAGTGTTAAACAATATGATGAGCTTAAATACACTGTAATGAACAGGCATGAAATATTTGCTGTAATGAAAACCCCAAGCCTGCGTAACGTAAGTCGCACTGCACCATATATGCATGCAGGACAATACAAAACGCCAAGAGATGTTTTGAAACACTATATTGACCCACCTAAGCTGACAAACCGGCAAAGCGCTTTATTCCTTGGTATAAATCTCAATGAAGAGGAACTCGATCAGCTTGAAGCTTTTTTACGAGCACTGGATAGTTTGATTTCAGCAGACAGTACTTTACTTGTAAAACCAAATACTTTTAACCTCAATTACAAAACACACCTGTTACCTCATAAACCTGGTTTCAAATAGAAATTATTAATCACAAAATACAGATGTTGATAGTTTATTGTTTGCTTTTTAGTGGACAAAAAGTTAGATTTAGGTACCCCCAGTTTTTACAAGGAATATTACTAATGGACACAGTAAATTATTCATACCATTTCGAGTTCAATGATGGACGAGAAGAAGAATTTCTTCTAAAGCTCGATACTAAATCACTAACACCTGTTCAAAACAAATCAATCAAACCACCAGCATGGGCCAGACTGGAATTTAACCAATGTATTGGCTGCCCCTTGTCATTGGAAAACCTGTATTGCCCGTTAGCAACACAACTCGCGCCACTGGTTGAGACATTAACCGATGTTACTTCAATAGAAGAAATTAAAGTGACTGTCACTCAGGATGAACGTGTTATATCCAGAGATACCACCGCTCAGGAAGGCATCAGCTCTATGATGGGTATTATAACAGCTACCAGTGGCTGCCCATTAACTGATTTTTTTAAACCCATGGCACGTTTTCATCTGCCTTTTGCCAATATGGAAGAAACATTTTATCGTGCAACCTCCATGTACATGCTGGGACAATATTACCGCTGGAAAAGTGATATGTCTGCTGATATGGATATGAAAGGCTTAAGTCAGTTTTATGCCAATGTTGCCAAAGTTAATAAATATATGGCTGAACGCTTACGTGCAAACAAACATGAAGACAGTGTTGTTAATGCCCTGGTATTACTGGATATGTTCGTACAAAGCGTACCGGATTGTATTGATACATTTCTTGATGAACTTAACCCGTTATTTGAGCCATTTCTGCGCGATCAACATATCATGTAAACTGATTTTTTATATATGAGGCTGATGTTTACCTTTAGGTAAGAACATATCAGATTTATCGCTCCAGGAAATAATATCATTTGTAAAGTAGTCAAACGAACGACCCCCACTATCTATGTCACCAGTCGTGTCTTTTAAATCAAGAATATAAAATTCACGAAGCACACTACGGCGTCGGTAACCTGATTCTTTCCTGCTTACAATCTGGTCACGCCATGTACCAAAATTAATATAAGTACTGGGCTTTTCTCTTTTAAAATTTAACTCTTCCTGCAAGGGCTGGTGAGTATGTCCCTCACCGTGAATCTGAAAACCATAATGTTGATAAGCGGGTAAAAAAGCAGGAAACCTTGCCATTTCTTTAAAGCTAAGACCTGATTTGCGAAATGGGTTCAAGCGCACAACACTACCCATAAATTGCATTAACCAGGCAATGGCCTTGATTTCCAGACCAATATTAAATAACTTAAGTAACTTAAGAATAATTTTGCTAAGCCATAAACCAATTCGTCTCAACCATGGTGAGGATTCATAAGTAAAATCCCAACTCAACCAGTCAATCACACTGTTATATAAAGTACCTTCAATTATATCAATAACTTTATGATCATATTTTTTAATACGCATTGATTTTGTTTCGTCAAGTAATCTTGTGAGTGCTTTATAAGTTGGACGATATAAATCAAGCTCATCCAGAATAGTCATGAGGCGATCATCATGGTAACCATGGTCTTTTAGAGATTTTTTTGTCTTGAATATAAAAGTAGACAACACTCCAGCAGCAACTGTATCACCAAAACAGGGTTGCAGAAAAGGTGAGAATTTTAGTTTTTGCCATACTTCATTCTGCCAGCCATCCCCGGCAGACCAGGAAGGTAGCCCGCATGAAGATTTTATTCTTCGACTATTATCTTCATCACGCCATTGTCCATGAGTTGTAAAAAATCGGAAGCCACGATCAGCAAAATAAAAAGGGAAATAAGGTGCTGTTTTAACATCGGTAAACATATTTTCATCACCATACATACGACCAATCGCGCGTCGCTCTTCATCTGTTATATTTTCTAATTTTTGTCCCAGCCCCACTTCATAAAAATAACTTAACGCTTTTTGATCACACAGTAATTCCTTATCATGATTACCAAGTAATATAATTATTTTTACTTTGTCGACACGGGTATCATCTCTCAGTTTTTGCGGTAGATCCCTCAACCATTTAAAAAAAACCTTATGTTTAACATCAACAATCTCCCGAATGATTTCATTCACAATACGGGAAAAATCTTCAGTATATTCACGCTGCCAGGGGTAAATTCCATTCTCAGCCCACTTAGCAGTACGAATCATATCGACTACATCTCCATCCAGTACAAAAGTCATATCCTGAATATCATATCTTCGACAACGCTCAGACAAACAAGCATAAAAAGCATCCCAAATTTCTTTACCTAAATTCTGCAGGCCCACGCTACCATCAGTAAGATGAATATCACTTAAGCTCACACAAAGTCGATTGGGTCGATCTGAACCTGCTGTTTCATCAACCAGCTCAAGTTTTTTTTGTTCTGCATTCCTGTTCATAATCAGGCCATCCATGATTTTATTAGTATGATGTTATTAATAACGGTATTTCGATATTAATTCAAGAAAATGATATAATTACATTAACACAGCAAGCTTTAACTCAGGTTAGATTACAAATCTTACAATCTAAATGAGTGAAAATGAAATCTAACAAAACACTGAAAATATAATGAATATAAATACGATAAAAACTGATGTCTACGAAGGACAAAAACCAGGAACATCCGGCTTACGTAAAAAAGTCACAGCTTTTCAACAGGTTCATTATCTGGAGAATTTTGTACAATCTATTTTCCATATCGCGACAGAACTCAGGAATAATTTATTAATTCTTGGTGGTGATGGCCGCTACTACAATACCCGGGCTATTCAGACTATTTTAAAAATGGCCGCAGCAAATGGTGTTAAACACATCATGGTCGGACAGAATGGTTGGCTCTCTACCCCCGCTGTTTCATGCTTGATACGTAAATATAAAGCAGCAGGTGGTATTATCCTCTCTGCCAGCCATAACCCCGGTGGTCCTGATGGTGACTTTGGTATCAAGTTCAATATTTCAAATGGTGGTCCTGCACCAACCTCATTTACCGATGCAACTTACGAATATAGTAAAAATATAAGCGAATATTTTATATCACAAGAAGAAGATATTCCTTTAGATAAACAACACACCTGTTATATGGGTGATATGAAAATTGAGGTGATTAACTCAGTTAGTGACTATACAGATCTAATGACGCAGTTATTTGATTTTAAACAAATACAATCCCTTTTTACCTCAGAAAAATTTAGCATGTGTTTTGATGCTATGCATGCAATCACTGGTCCCTATGCAAAAGAAATACTTGAGAAACAACTATCAGCCGCAGCCGGTACTGTAATCAATGGCGTCCCGCAGGAAGACTTTGGCGGTGGACATCCGGATCCTAACCTGGCTCATGCTAAAGAACTTGTAGCGCAATTAAATAAAAACACTAACGCCCCTGAATTTGGTGCCGCATCAGATGGCGACGGTGATCGCAATATGATCCTGGGGCAAAACTTTTTTGTAAATCCTAGCGATAGTCTTGCCATAATGACAGCGAATGCTCACCTTCTACCGGGATACTCACAAGGTATACGTGGTGTCGCTCGATCATTGCCCACCAGTAGAGCGGTTGATAAAGTCGCTGAAGCACAAGGTATAGAATGTTATGAAACGCCAACGGGCTGGAAGTATTTTGGTAACCTGTTAGATGACAAGCGTATTACTCTTTGTGGTGAAGAAAGCTTTGGCTCCGGCTCAGACCACATCAGAGAAAAAGATGGTTTATGGGCGGTTTTATTCTGGTTAAATCTGATCGCTGTTAAACAACAATCAGTTGAAGAAATTACCCGTTCACACTGGAAAAAATATGGCCGACATTACTACACGCGCCATGATTACGAAGCTATCGATACTCCCGTTGCTGAGGCATTAGTAAAAAATTTAAGAAGCATTGCGGCATCATTAGCCGGCAAAGAATATGGCAGTTACAAAATAAAACTGTGTGATGACTTTAGTTATACTGATCCAGTTGACAACAGCATTACTCAAAACCAGGGTATCAGAATTCTATTTGATGATGAGTCACGAATTGTTTTCAGATTATCCGGTACAGGTACAGAAGGTGCAACACTTCGCGTTTACATTGAAAGATATGTAAACGACTCAACATTACATGACATGCCAACACAAACAGCTCTTGCTGAATTAATTAATATTGCCGATAGCATTGCCGAGGTTAAATCTCGTTGCCAACGCACAACTGCTGATGTCATAACCTGATTTTGTGGGGCCCCTCAGACTTCACCCACCACAAGCACTACCAAGCAATGCAAGCATCAATAGTATGAACAGATAGTTAAAAAATCTACTATGACAAAATACTCTAATTTTTTTTATTCCCTCAAAATTATGCAATCACATCGAATCAACTAAGTGTTAGCACCTTTGCTTGTTTGATTAAAAAGCAATCCACGTACTTGCAACTTCAATATGGACATTTTTTATCGACTAAACCATGCAATACATCTTTATAATAATTGCAATGAAAATACAAATGGGTTAATTCGACAGTTTTTTCCTAAAGGAACAAACTTTAACCATGTTTCTCAAAAAGAAGTTAATAATGTTATTTTTTTATTGAATAATAGACCAAGAAAAACGAGAAATAATAAATCACCCAATGAGATTTTTAATAATCAATTTATACCGTTACTAAATATTTAAGATTATTGCACTTGGGGGTTGAATTTGGGGTTCCAGGACAAAAAACCGGGCAGTTGCACTGCCCGGTTTGTGGCGATATGCCTCGTTTGAAGCTAGATTTAGAACACGACCTCAAACTGCACGGTGGTCAGATTGTCCGCGGTGACCCCTGTTGGTGTGCTATAGGTATCTCGGTATTCGATGAAGCCCTTCACATTTTCATCAAAGTAGTAGCTGAGGCTGACCGTGGCCATGGAGTACTGGTCCTTTCCGTCATTAGTCTCATAGCTTTCCAAGCGCAATAAGGGCACCAAGCTGGGGCGACCATTTGCCATAAACCGGTAAAAGCCCTGCACGTAATAGCTGTTGTTGGAAACTTCGCCGCCTGCATCCGTGTCATCATTGGCTTGCATGTAGACACCGGTAAAGCGGAAATTCCCGACATCGAACTGGCCATCCAGGGCAATACGACTGAAATTCCGTGCCTGGCTGGCGGTGGTGCAATCCGATACCTTACAGCTTCCATTCAGGGCTAGAGCTCCCACCATCATACCGGGGGTAATATCATAGGCGAGGCGGCCGAAATAGACGTTGGAATCACTGCCCACCATGTCACCGGTCAGGCCACCGACTCCGGCATTGTAGAACAGTTTGTCGGTTGGGCGACCATACACAGAGAACTGCTGACGTGAATGGCGTAGCTTGTCGCTATTGTCGGTGTTTCCGAACGTCTGGTTCATTAGTTCGTAATGAGAGGCCGTCAGGCGGCGCATGTCAGAGTAGGTGTCGTAGGGATCGGCCATCAGGCTTGGACCATAGCCGGCCTGCACATTCATGGACTGGTTATAATTATAGGTAACCTGGGCCGCTGACAGCACTAGACCAAAGCCGTCCTCGCCCTCGGCTTCGACTTCCATAAAACCGGAAATGTTCTTGGAAATTTCACCTGCAACATAAAGTTCGCCTTCATGGATGGAGCGGATTTCAGTGGGGCCAGCGCTGCTGCCGATATAAGGGCGGGAGATCAGCGCCAAGGATATGGGGAAGTTCTTGCCGAACTGCAGATTGTCGGACAGCTTGATATCACCGACGTCACTGCCGGGAAACCGGTACCCGGCCTCTTTGAAACGCCGCCCCATAGCCGTGAGAGACGGAAAGGCTGCATGACATGAGGCGCATTGCATGTTGTGTTTACGGGCAAAGGCTGGCAGAGCCGATGCATTAGTTGAGATGAGTGCTATGGATAGAACCAGCATGCCGATGAATCCGGTTTTGAAGTTCATGAATTTTTCTCCTTTGAGGATAGATGGTTTAATTATTTTCTGTATTATTTGTCACAATGGCCTGCTACCTACCACTCCCAGTGTGTTCACAGTGGGAGTGTCGATCAGTCACGGTTGATAGCAGAAATAAACTTAGCGTCAAAAGTGAAAAGATAATATTTTTTAATATCATGTATTTTTCCTCAGTTAGTAGCTATTGAAAACAAACTAAATTGGTATGTTTTTCACATACTGGTCGAAGTCTCACAAACTCAGCACAGCATGACACTGAGAATTATCAGTTTCTAAAAAATATTTTTGGTTTTATATCTAAGAATATGGTTCACACACATACACTTGAATTTCATTCAAGTATCATTCATATTGACAAATTCTGACTAATTTAGGTTGGCTCTGGAGGGGTTCTTATTCGACACGACAATATCCTTAAGTATATTGTACGAATAATTATGCAACAAGCAGAAACACAAGCTAGACTATCAGCTAAGTTACAGAATAATAATTTTATAAACCTTAGAGCGTTTGTCCTTCAATTGTTCTAGTTATTACTTGGTTGAATTAACATTTTATGTCTAATTGTATATGTGGTAATGATGACTGTGTGTTGTGTGAAGCAGTCTTAAAAGCGGATTTGCCGCAAAGGGAGATATGTGAAATTCAGGGACTGATTAACAAAGAGACCTATAAACAAGGTGAGGTATTATTCCGAGAGGGCGATCCGTGTCACTATTTTTTTATTCTGACAATGGGACATGCAAAATTAGTTATGTCTCTGGATGATGGACGTGAACAAATCATTGGCCTTGGTGTACCTGGACGTTTGTTAGGTTTTCAGCATCTTGATGGGCAGAAGTATACCTATTCAGCTATAGCAACGGCACCTGTTTCCGTATGCAAAGTCAGATATAAACATATGTTGAAAGTACTTGAACAGCATCCCAGGACAGCAATACGCGTTATTAATGTACTCAATAGTGAGTTGCGGCAAACCCAATACATGATGAGCGTAATGGGACGGAAAACAGTAAGTGAAAAATTAGCCACTTTCATACTATCATTAATGCCAAGAAATAAATCTAATCAGAATGTGGTAGATTTACCTCTATCCCGTCTTGAAATAGCTGAAATTTTGGGCTTAAGGGAAGAAACAATATGTCGCACTATGGCCAATTTAAAACGCAAAGCAATAATCCAGACGCCACGAGGAAAAATAATTATTTTGAAACTGGAGAGGTTAAAAACTATAGCCAAAGGTGAAAGTATTAAAACTGTTCCAACACTGCTGTCCCGTTAAGAAAAAATAAAATTAGAATCTCGACACAAAAAGTCTCGACCCGAAATTGTGCCTGTTGTTGGAGCCGGGGCAGGTAGTGGTGGTGGAGTTGCCGTGTCACCACCACCACAAGCACTACCAAGCAATGCCAACATTACGAGCAATATAAAATGGTTGAAAGATTTTTTGTGCCCAAACACGGTATTTTTTTCATTTTTCTACTCCCAATAGAACTGCGCATCTACACTAAATCAACGAAGAAGCAAGGCTATTCATATGGCTCTGTGTTTTTACCCTGCTATCTTCCAGATTTTTCCTTGTACTACAATATTTCAGTGTGTGCATGTCAACAAAACACTCTCTCAAAACTGAATAGACATTTGTTATGGTAATAAGCGTGCAGCCGCAAAATCATTACCACTTCCTGTGTCCGATCTCCCACCCACAATGATCATGCCGTTAGAATCTAGCACGATATCAGCTCCGCGATCATCACCACCAAAATCAATATAAGCTATTCCGTTTGTATCAAAAGTAGTGTCCAGAGAACCATCGATGTTGTAACGGATGACGGCAAAATCGTTACCACCCTGACTATTTGATGTTCCGAGAACGATTATTCTATCGCTTGAGTCGATGACAACAGCACGGCCTCGATCATTGCCACCAATATTAGTTATTACCATTCCATTTGTTCCAAACGTGGTATCTGGTGAGCCATCATCATTGAAGCGCATCACTACAAAGTCATTGCTACCTGTTCCATTTGACCTCCCGACAATGACTATCTTGCCATTCAAATCAAATGTAATTTCTCTAGCACGATCATTCGTACCACCGAGATCGATAATTATTACACCATTGGTGCCAAACGTAGTATCTAGAGTACCATCATTGTTGTAGCGCACAATTGCAAAGTCATAGTCACTTGCGCTACCTGTTCTACCAACTACGATTACATTCCCATTCGGGTATGTAGCAACACCGGATATTCTGTCATCACCACCAAGGTCGGTAGTTACCATACCGTTTGTGTTAAAGGATGTGTCCAAGGAACCATCACTATTGTAACGTACAACCGCAAAATCATAATTAGTTCCATTGTGTGCAAAACCGGCAGCAACTATTTTTCCATTCAAATCTATAGTGATATCCATGGCAGGTTCAGCCGTATTGTTGAAATCAGTTGTTACAAACCCATTACTGTTAAAAGATGTATCAAGCGTACCGTTGCTATTGTAACGAGCAACGGCAAAATCAGAGGCTGTAACAAGTGAATCACCACCAACAAGAATCTTCCCGTTAGAATCAATAACAGCGGCACGGCCTCGATCATCAGCACCTAGGTTTGTTATTACTTTACCACTTGCTCCAAAAGTATTATCCAGCGTACCGTCAGTGTTGTAGCGTACTAAGGCAAAGTCACCACTCGCAGCAATTCTGAATTGACCAGCGACAATTATCTTATTAGTCGAATCGACAGCAACGGCTTGGCCACTATCATCAGCCCCAAGATCAGTCGTTACCATGCCAGTAGTTCCGAAGGTTGTATCTAGTGCACCAGAGCTACCACCAGACATCACGGAAACTTCGCTGGATGGAACGCTCTCACCTAGCGAATTAACAGCTGTTACAATGTAATAATATGTCGTGCCATTGGCTCGACCAGTGTGAACATACGGGGAAGTTACACCGGTAATTTGATTATCGGAAGTTGTAACACCCCCGGTGGTGTTCCAGTAAATGTTATATAACGTAGCACCGCTAACTGGATTCCAACTTACAGTTACCTGAGTATTACCTGAAGCCGCCTGAACATTTTGTGGAGCAGCGGGTAGTCCAACGGGAACTTGTGGTGTCGCCGAAACTTCGCTGGATGGCACACTCTCACCAGCAGAATTAACTGCCGTAACAATATAATAATATGCCGTGCCATTGGTTAAGCTGGCATGAACGTAAGGTGATGTTGCACCGGCGATTTGATTATCGGCGGTTGTGACACCCCCGCTAGTGTTCCAATAAATATTATACGAGGTGGTACCACTAACAGAATTCCAGCTTACGGTTACCTGACTATCAGCTGATGCCGCCTGAATATTTTGTGGCGCAGCGGGGATTGTAGTTCCACAGCCACTGCCACTGAGGCGCACACCATTGAATACAGATGTTCCCGAACATGAAAAAGTGCCATCTGTCCAGGACCAAACATCACTACCGCTAAAACTGTTACAGTCAGCAGCCACCGTTACTGTTGCCGAGCTAACAACTGTCGTCCCACCTCCTTCAGGATAAGTGCCCGACATAGATACCGTGTTACCTGAAATTGTCCCGGAAAGCACGGAACCGTCACTACCGTTAGATGTTAAGTTACTTCCAGATTGCACAATCGTTGCTACCATATTGATGGATGCACCGTCGCACGCCTGTGTTGGCGATGATTCTGTACCTGTCACTTGCCAGGTACCTGATAGATCACCAATAGGTGGTGTACTTCCACCAGTAGTACCACCGCCACCGCATGCGGCACCAAGCAGTGCCAGCATCACGAGCAATATAAAATAGTTAAAAGATTTATTCAGACGAAACACTCTACTTTTTTTCATTTTTTTATTCCCTTAAAATTGTACGATCACATCAACGAAGTAGTGGTACTTTGTTCTGTTTTGCGCATTTATCTAATGTGTGAACAGAAATTGAAGCGGGAAAATGTGCGATTTTTTATTTCACCCTGCCTACCCCCTGGGTAGTTGTTAAATCGCTCACCGGCATAATGCTTCAAACAAAACAGCCCGGTTACCAAGATACGGGAACACTTGTATCTAAGGTATTTCTTACCTCCAGCAGGAAAAGGGGGGATTCCTTTTCCTGCTTAATCCTTCTGCCAATCTTCTTGTCTCAACCATTAAAAAACAACGATAGTGATATCATCCACATACCAACCCGCATCTACACCACCAAACGAACCGTGGTTGTCCAACAAGAACCCGATTTGTACTTTCTTATCTGCATAAGCAGATAAATCCACCAGTGGCCTCGTCCATACACCACCCGAATTCAAAGAGTACGAGGTCTCTGTAGCCCATGCCCCCCAAACTCCCGGTGACACCTCTTCCCTGATTTGCACTCTTAATGCATCCCAGCTGTTAATCGAAAACCAATGCCAGAACCGCAATTGAAGCTCTTCACCTAACGCAAGTGCTGACAATTGAATCGATGGACTGACCAATCTTGAATCAACAAAATCAGGATAATTGCCATCCAACACAGTGCCTGCGCATTGCGTACCACTGTAACAAGCTCCAGGGCCAGCAGTCGGTGAGCCTCCAACTTGCCATACGCCATTATCTGCATACCAGTTGCCCCATCCACCTTCCCAACCTGTGCCAAGGACAATTGAATCGCATACCCGTGCGCTAACATATCCTTGTGCGTCCATATACCATGCGCACAATTCCACTGTGTCGCCCAGGCTATAAGTCTGCACCAAGGGGAACTGAATTGAAGCGCTAAAGCTGGCTGTTTCAGTCACCGTAACCCAGCGGCCATCCGATGGAAGCGGGTCAAGATACGGCGGCACGATATTTAGTGAATCCGAAGCATTGTGTTCAGTAATCAAGTACGCGGTTACACCAACATTATCTAATGCCGTTAACTGTGCGCTTAATTCATCAACAACAATGGCATATTGCGCATTGCGATTAATGACGATGGATGTAGGGTTAGGTGGTGTACCATCAATATTAATAAACCAGTTATGTGATGCCGGTGTCGGATCGGTATTACCTGCCGCATCGGTCGCCTGCACATTGAAGGTATGACTACTGCCGCTCGCCAGACCGGTATAACTGAAGATACTAGTGCAGTCCACATAAGCCCCACCATCAAGTGAACACTGGAACGTTGATCCGGCCTCGGTTGAAGTAAAGTCAAAACTGGCATCCGTTAAATTCGTTGGATCGACTGGACCACTGGTGATATTCGTATCTGGTGGTGTGAGATCGATTACCCAATTATAAACTGCAGGTGTCAGGTCAGTATTACCCGCAATGTCGGTTGCCCGTACACTGAAGGTGCGATTACCTTCTGCCAAACCTGCATATATTTTAGGACTGGTGCAGTCAGCATATACCCCTCCATCAAGGGAGCACTGGAATGTTGATCCGGCCTCGGTTGAAGTAAAGTCAAAACTGGCGTCCGTTAAATTTGTTGGATCGGTGGGACCACTGGTGATATTCGTTTCTGGTGGAATAAGATCGATTACCCAGTTATAAACCGCTGATGTTAGATCGGTATTACCTGCAGCATCCGTGGCTCGCACACTGAAGACATGATTACCTTCCGCCAAACCTGTGTAGCTTGTCGGACTGGTACAGCTAGTATAGGTACCACCATCGAGCGAACACTGAAATATTGATCCTGCTTCTGATGAAGTAAAAGCAAAACTCGCATCCGTTAAATTTGTTGGATCGGTGGGACCACTGGTGATATTCGTTTCTGGTGGAA
>CAZZIS010000003.1:28472-83528 GCA_964654445.1 uncultured Thioalkalispiraceae bacterium
TACCTGCAGCATCCGTGGCTCGCACACTGAAGACATGATTACCTTCCGCCAAACCATTATAGGTTATGGAGCTAACGCAATTAGTGTATACGCTACCATCAATGGAACACTCGAATGATCCCGACTCGGTTGAAGTAAATACAAAATCTGCACTTGTTGAATTTGTTGGACTGGTTGGACCACTGGTGATACTCGTGTCGGGCGGAGTAACATCAATTACCCAGATATAAACCGCGGGTGTCAGATCAGTATTACCTGCAATATCGGTTGCCCTTACACTAAAGACATGATTACCTTCCGCCAAAGCATTATAAGTTATGGGGCTAACGCAATTGGTGTATGCGCTACCATCAATGGAACACTCGAATGATCCCGACTCGGTTGAAATAAATACAAAATCTGCACTTGTTAAATTTGTTGGGTTAGCTGGACCACTCATGATACTGGTTTCGGGTGGTGTTGTATCGATACTCCAATTATGATTTGCAGGTGTTGATTCGGTATTACCTGCGGCATCCGTGGCTCGCACACTGAAGACATGATTCGCTTCTAGCAAACCACTATAACTTTTAGGGCTGGTACAATCAGCATACACACTACCATCTAAGGAACACTGAAAAGTAGCCCCTGTATCTGGAGAAGTAAATTCAAAATCTGCACTTGTTAAATTTGTTGGGTTAGTTGGCCCATTGGAAATACTCGAATTAGGTTCCGTGATATCAATTTCCCAGCTATGCGTTGCGAGCGTTGAATCAGTATTGCCCGCCGCATCGGTCGCACGAACCTCAAATACGTGGTCACCTTCTGTCAAACCTGTGTAAGTTACTGGACTGGTGCAATCAGTAAAGGCACTCGCATCAAGAGAACATTCAAAAGTAGAATTTGATTCAGAAGAGGTAAAAACTATTTCAGCACTGGTTGAATTTGTGAGGCTATCCGGTCCACTGGAAATACTGGTATCAGGTGCCGAGCTATCATGATGTTCATCACCACCACCACAGGCACTCAAAGCTATTAGCACTAAAAGTAATATAAGATAATTGAAAGATCTATTAAGACAAAACACTCTACTTTTTTTCATTTTTTATTCCCTTAAAATTGTGCGATCACATCAAAACAACAGAGCTCCCCATACCAAATTCATGGTCTGATTTTTATAAATTTATCTACATTGATAAGTAGTAACCGATAAGTAAACTAATGCTAACAACCATGTTATTCATGAGGAATAACCCGAACGGGTTAAATTAGAGGATATTTCCTCCCACTTTTTGCTTGCAGAACTTCTAACAATACCGCAATTACTCCTTTAATCAGCCAAATTCACACTAAAAACCATGCTACTCTTGTGGAATAATCCAAACGGTTAAATTGAAGAGTTTTGCCAGGAGAGGCTCTTATGTCGAGGAATGACAGCAAACAATTCAGGAGTGAACGAAGGCAATCTAATGTAAAAAACATTGATTCCGAGCTTATCGGGATTGTTTATGAAATGGCATTTGATCCATGCTTCTGGCCTGACTTATTAGAAAGTGTTGGAAGCCTGTTCGAAGACAGGCGTTCTGATAAACAAGCACAACCAACATTTCCTGATAATGATCTGGAAAGAATCCAACTTTTCTCAGAACAAACGGATCAAGCAGAAGGGCAACGACTTGCTACCCTGTTACCTCATTTGTACAGAGCCCTCAAACTCAAACGGGATTACAATGAAGCAGACCATACCCGTGGTCAGGCTAAGGCAATTATTGAACAATTTCCTTTTGGTGTTCTTTTAGTGAATGCTAAAGGAAAACTAATTTCAGCTAACCAGCATGCCTTGAATACGATTACTGATAACAATACTGTGTTTCTAAAAAATGGCATGTTTTGCGCTACAGTCAAAGAACAGGATCAGCAACTAAAAAATCTTATATATGAAGCAGCAAATGCACCATTAAATGAGACCGATAAACATGTATCATTTTTAAAAATTGAAGATGATGGAAACTTATCTATCTCATTGCTGATCACACCAGATCCTTACCCCAATACCCACTATGATAAAGAAGTTGAGGACTGCACAACAATTTTCATCACTTCTACTTCAGCCCAACAAAAAATTAGTCAATCAACCTTGCAAACACTGTTTAAATTCTCACCCGCTGAAGCACGTCTGGCCGCTTTGCTGGCAGCTGGTGTAAATTTAAACCAGGCAGCAGAACAAAGCCATATCAGTAAAAATACAGCCAAGGTACAACTTAAATCAATATTTTCCAAAACAGGTGTATGCCGGCAGGCAGAACTTGTTAAATTAATCCTAACCAGCCCTGCTGTTATTAACCCTACAGATATGGTGCACGAAGATGTACAGCTGAAAAGTGAAGTAAAATTAAAATCGCATATCAATAAAGAAGGACATCTCATTTTAAAAGATGGTCGCCAGCTTCACTATGCAGAATATGGTGTCAGTTATGGCATACCTGTCATACTTTTACATGGCATTCTTGGTTGCCGTTATGAAAGACACCCCGATGATAGTTTAACAAAAAGTCTTGGAGTAAGACTTATTATTCCGGATCGACCCGGCTATGGACTTTCCGAGCATGCTCCTGATCATGATTATCTTGATTTTGCTGATGATCTATTAGAACTTGCTGACCATCTTGAACTTCAGCAATTTTCAATCATGGGACTTTCCGTTGGTGCAATATATGGAAGTGCTTTTGCCTACAAAACACCTCAACGCTTGCAAAGCATTGCTATGATAAGTTCAACACCACCATTTCGCTCCTTTTCTGATTTTACAGGTGTTCCACCCAGCCTTAAATTACTTATTGCATTCTCAAAATATTTACCCACTGCAGCGCAAGCTATTGCCCAAATTGCAATAAATAAGGGGTGCAAAAATCCAGGGAGATTTCTTGCTAGTATTCCGGCAAACACATCTGATCGTACACTTTTTACCAACCCATTATTAAAAGAACATATTGAGGCATGTTTGTTGACGGGCAGCAAAGATTGCAACTCTGGATTTGTTCAAGATATTTTGTTGTCCGCACAGCCCTGGCCATTTCCTGTTAAGGACATTCGAATGAAGATAGATTTTTGGCACGGAACAGAGGATTCACATTCCCCCTTCATTCGAATAAAACCGGTTATTGATGCTGTTCCAGATAAATATCTTCACAAAATTGAAGGTGGCGGCCATTTTCTATTCTATGAACATTGGCAAGAAATTCTGGAATCACTAACATGTAGAGTATAGCCATAATGCATATTACAATTTATCAATTTCAGTTAATTAAGAACCACTGTTAACGAGTTACCTTAAACTGCTCAATAAGTCCTTGTAAGTCCGTAGCAAGTCGTGACAGTTCAGCACTTGCCGAGGTGGTTTGTTCTGCACCACTTGCGGTTTGTTCCGATATACTACTGATATTTACAACGTTTTTATTAATTTCCTCAGAGACTGCACTTTGCTCTTCAGCGGCAGCAGCAATTTGAGTGTTCATTTCATTAATACTGGCAATAGAATTAACAATAGCATCCAGAGAGTTGGCGGCTTCCTTTGCCATCTCTGCACCTTCCTGGGCCTGGCTTCTACCATTTTCCATAACTTCAACCGCTTGTTTAGAGCCGGATTGCAGTTTCACAATCATGGCTTCAATTTCACTTGTAGATTCCTGGGTGCGACTAGCCAAAGTTCGTACTTCATCAGCGACTACGGCAAAGCCCCGACCTTGTTCACCCGCGCGAGCTGCTTCGATGGCGGCATTCAATGCTAGCAGGTTGGTTTGTTCTGCAATATTTTTTATAACATCCAGAACGCTACCGATACTTTCACTATCTTCTTCTACGGTGTGAATGACCATAGCAGCATTTTCAACTTCCGTTGCCAATTGTTCGATAGCCTGTGAAGTTTGGCTAACAACGGCTTTGCCACTTTGCGCTTCATTATCAGCACTTGCAGCAGCGCCAGAGGCATTTTGTGCATTTTGCGCAACTTCATGAACAGTGGCTGTCATCTCATTAATCGCCGTGGCAACCATTTCAGTTTCCGCGCGTTGTTGTTCTACATTTTTTGCGCTTTCAAGAGCAACCGCAGAAACTTCTTCAGAAGCTGAAGCCAGTTGAGTCGAAGAACTGGAGACTTGCTGGATTAATGCTTCAAATTTTTCCAGCATGCCATTGAAGGCGCGCCCCATATCACCCAATTCATCTTTTGAATCAACATCACTACGCAAAGTAAGATTATTATTTTCCTCAACATCTTTTACTGTTTTACTTAAACTAACAATAGGACGGGTCATACTATTGGCAAAGAAAATACCCAGACCTGCACTAATAGCTGCGATGATGATAAAGAGGATAAAGGCCATTTTCACAATTTTTGAATCCATAGCTTCAACCGGAGCAAACGCTTCATCTTTATCAATCTCACTCATTAACACCCAGTTCAGACCGGGAATATTGAGCGGGGTATAGGCAGATAACACATTAATGTTGCGATAATCAGGAAATACTTCAAAACCTTTTTTACCTGATAAGGCGGCTTTAACTCCTTGAGTTTCAATTTTTTGTAAACCAATGTTAGTTTCCTTGGCATTCATCGACGATATTACGCTGTTATCGATACCCACTTGTTTCATTAAATCAAGAAAACCTTTTTTATCTTCAATCAGAAAACGACTCATGCTGCGGGCTTTAAAGTCTTGCCCAATTAAATATGTTTCACCAGAATCACCCAGGCCAATGTCTTTCCATTTTTCATCGCTGGTCATGATCCTGTTAATCCGGCCGATAGGCATTTGGAAAATCAATACACCAAGTTTTTGTTTACCATCATAAATGGGGGAAGCAATAAAAGAAGCCGGACCATCATAAGATGGAGTGTAAGGGGCAAAATCAATAAGGGCCACGCCATTAGCAGCCAATTTATTTGCAGCACGGAATGCTTCGCCAATACCTGTTTTGGCATAAGGCCCATCAATTAACGATGTAGTAAAATCAAGTTCCTTATAAACAGAATAAATAATATCACCCGATTCCGAATCTACCAGAAAGATATCGTAGTATTCAAACTCTTCAAGAAATTGACGAAAGGCTGGATGATATTGATTATGAATTCTGCTGTAACGGGAGCCATCTTTTGCATCAATTAATTTATGTTTATTACCTAATGGATTCGGGTTGTTTTGAATGTAGTGATATTGCAAGGCAATGGACTGACTATCGAGTTGTTTTAGTAAGCTCATTACATCAACCGTTTTACCATTATTCAGCTTACTGTATTCTTTGCCAAATTCATTTTTATAATATTTAGCCAACTCATTCCGCATTTTATTAATATCAGCATCTTCATCTACAAAATCATAGGATCGCAGTAATTCGCTCATCGCCGTGATGGTCATGCGACTATTGGATAAGGTCAAAATCTGGCTGCGAATAGTGGCAAAATAATCTTCAATTTGAGTTTTTTTGGTATCGCGAATAGAAATCAGCTGATTTTTTGCCGCAAATTCCAGCGCTTCGCTGGCCGTATCGGTTGCTATATTTTCCAGCACAAAAATCGCGATGGTCATAGGAACGATTGCCAGGCTGGATGCCATTATAATCATCTTTTTCTTGATATTCATTTTTAATGTACGCCTATTAATACTCAAGATATGTTTTCTTAATCTTTAATATCGTCTAGAACCGCAAAAACTTTAACATATTGATATCACGGCCATTGTTATATAAATGAAATCAAATTAGAACACCCACACAAAGTAGTGAATAAAATAATCTTAAAACAAGAACTTAACAAAATATGCATTAATACCAGACTTAAAGCATGTTATTGCGAAAGAACAAAGTGACTGCGGCAATCTCATGGATAGAGCTTCGTAGTTTAAGGTTGCCGTACCTCCACATAAAAACACTTGTTTTTAAGTGTTTCCTCGCAATAAAAAATACTCGACAATTTTGCAGGGATCCGTCAGAGCTCGACCCTATGATGCATAACCATTGCAGCAGCACCCTTCCATTCTTCTTGTTCTATCATAATGTTCTCAGTCACCCTATGGACTTTTCAGTAAGTGGGCAAACACCTATACGATAACCACCTTCAATATAGGCTGCCAAAAGCTCTTTAACTGGAGGGAAGCCATCAATAAACAGAAAGGCCTTGTGAAATAACAATGTAATCATCTGCAGCGAAATCTTTATTTTCAGCAACATCCATTTTTATTTTTATATTCAAAACAAAGACTAACTGGCACCTGTTTCTATCTCAGTTTATTATTTATGAAAGACGTGTGCAGTTACGTCCACATTTTTTTGCTAATAATAAAGCTTCATCTGCCCGGGTAAATAAGCTATTGCCAATATCATTGTCATTTAATGATGCGCTACCGATGCTCGTGGTAAAATTAATGCTATTTCCTTCATAAATCACCTGAAGGTTTGCCAGGGTATCCCGTATATGTTCAGATATTCGATATGCACCACGTGCTGTCGTATTACTTAACAATACAACAAATTCATCACCACCATATCGCACAAGTGTATCTGTTTCACGTACACACTCTGCAATAGTGTCTGCAATGGCCTGAATGACTCGATCTCCGCATTCATGTCCATGCTCATCATTAATTTTTTTAAAGCAATCGATATCCATAACAAGTAAAGTTAATGGTGTTTTATAGCGATGGAATAATCCTATTTCATGTTTTAATGTTGCATTTAATATGAGGCGGTTGTTTTTACCTGTTAATGGATCTGTCATTGATGCCTGATATGCTGATAAATACTGTAATGCATTTCGTAATGGATAAACTAAACTCGCCAGCATAAATTCAAGTTGTGCACGTTGCTTCTGAGTGAAAGGTTTTCCACTCATAAAAGTAATCTCACCTAACTTTTGTTTCTCTACCAGTAACTGGAAACTACATTTTTGTTTCGTACATCGACCAATAGTAAGCTCAGTTTGTGATTCAACCTGGTGATATACAATTCCAGAGTGACTAACGGAATTATTTACCTCTCGAGAAAACATAAGCATCATTGATTTTAGATCAAGCGTAGTTTGCAGTAACGCACTGGTACGCCAGGTTTTATTTAATTGATTCGAATTGGTCTGATAGCGTTTACCAGAACTCTCTGCTGACATCCCTATTTCTAAAGACGAAAAATCAAGAATAGTTGGTTCTATTGTTTTAGTTGTTGTCCTTAACATAATTCATTACCTGTATATGCTGGATTTCAAATAAAAATATTATTAACAATTACTTAGACGAGTTTCCTCACATTTCATAGTAACTAGCGTCCCCAATCTGCTGAATATTAGGATGTTTTACATTTGTTTACAAAAAACAACTGTTTTGACTGCATTAAACAGATAAATGCTATTTAAAACTGTTTTGAAATTTTATATTTTTCCATGTTATTAATTAATATATTCAGGCAATACGGTTCATGTAAATTACCTGGTACTTTTTATTTCCAACGTAGAAAAGAAGCAGTGAGATTTTTTATCTCACTGCTTTCAGTGTTAAGCGTGGGTTAAGGAAGTGAAAATCCTGAGCACTATTACCTTCACAAGAAAGTATAACGCAACGGGCATAAATCGGTTGTCAAATAATTGGGCTTGAATTGAAAAATCGTGCCTGGAAAGGAAAAGAGATACCTGGTTTAATTAATACTGACTACGTTCTTTGGATGTTTTAAAAACCCATGAAAGTGCAGCACCAATCGAAAAAGAATCTTTTTGTTTAATCAGAGGGCTATCTATAAAAGTCGCACCTGCTAAATTGTCGTATCTTGCAAACAAGCCAAAAAATATTTTATCAAAGCGTTTACTTAACGTTATAGTGATACGAGAGCCACTATAACCCGCTTGTGCATTGTAAGTTGGCCGTATTCCTGTTGCATATTGTGATGCAACCTCATAAAAATAATCATGATATTCTTCATTGGCCCAGGTCGGACCTGCAGAAATAGCTGATTCCCATCCTGCTTTAAAATATCGAAGTTGCAAGTATGGTGATAAAACCCAGCCTATATTTTTTGTACGCCTGAAGTCTGTTGCATAGGCAGTACGTAAAGGCAAAGCAAAACGAAAGCGAACATTTTTATCTTCTGACTGATAAAGGTTATATTGAAATCTTGGTCCGAGCTCAATAATATTATCTAAATCTGGCATACCGACTCGAGCACGGTTATCATCACTATCAACCTGCAATGCAAAAGCCATGCTGACATCAATTTTAATGTCTTCACTGTTATAAAAATAGAAACGACCACCTTCTCTATCAACTTTTAATCGTTTGCCGTTATAACGTATGTATGGAATTGGAGAAAAATAGTCCGCACGTTGATCGGACCCACGATAATGAGGCAAGCTTAATCCGCCTATACCAATACCTAATTCCCATTTAGGTTTATCTGTATGAACGGGCCCTTCTGCAAAGATCGTATTGCTGATTATGAATAAAAAGATGACAAGGAATATTTTCATTTAAAGATCACTATTTTTGACATAAGTACATCAACTACAAAATTGTGTATAATTATAATGAGTTTAATATTTTATAGTCTGCTCATTATATTATAAGAGATGAAGAATATTCATTTTAAAATTCATCCTGTTCATATTCCAGTACGGCCAGAGAGATATGTTTACCCACTTCGTCATTAAATCCTGCCCAGTTAATATAGTCCTGTAGTTTAAGCAAAATTTTTGGTTTCATTTCAAAATCCGTCATCCCTGCTTCATAATGTTTACCCACCTCAGCGTAAACAATCTTAAGGTAATTCATAAAAGGAATAATTATATTTTTATTTCCACTCGGTCCATGCCCGGGCACGTAGGTCTTTATACCAAGATCTATCGCAAGCTGACAGGCGAGCGCATTTCCTTTAAAAGTGCCATCATTCATTCGGGGTAAACGTTTAAATAAAACATTATCGCCAAGAAATAAAACACCTTCTTCTACAGCTTCAATCATGATATCGGTAAAGCTATGTGCTTTTTTTGGTGCATGAATACGAAACTCTACTCCACCCGTTTTAAATAACTGTTTATCATCAATCGTTTTACCGGGAATAACCGCACGGGTTCCATCGCTTGCACCAGCAGTTGACTTTGACATAATCGAAACCCATTGCTCAGCTGCACCTGCTTTTGCACGTTTAATCATTTCAGGGTGCGCCATAATAACAACGTTTGGAAATGCTTCTGCAAAAGCCTGATTACCTAACCAGTGATCGCCATGAATATGTGTATTTAACACATGAGTAACTGGTTTATTGGTAATGGTTTTTATTTGCTTTAATACCATGCGTCCAACCTGAACACTGGAACCAGGATCAATGACCACTACGCCCGTCCGGGTAACAACAAATCCCGGATTATTCATAAAACCTTTATTTTTTTTATTAGGATATTCCAGTGGACCATGAATCACATAGGTATTATTGGCTATTTTTTTTACTGGATAGGCTTTGATCTCTGCTGCTGAAATATTTAGTGAAAAAAATAGTAAAACCAGAATAAATGTTGGTATAAATTTCATATAGGAACTCTTGATATTATTGTTAATAATTTGAAAACAATAAAAGTCGACTTAAAAACCCCAGTTTCGCTGCTCATGACCTTCTTTAGCGTGTATTGCATGCAAACGTGTCATGATCTCATCACGATGCATAAGCAATGAATCATTCCCCATACGCGAAAATACAGCTTCTTCATGGTCATTATGCTGATTCATCGCCACGTGTAATGGCAGCAGTGATTCCATAAAGTGATCAATATTTTTTGTTTTTATAACACAAACCAGATCACTTAAAAGTCGAACAAGATCTTCATGTTCTTCAAGTAGCAAAGCAATTTCACCCTCCGGATCACTCACTTCTTCCTCAAAAAAAGGATAGAGTACCTCATCTTCCATTTGCATATGAAGTTTGAGATCTCTCACAAACTGATTAAACAAGCTCACCGCATCCTTCCAGTCAGCCATCTCTGCTGCCATTTCACACTCAGTAAGCAGCGCATCATATTTGCGATGATCATGCACTAACCAATTGTTCGTTTCGTTCATCTAATTACTCTCCATAGGTAGAACTATAACTACCTGACAATAGCCACAATACAACAAAACCGCACTAATAATAAAGCGTGATTATAAAAAAGGAGAGGCTGAATTTAAGCTGACACAACATTAAATTCATTATAAAACAATAATTTAGGCTGATTTGATGGTGTTTAGTAAAAATGCACGTCTTTACGAGGCAGCCTTTAGCTGCCAGTAAAACGCACATTCACAGATGATAAGGATAACTCAATTAAACCTGTTTTGCGGGAGATACCCCGAAGCCAGAGCAGTCTTCCCGCTTTATCTCTTCCGGTGTTTTCTAATTGATTTTATTCCCTTCCTTATGCGTGGCAACGGGTGCATCGGTAACTTTCATCGCATTAATTTTGTCTGCAAAACGGGTTATCGCAACAAACTTTTTAAACATTTTATTGGTTTGTTGCTCATGTTCACTTACAGTTGTTTTATCGAGTGGCTCAAAAAAACAGGTGGGGTCTTCTGCCATAATATCGCCATTGCCATAGAAGGCCATTGCTCGGCAACCACCACAGGTAAATTGATAACGGCAGCGGCCACATTTACCTTTTAATTGAGTTCTATCAAGAATATTCTGGAACACCGTACTATTATCAATAATTTCCTGAAATGTATTTTTGCGTACATTGCCACAATTTACATCGTCTAGCAGAATACCACAGGGTGAAATATCACCTTCAGCATTACAGGCCAGCCATGTACCACACCAGCAACCTATCGAAGGATTTTGTGGCACAGTGACATTACTCACTCCATGAGATATTTCGTCATGTACTTCGGGTGAAAGAAAAAAGGGCGTATAACTGATATAGCCATTGGCATGCTTGCGCAAAGCAGGATGAATCGTTTCTTCCATATTTTCTTTACTGAATTTAAGTTCATCCCAGTACACTTTACCATAACCCCGTGCGGTATAAGGTGAGCGGTTATAAGGAATATGATGATCATCCAGCCATTGTAAAGTTCTATCCACTGTTTCTAAATTATGCTGACCAATGGCAACAACAACATTTTGCCGGATATTAAGTTCTTTACACAATTCCAGTATCTTAAGTGATTGAGCGCATTCAGCATCTCGTGTCCAGGAATTTTCGTCTTCAATAGAGTTAATACCTACCGCAATGACCACTGTCTCGTTACTGACTTTTTTTAGCTCAAGTAATTTTTCACGAGTCATTTTTGAACCATTTGTCGTAATAACAGAAGAATATCCATATTCTGTTGCCAGCCTTACCAGTTCGATAGCGTCTTTACGTAACATAAATTCACCACCACTCCAGGTTATTTTATCTACACCAATCTTATTAACCGTCTGAAAAATATAGCGTTCAATCTCTTCTGTACTGAGTTCCTGCTTGCGGCTTTTTTTAACCAACTTCGTGTCATTGCTACTGGCCATACACATAGGACAGGCAAAATTGCATAAACGTGTTGCTTCAAAAAAAAGGTTTTTAAAAGTATAAGTATTGGCTTGTTGCATTGGTTATTTTTCCTAACATTAAGATTGAAATCTGACAAAACTTAACACGTGAGATGAAGTGCAAACATGATGTACATCAAGATATTGTTTAGACAATATGACTTAACAAAAACTAACAGGATAGGCTTAATAAAAACAAGGATGAATGTGTTTGTCAGGTTCGTATATTTTCAGGAGTGTTAACGATTTTAACAAGGCCTAAAAATAAAAAACTGACTGCATATTTCCATGCAGCCAGTTAAAAATGTGTCTCTTTAATCAGAGACACAGGGAAGTACAATTTTTATGGTGTAACCAGACCAGTACTTTATGGCAACTCAACAACAGTTTGAGCAGTATAGTCAGAAGGAGCCGCACCAAAGGGAGTTGGAAAACCTGCTGTTACTACAGTTTCAGCAACCGCAATTCCATCCAATGTTAGTGTTCCGGTATCAAGCTCATAGTTTGCAGGATCAGCATCATTACCCGTAGTGCCTGTTCCTGTGAAATTATAAAGGCTGATAGTACGACCATTAATACTGCTCAGGTTCAGAGTGAAGTCAGTCACATTATCTGCAAGAGCAACAACACTGCCACGAAGGTATGACACGCCCATACGAGCATAACCATTTGCTGCTGACATTTGTAGATCAGATACCTGATCATTGGTGATGATACCAAATATTGCGATACGCTGGCCTACAGAAATATCCTGAATATCAAAAGTGCCTACGCTGAGTTGTTTCAATACGGTTGTACTTTGATCCAGGCTAACCGTTACATTGTCATTAAAGACTGCAGAACCATTAACTCGAAATACAGTTGCACCTCGTACTACGATTTGATCACCTGTACGTGACGTAACCGTTCCACGAACCAAATCCATACTTCCACCAGGTACACTGCTACCTGCATAAACCTCACGGGCTTCATATCGAAGTGGGAAAAACTTTAGATCACCCTTAACAATAACACCGGTAAGTTGAGCGATTGTTTCAAGTACCTGTAGTCCTTCCGCACCTTTATAACCAATACCATCAATCTCATAAAAAGTTTCATCATTAGTCAGTACCTGCAACGAACCAAATAGACGTTGACCTAAACCGATGTGATGGAAAAACGGACGAATATAAATTTCAAATACACTTTCATCAACATTAACAACCTTCAACGGCCCGCGTACACGATGTACTTTTGGCTTCTGTGGATCAACCTCGGCAATTAAAACCGGATCAACTGTCACCTTAACCTGATCACCTTCAAATACAACCGTATTGGATTTCTCTAAATCGAAATCCAGCATCAGATTTTTAGGGATACCCGGTGCAACAGGTAAAGCACTTAGACCATCCAATGTCACATTAACTTCCATTGTTGTAACTGGATTACCATCATTATCCACTATGTTAGTAACAGGTGTAGCATTACCCGCTGCATCCTCCACCTGAATATCTGCATTTGAATAATCCAGCAAAATACTGCCTTTTACATATAATCCATTCGGAACGGTAGCAGCAGTCAGAAATTCTGTCACTTCGGTGTACTGTGCAAAATCAACACGTGTAGATATTGGCAGTGTCTCAACCACGGCACCGTTCATATGTGTTAACTTAATTGAAAGCACATCAACGGTGTAGGTTACAAAATCACCCTCAGCATCGGTCAATGCCACTAATACCTGACCATCACCTTCATTATTAACCTCACTGTCACCACCACCACAGGCGGTCAAATTTAAAGCAAAAATAAAACTGACCAGCAGCATAAACCAACTGCCCCGTTTTTGTTGTTTGGCCGTGTGGCCTTCATATGTACTCATCATGAGATAAGCCTCCATTGGTTAGAAAATTTCACAGACTATTTTGCCTGTTAATAACACTAACGCGGCTGGAGGAATTTGGTTGACACCGCACCCGACTATTTATGAAATAAATATCAAAACTAGGTGAATACCAGTAAAAACAGTGGTTTGAGACCAGTTTTATAATGTCTGACTTCAATATTAGGAGTTAAAGGAATTAAAGAACTTCTTCAATTTCATGGTAACAATATAAATAGGGTGCATCATCAAATGAAAAGAGTCATCACCTCATTAATCATTATTTTAATCTTCACCGAATTTCTGGTGATGGCATTCCTCGCTGGTTTCTCCGGCTATTTTCATAATCCATGGATTGAAGCTCTGTTTGATGCGGTAGTCGTTTCCATTGTTGCAATGATGGCTATCAGCTACTTACTAAAAACATCCTCTGAACTACCCACCCTCAAAACCTGGGAATGACTCATGATAAAAATCGGTGCAGTAATTTTTATCATAGAAATCATCTTTATGTTAAGCATATATTTGCTTAATTTAACATTAAAGAGTAAATGTAAAAAAGTGACTATCCCCGCCAATAACCATAAGCATAGCCAGGTATTATCTATAAAATGCAAGTTACAACTAATGTACATTAATGATAAATAAATAAAAATCCAGAGACTACAAAATACAGCAGCATAAATCAGTAACCACATATTCATATCAAAGCATCCTCTTTATAAAATTAGACTGCACTCAAACCAGAGCAGATTTTACAAATAAGACATATCTATTTTGTTAAAAATACCACCGTAATAAAAATGCTATTATTAAATCAGGTAATGAGCATAACTATAAAATGTACCTAAAAAAATTTAGTATTAATTATTGCCTGTTTAATATTTTTTATTTTTCATAGAAAAAAACAAACACATTTAAAATAAACAACTATACTTATTAATAATAAGAGGACAAAAATAATGGGAGAGGTTAATCATGGCAAGTAAGAAAAAAACATCGACTAAAAAACGTTCATCGTCAACAACACGTAAAAGTGCAGCGACTCGCACACGCAATGATTTAACCAGGCAACTAAGAGCAGATCTAAAAGCATCAAAAGAAACGCTGAGAGCAGCCAATACTTCTGCCCGTAATGAGCTCAAACTGGCTAAAGCGGCAGCAAAAGCAGAAATTGCTGTATTAAAAGATCAACTTGCTGCAGTGATGAAGCGCGAAAAAGCGTTACTAAAAGTCAGCGAACAAAAAACCAAAATGATGTGGAAAGCTGCTGAACAATGGGAAAAGAAACAAGTCACAAAGATACAAAAAATGTTCAATAAAGCACCCAAGGCTTAAATCATCCTCATTTGTGCATTTAGGGGCATGCTGCCCCCTATATGTTAAATATTGATATGGAAAATTGTAAAATCAGCCTGCGCATATATAAAGTGGATTAAAAAAACACCCACTATATTGGTACAATTATAATTAATCTACAAACCAATCAATTCTGCATGTAATCCTTTGGTTTTTGCAGCTGACAAAAATTCAGTTGAATTAATAACATCAGGATTATATTCAACGATCATTAAATGCGGCTTAGTATTATGATAATCTGCTGCCATAACACCATCTAAAACTAACAAGGAATCACGTAAAGATTCGAGTTCATCTTTATTGGTATTTTCATCAATGTGAATAGTGACATCTGTCATTTTAATATCCATGATAGTTTCTCCTTTTTCTGTTTAACGTTTAATATAAGATGGTTCTGCCCATTTTGTTGCTTCAGTTTCCGCCTGGACAATACTCATCAACGCTTCTTTTTTAGCTTTTTTGGCCAGCTTTAATGCCTTGCTTTTATTATCTTTTTTTAGTGCTGCCTCTGCCTTCTTTATTAATTTTCCTGTTGTCACCCAGGCACCCTGTAACTTGTCAGCTTTTTTATAAAGTGCTTTTGTTTCCTGCAATACATCATGAACTGATTCTGCTGCCTGTGTTAATGGACAATAAAGGAACACAACGCCTAGCAGGGTGATAAATGTAATGTTCTTTTTCATAACATATGCTCCTGACTGGTATTTACATTAACCTTTCTGTTATTAAAAACGTGTTCCTGGTGCATTCATAGGAATGCCATTACTTAAAAATCGATGGAAGTATTCAAGATTATTCATTGCCTCCGTTTGTTGCTTAAGAGGTTTGGCACCAATATTTTTCATGCAACCTTTATAACGACGCTGAATAGTACCCATACCACCCCACTTGGAGCGATAAGATGGAAAGTGTGTTGCCTGCCCTACCGCAGTGCTCAACTCATTACCACGAATCCTGGAACCTGCAGCCTCCCAATGACAGCTATAACAAGCAAAAGCACGTGGACCACGACGAGTAAAATAAATGCGTTTACCATCTTCATAAGCTGCCAGTGCAGCAGGCTCATCAGGTACATTAATGGTAATGGGTTTACCCCGAGAGGTATTAGCCATATAGGCCAGGATAGAAGCAATCTTACCCTTCAAATACGGCAAAGATTTTTCACCATTTTTCTCTCGACAATCATTAATAGCCGCAGCAAGTGTTTTGACTTTGCCGCTCTTCTTGTCAAAGCGTGGGTAGGTATGTGCAATTCCAATCCCCCCGTTTTTAAAACACCCTGCATAGGTCTTGCCATTTTTAAAGGGCGTTGTAAAAAGTGATTCACCATCATCAATAGCGATCTCATAGGGCGGAAAAGACATAATGTCTTCCCATTGTCCACGTTTATCCTGATTAAAATTGTACATGCCATTCGATAAATCCACTGCAGACAAACCAGGGAATTTTTTTTTGAAATATTTCTGATAAGCAACAAGATCTTCTTGCGGTCCGGCATTCACGTTTGGCATTACAAGATGTGATATCAATATTGATAAAATAATGAAGGTTAATTTTTTCACGCTACTATCCTCCTTCCAATTCCTCTAAAATTTATATATCTAATGTCATATGTTATTTTCTTTTATAAACATTACTCCTGACTAGCTGTTTACAGGGTATAAAGAAAATCAATTAATAATTTCGTTTCCTTATTATTCAGAAATCCATGTCGCCCAAAGGGAGGCATCATTGTGTCTGGTTTTATGGCTTTTTGTGGATCGTAAATAATGTCGCGTATTCGTCCGCGATTAGGAAACCTTTGCAACATGCTGACGAATGGTGGCCCGACCGTTCCGGCCTGATTGGCACCGTTGAAGCTATGACATGCCTGGCACAGTTTTAATGCCACAGCCCTGCCATTCTCCAGTGGAGTTTTTACTTTCTCTGCTGTGAATACCGGCATGGAAACCAGACTAGATAACGCTATTAGGAGTAAGCTTTGCCTATAATTTTTAACCCGCCATTTTTTCATAACAGCCCCCTCTATTTTCCTGAATTTTACTCCGCTATCGAAATATCCCCTGACTATATTATAGTTCACCATTCTACCCACGATACATAATTGCCCGTGACCATCAGGAACTTGCAACGCAAGTCTGTATTAAATCTTTCTAAAAAACTAATACTATTGAATCTATAAACCGAACTCTAATATTAAAATATTCTATATAATTTATCATAAATAGAAATTTCATATACTGATCAGGATCATAACTAATTGAAATAGTAATATTTTTACGAATATAAAAGGATGTCTAAAACAAACATGTATTTTAAAATCTTCATACTAAATATGAAAATAATTATTTAGAGTCAGTACAAGAAAAATATTTATCAGCGAGAGAATAACAAACAAAATAAAGTTATTTAACTGCTTGCTTACAGAAAAAAATTTAAAACATATAACTGGATTATTTACCTGCAGGATGAATATTCTTTGCTTTTTCATTTGCCCATTCCCCTGGTTTATCTTTATGACAAGATAAGCAGGCAAAATCAGGAGTAACAAAACCTTTGGCAAAACTTTTTTCTTTTCCATTTACCTTTTTGCTATAGAACATACTTTCTTCAACTGTATTGATCTTGAATAAGTGACTACGGATATCCGCTTCAATAGCACTTTTTGCAGTAGCCGATTTTGTTGCCCTGGGCATATGGCAATCAATGCACCGTACTCCAACCTTTTGCATGCTGCTACCGAAATAACTCTTCTGCTGTTTCTGGTGGCAAGTTACACATTCAAGTTTAATACTAAATTGGGCTCGCTTATGTGGATCATGACAGCTGACACAATTCATGCTTTTATGTGGGCTGGCAAGTAACTCATTATATTGTTCGTGATGACGAATAAAACCTTTTTTTGCCGGGATAGTATTTGAGTTACCACGTTGATGACATTTTCCACAGGCAGCGGCTGAGCGATCTATTTTGATGAATTTTATATCACTGGTTTTTGCATGTTGGCTACCTGGACCATGGCAGGCTTCGCATTGAATACCCGTGGCAACCCATGTCCCTTTAATTCCTTTAAGGCCACCCTGGTTACCCTTTTTATTGAATCCAGTTGTATGGCATCTGCCACAAGTGTAAGGTTTTTTCTCACCTTTATGATAAAAAGACCATGTTCCTGTTTCAAGGTTATATTGAGTTTTAAGTTCAGAACCATCTTTCGCGGCAGTAATAATAAAACCTTGTTTATCTATATAACGTACCTTTTTGTATGCTCCACCAATAACATAAGAAATATCATTCCATGAATATCCTTTAGGTAAGGGTAAAGCACGGTGCCTGGCTATTTCTGCTTTCGTCAGTTTATAAGGATGTCCGGAAACGCGAAAGTTATTGTATTGTTGTTTATGACAAACAGAACAAGATTCTGAGCCTATATAGCCCGCTGCAATAACATTATTCTGCGCTAAAGGCAGTAATACTATTGAGATTATGATTTTTAATAAACGGGTCATATATTGAATACTCTTTAAATAAATAAAGACTAAAACCTTCAATATGTAAAGCTTAAATCTATAAAATTTATATGAAGATTAATATCAACACCAAATGGCAATACAACCCTTATCAAATAACAATCGAAATCCCAAGTAATAATGGAGTTAACATAGCCGCAGCCACATTTGCAGCGAGGTATCGAGGGAAATCACCTATTACTGATGTGTGTTTCATTGCACCGATAAACGCGTATAAGGAAAAGATCATTGGCATTAAAGCAATAATACTCAAGTTTGGTAAAACACCCTTAATAATAAAAAATAAAATCAGTAAATATGCAGCCAGAAAAAAAAGCGCATAGACAAAATTACTTATATTCAAACCAAAGGCAATGGGGAATGTATTTCGCCCAACACTTGCATCAGCTTTTATATCAGGATACTGATTTAATAAAAGAAGATTATTAATCAGAAAAAAAGGAATGAGCGATACTAACCAGGATAACGGAGAATGCTCTCCTGTTAAGATCACATGAGTACCAACCACCATCAGAACGCCAAACCCTAAACCAGGTGCAATTAAACATAAAAAGGGAAATCGGTTAAGCCATTGTGTGTATGTCATTATCAACACCACACCGACAAAACCAATTGGTAAGATTAGAGTGCCACGTTGCATAATAAGGTAAATTCCAATAAAGATTGTTAGCAACAACGAAACCAGGCCAACAGTCAGTACAACATTAGCCATTTCAGGATTATCAGGTAATGCACCGCTACCACCACTAAAGGGGGTTTTTTCTGTTTTTAAATCCAGGCCGCTTTGAAAATCAAAGTACTCATTAAACGTATTTACACTTATATGAGCTGAAATCGCACCAGCCAGGATAAGAAAAAAGAGTAGGGAATTTATCGGTAATCCTGTTGTGAGCGAAGTACTTAAACCTAAAACGACACACACGGGTGATAAAACAAGAAATGAAGGACGAATTGTCTGAAACACTGTTTTTAGATGCATAGTTTAAATTCTCAACCTTTTAAGCACTAAACGTTTAAGTAAATGACTGTAACCGTAACATTACAAACAAGGAGTTTAAAATGAAATTAATAAGGATTTTACCCGCTGTCTTGTTGTTATCAATTACAAATGCGGCATTAGCATTTACAAGTTCCAGCTATGTAGTAGTAAATACAGACTCAACCCGGATGTACGGGATGTTCAATGTTGGCCCGAATGCATCACCAAGTAGTGAAGGTGCCTGAATTTCTGCCCGCCATATCGCAAATAGTTATGTCTTGTTTGATGGTTATGACAAGGCAAATAACAGACGATTTTCCTGTTACTTGTTCTCGAACGCAGCATTGTATAACGAGGCAAAAAACATAGCGGATGGATAAACACAGATTTATCTGTTCTGATAATCACAAAAGAACCGGTAATAAGAAAAACAATTATTTCTTATCACCGACTCTCTGATATATTGAAGAAAACAACCACTTTTGTAAAATCTTCGATATTAATTAATACCTATTTAATCCACTCCATCATAGGTTTAATCCATTTATCATTTGGGGTATAGAATACTCCATGGCCACTACCCACTTGTAAAATTATTTCTTTATGTTGAAGTTCACCTGAGGAACTATTGAACATGTCTTCACAGGACGAGAAGATATCATCATTATAATCAACGATAGACAGTACACGTCCTTTTAAATCCAAGTCAAATTTATTAATAAATTTTTTAGTCTTACGTATACAGCCAGCAAGAACCACATAATTTATACTCTCATTTCCAATACGAGATGAGGTGACTAAGGTGATTTTTCCACCTTTAGAAAATCCGAAAACCGTTATATTTCCTGCTGGAACACCTTCCTCGAGAAGAGTATTCACCTGACGAGCTATATACTTGGCATAACGTTTAACTTTAGCATCGCTGCTGCGGGCTTCACTTATAATAATAAAATCGCGTTTTGCTAACACATCGAGTATTTTTTTATATTCATAAAAACCGTAGTCACTTGATTACGCATATCCCACACCTTTTCTTTCTACGATCCTGCCATGAAGAAAAAAATATACTTGCTGTCTGGACTAATTGTCGTCGGTAAATCTTGTAGTACTTCCCCTGAAAATGAAGGCCACGAAAAAGAAAATAAACAAATTAAAAGAATATAATAGATTATTGATTTTGTAATATTATTAGACATAATAATTCCCTCTTTCAATCTAACATTTAAGAAGGTGGTAGAATCCAAATAAATTAGGGATGCTCCCACGTCTAATTATTATTTTTATTGTAATTTAATAATGACTGGAGCCTGTGGAACAAGATTAGGTAAACCTCAAAGAGGTTCTCAATGACTCCACCCTCTTTTAATATAGCCCTCTTTTAGTTTATTCCCATGGATAATTAAAAATAAGGATATATTCAGTACCTTCATCGTCTGTGGCAACATCTGCTCGATAAACAGCACCTGAAGCGGCAACTAAACGAAATCCAGTACCAATGCTATAACGCTTTTCATTCCATTATCTCTGATAGCATCAATCTGATATTCAAATTGTTTATAGGAGTAATTAAAATTAAGTCTTCTGTCATAAAATATTAAATTTAGTCCAACATTATTTTCTTTGGCTACACTTAAATCCAGGATAGTAAAATCATTTTTTTTAGTATTATTTATCCCCCGTGTTGAATAATTATTTACAGCTGCCCTGTTGATATTCTGTAAAGCAAAATCAAGAAACAAAACATCTGAGTACAATGGAATTTCAGAACCATTAAGGATAGTCCCCTCAGCATCTCCACCAACAAACACGGCTGAAATATCCGCCGTGGTTTCTGCAACATTTGTTACCGTTCCAGGTAAAATAACACCCTCACCGATACCTGATTTACTATAAAGGAGTGGCACTATTAAATGAGCAGGTTGCGTGGGGTTCTGATCTTTACGGCGTTCTGGAATAAAATCAAAAGAAAGGCAGACACCAGAGTAGAATAACAAAATAGTGAACGTGATTAATCTTTTCATTTCATTACTCCTTGTAATTAATAAACCTGTCTCGTTTACTCAGGCCTGCTGATGTAAAAGAGATCTATCCCCGTAAGGCAACATCCATGTGACAATGAAACATATTAAAATACGTGATAAATAATACCTTATTAACTCAAATGAAACTGCCAGAGAAGTATTTAAACAAGCACCTGGTGAAAGGCATCAGGTTACAGAACAACAAAACCAACTTAGCGACACCATTTTAAATACAAAACTGACACGATTTAATGCAATATGCAGAATGATGACTACGCGATGGGTATTGAGTTACTCTAACTTTTATTGAAGTTAGTTAAACATCAACGCAATAGTCATCCCCCCGTACTAAAATACATCTCTCACTCATTTTTTTACCTTAATTAACAATAAAATACATTAATATAGTCTTATAAAATAACTTTATAACGTTAGTATATAGTTAACCAGATGTTGTAAAAATTTTATATAAGTACAAAATAACATACCAATATAAAGTTTATTTATATGGTACTAAACAAGAAGAATAAGTCTAATTTTTATTAGATTCAAACACTAACTTAACTTTTAATTACGCAGAGGGAGAGGTTGTTATGGTTTACACCAAAAAAAATCCGGCGCTCTTTATCATCGGTGTCATTATGCTTGCTATCTGGTTTATGGCAGGCAATGGCATGTTAGATGGTTATATGGAGCATTTAGCTGCTGGTAAAAAATATAAATATGGTGCTGAGCTGATGAGCATACCGCTGTACTTCGGTGTAGTCGCAGCTGTTATCGGTGCCTGGCAATGGTTTGGTAGCCACACTGAAGGCGCATGGGATTATTACTCATCTTCAATCGCAGGTGGTATGTTCATTCTGTTAATTGCAATGCTAGTTCGTTGGTTTATTGCTCCTGAGATTGCTGTTATCAGTATGTCCTTTGGTAAAGTCGGCGATACCGGCAAATACATCCATAAGTTGCTCGGATTAAACTACGTAGTATTGGGTATTGTGACGGGTATTGTTATTGTTAACGTATTCAAGGTACCTGAGTGGGCAAAAAATGGGGTTCGCTTATCGCGTTTAGGACTAAAAACCGGTGTTATCTTACTGGGCACACTTTACAGTGCGGCTGAACTTAAAAACCTGGGCGGGCTTTCAATCGTTATGATTGGTTTCTTCGTTCTTGGTTCTGTTGGCCTTGTATTATGGATGGGCGCCAGACGTGGAATTCCTAATTCTATGGGTGGTGTGTTATCTGCGGGTATGGGTGTTTGCGGTGTTTCCGCGACAGTAGCTGCTGCTCCTGTTGTACAAGCCAAGTCTGTAGAAATTGCCTATACCATTGGTACTATTCTACTTTGGGGTGTGGGTTGTATGTTCATATTCCCTATAGTCGGTCAATTACTGGGTATGTCGTATGTTCAGTTTGGCGCATGGGCCGGTACAGGTATCCTGAACTCAGCACAAGTTGCCGGCGCTGCATTAGCGTATCAACCTGATGGTATTGAAACCCTTAAAGTTGCAGAAATCTTCAACATTACTCGTGTACTCGTGTTACCCATTATCGTTTTATGGTTGGCAATGTGGTACGTGAAACGTGAAGAGCACGCAACACAAGTAAATGTAGGTCAGGTTATTTTTGACAAATTCCCAGTCTTCGTTTTAGGTTTCATTTTATTGTTTGCTCTTTCTACTACCGGTATGTTTGCTCCAGCAAATCATTATAAAGGTAAATACTTTGATAACAATAAAGTAAAAGCCAGCAAAATGATGACCGACGAGCAGATTGCAGTATTAACTGCAAATTCTGACAAGGTTGTGCGTGAAGATCGTAAAGCAGCTTTAGCCAGGTTAATTGACGGTCGCAAAGTTGCCAGCATTGAAGATGATGCAACAATTCGTGGTCTTGCTAACTCAAAAGTGATGGGCAAAAAAGCAGGGAAAGTCCTGAAAAAAGCACATAAAGCAGTACGACACACGGCGAAGAAAGTTAAGGCATTCCGCAAATGGATTACCTGGTTATTCGCATTTGGTCTGGTTGGTTTAGGCATGCAAATCACTTTGGCATCAATGAAACAAGCCGGTGGTCAACCTGCTATTATTGGTGGTGTTGTAGGTTTACTTAAAGCCGTACTATCGCTGGTTGTTGTTATGCTAGTCGTTAGTGAAACTATTTAAAAGAGGATAAAACTATGGAAAATAACTTTGATCGAGGTTCAGCACTATCTATTTTTGGTAGTGATCGTAGAGAAGATTTTATGGCATTAGCGTTCGCATTAATTATTGCGTTCGCTGTTTACGTGACATATTAATCTGATGTAAAAACAGAGTGCCAACTAGACGATGTTTAGTTGGCACTCTTATTTTTAAGGTTGTAAAATGATGTCTATGAATAATATTTTATTAGCAAGCCATGGTACGGACGGCGCACAAGCCGCTGAACAAATGGCAATATCACTATGTAATGAAGGTGGAAAAATTCATCATCTAGTTGTTGTCCCCACCTTATGGGAAGGCATGACAGGTGATGATTGGCTCAACAATGGTTCAACAAGAAACACTTTTCGACGTTACCTGGAATCTGAATTAGAAAAAGAAGTTGCTGAACACTGTGAACGTATTTCCAAACATGCAAAAGAAAATGATATTGAATATACCAATGAAGTTATTGTCGGTGAACCGGATGAATGTTTACTAGATGTAAGTAAAAAACAGGATTATGATTTAGTAGTAATGGGTGCACCACGACCAAAAGGTATTTCTGGATTACGTTCTCGCATGTCAACAGACACTATGGCAAGAGCAATATCCATACCTCTTATGATTGCGCCATATCCTGCTAATGAATGAAATTATAGAAGTACCGATGACTAAAGTAATAGATACACCTAATGCAGCAGCAGATGATGCTGCATGGGCTGCGATTAATACCCCGCTTGGTGTTGATGAGCTTATGACATTTTGTCAGGATATTGAGCGCCTGTTTCGGATTAATCCAATGCTTGAGTTTAATGCGTGGGAAAAATTATCTGACAATAATTATCGCATGGCAGTTAAAAATACCAGCCAGGATGAACCCTTTGAAATAGACGTGGAAATAAGCGTTAAGCAAAAGGCGGATGAAATTACCATTCACTATTCAAGCGGCATAAAAAAGAAAACAGTTCTAAAAATTGAGCCTTCTGAATATGGCTCAAAACTAACAATTACTGATAATTATGATGGTTTGTCAGAAGAAGAACGCCAGTCACAAATACATAACGTTGATAAAAGCTTAATCAATTGGGCAGATTATCTGCAGCGTTTTTTAATAACATGGAAAAAGTGGTCTAAATTTGGTTTGTGGCGCTGGTATATGAAACGTATCTGGCAACCCATGAAACCTGCTGGACGCCGTGTTACCTATATGCTTTTATGGATTACTCTCGTTGAAGTCGCCCTTATAACGCTTGGAGTTGGTATTTACTTGTCCGAATTCACCTAAAATTTCTGTCGCTTTTTTTATTTAAAGTTAGCTATTCCAATAACTATTCACAATTGTTAACCCTCATATCCCGTATTTAGCAAAGTTTTATTTTTTCCAGCCGCTATATATTAAACGTAAGCGCAAAACAAAGATCAGTATTGCCTAACTCTATGTGATCTGTTGCAGATTAATATTCACGGGTAACAAGGCTTCAATGTCTTCCACCGTTGTGGCCTTCGGTAATTCAGTAAACAAAACCCGAAGATATGCAAACGGTTCAAGGTGATTGGCTTTTGCAGTTTCAATTAACGAATAAAGATTAGCGGAGGCTTTCACGCCTTTCACACTCTGACTGAACAACCAATTCTTTCACCCATTCACATTCTCCGATAAGCTGTTGTCCATGAGGTAGCGACCATCTTGCGTGTAACGAACAAGTTTCGTCCCATTCATTATTTAAATAGTGAAGTGCTTTGCCCACTGCACTTTGAGTTAGCAGCAATTATAGAAATCTTTGAAGGTTAATGTTGTAGTGGCATAGTTAATTTGGCCACCTAACTAGAGGTGATATCATTCACCTTGGAACATGATAGGTGGAAAAATGAGTAGAAAAGAAAGACGAACATTTACCCAAGATTTTAAGTTGGAAGCCGCTCAACTGGTGCTCGACCAGAATTATTCAGTACGAGAAGCGGCCTCTGCGATGAACATCGGTAAATCAACGATGGATAAGTGGGTGCGGCAACTCAAAGATGAGAGAAGTGGCGGTTCATCAATGCCCAATGCGTTAACACCTGAACAACGAAAAATAAAAGAACTTGAAAAGCGAATTAAGCAAATCGAGTTGGAGAAAGAAATTTTAAAAAAGGCTACGGCTCTCTTAATGTCCGACTCGATGAACAATTTGCGATGATGTCGCAACTCAAAGAGAGCTATGCCGTAACAGAACTTTGCCAGGCATTTGATATTCATCGCAGTAGTTATAAATATTGGGTTAAACGTTCTCAAACAATTAACCCCAATAAATTAAATGAACAATTATTGGTGAAAACAATCTTTAGTGAGAGCAAGGGTTCTGCTGGTGCACGAACGATATCAGAAATTGCCACACAACGTGGAACACCATTAAGTCGTTATCGTGCAGGTCGTTTAATGAAAGCCTGTCAGCTTCAAAGTTGTCAGCAACCGAAACACCGATATAGAAAGGTGAAACAAGAACACGTTGCAATACCGAATCACTTAAACCGAGAGTTTAATGTGGTGGAACCGAATAAAATTTGGTGTGGTGATGTCACGTATATTTGGGTAGGTAAACGTTGGGCTTATCTCGCGATTGTGATGGATCTATTTTCGCGTAAGCCGATTGGTTGGGCAATGTCGTTTTCGCCTGACAGTCGATTAACAACCGATGCCTTAGCCATGGCATTTGAGTCAAGAGGTAAACTGAAAGAGGTTATGTTTCACTCAGATCAAGGTTGCCATTATACGAGCCGAAAATTTAGACAGCAGCTTTGGCGATACCAAATAAAACAAAGCATGAGTCGCAGAGGAAATTGTTGGGACAATGCACCGATGGAACGCTTCTTTAGAAGTTTAAAGTCTGAATGGATTCCATCAACGGGATATGATTCTTTTGCAGAGGCTAAGCATGAGATCATTGATTATATTATTGGCTACTATTCTCAGGTTAGACCACATCGACATAACGCTGGTCTTGCTCCGAATGTAGCTGAAGAAAAGTACTGGAATGAATACAAAACTGTGGCCAAAAAAACTTGACCACTACAAACATCCGGTGAACCATATTTTGTATACACAGTCGCTTTCACCGGTTTCCTTCCTTGATTACTTGAACGGGGTATTATTAGTATAGTCTACCTCAATATAACAGATAAACCTTTGGTTATAACGGCTTAAAGACATTAAATCAGATGTAGAAAACAAGCAATGTTCTCGAACAATTACTATTTATATGAATATATTCTTATTTATCTGTGTCACTAAGATATTTTTTTAGTATGGAATAAAATTCTTTTTGATCTATAGGTTTAGTGATAAAGCCATTTGCACCGGCTCCTTTAGATTTCAGTGTATCTTCTTTCATGGCGTTTGCTGTTAATGTAGCTATTGGCGTAGTGCAGTTTGCTTCGCGTAATTTTTCAATAGCTTCTATGCCCCCCATCTCGGGCATTTGCATATCCATTAAAATGAGATCGAAACTTTCAGTTTTGCCTTTTTCTACTGCTAATTTACCGTTACCTACAATTTCAACCCCTGCCCCTGTATTTTCAATATATAGTGTAATGAGTTTTTGATTATCCAAATCATCTTCAGCAAGTAGAATTTTTCCCTCGAGTTTCGGGATGGTTATTTCATTATCATTAGCGAACAATGAAGTGTCATCTTCTGAATTAATCCAATACTCTCCAGTTTCTCCAGCTGGGACAGTTACCTCAAAAAGACTACCAACATTGAGCATGCTTGTAACTTTCAGGTGACCACCCAATTTTTCAGATAACTGTTTTGAAATATAGAGGCCAAGACCTGTACCACCATATTTCCTTGTTGTCGATAAATCAGCTTGTTTAAAAGGTTTAAATAAAGCTGACATATGTTCAGAACTCATTCCTATGCCACTGTCTTTCACTAAAAATTTCATATCATTGGTTTTACTATCATAACTCACGTCTAAACCAACACTTCCAACTTCGGTGAACTTAATAGCATTACTACAGAGGTTCAATAAAATTTGTTTAAGTCGTGTAGGATCGGTAGTTATTAATTCAGGTATAGGGAAGTTAAAAGTTACTTCAAATTTCAAACCTTTATCCCTGGCTTTTTTACCCATTAAAGAATCAATCTCTAAAGATAAGTTACAAACTGGAACACTAATTTCTTCAATAGATAATTGATTAGCTTCGATTTTTGATACATCAAGAATATCATTAATTAACTGATGCAAATGTTTTCCATTTCGAATGATGCTTTCCAGAAACAACTTCCAATCTTTTGTTTTACCGTTTTGATAAAGCATCTCGGAAAACCCGATAATTGCTGTAAGTGGGGTGCGAATTTCATGGCTCATATTAGCTAAAAACTTGGATTTTTGTTGGTCTGATTTTTGCGCCTTATACTGCGCACTGGACATATCATTAAAACCTTCACAAATCTCATGAATCTCTTTAGTTCCTGATACATCAAGTTGCTCAACCATATCCGGATGACGGCTATCAAAATGACGTAATTTATAAGTAAGTTTCCTTAGTGGAGTTATAAAAGTTCTACGCATAATAAAGATACTAAGCCCAATAATAAATAATGTGCCAATGCCTGTAACAAGTAATACTTTTAATCGAGCTTGCTGCAATGATTTTGAAAGTTTACTTATATTCTGCGCCGTTGAAATCGACAATATATGTAAACCCGATGATGTTTTCAAAGGGTATTTTGATATTAATGAACGATTCTCATCAACAGGCCATTTTAAAGATTGAAAAATTGTTTTATCATTTTTCAAGTATAACTTCAGAGGCATACCTAAATTAGTTTCTAAAGCTGCCAGATTATGAGAAGGATCCGTTACAATAATAATATATCCCTTTAATCTGAGACCTCCAACTGGTACAACAACGACATTAATAGGTTTATTATTATACAGACATAAATCCTGTATAATTTCCATACGTTGTGAGCCTGTGCGTAAACGTGCCCTTTTTACTAATTTTGGGCAGAATGTATTTTTCTGGCTTTTATAAAAAACAGAACCATCAGTTGATTCAAGCATCATAGAAAAATTTTTATCCAGCAACACAAGTTGTTCAAGATTAATTACTCCAGCCGTTACAAAGTATTGATTAAATTGATTATTAAACAAGTTTATTAAAGATTGCTTATCATTAATTTTTAATGCTTTTTGAAAAGCCGCTGTACTTTGTAATGCAAGGCCAAGATCCCGAGAGACATCCTTCAAATCTTTTAGCCGTTCATTTACTGCAATGCTTATCATCTCTTGCATCATTATTTTCTGATTATTTAAAACTAAATCTCGATGAATGGAACCACTCAGCAAGGCGAGGACAAGTGCAAGCAGACCCATCAAGCTAATGATGAAGCCTAATATAGTACGAATTGAAAAAACAGGTAATTTCATAAGTTTACTTTTTTATAAACGGGAGATTCTTTAATTTCCATTCTTCAAAGCCTCCACGAAACCAATAAATATTTTTATAGCCACACTTAGTCGCGACTTTAGATGAATTTCCGCTCCGACCACACTTTGCACCATTGCAATAAAAAATAACTGGAGAATTTTTACTCGAAATCACTTTTCCCAGACTTGCACAATTGGTTTCAACATCAGGAAGACTAATCGACCCTTCGAGATAACCTTGAAAACGGTCAACTCGAATACGAGCATCAATAATTAATAGTTCCGGAAATTTTTCTACCAGGGTAAATACATCCTCAGCATCTATTTTTGTTGTCCCGGGTATATTTGCTGGAGTATCCATTTTCTTTTCAGTAGCAACTGCATTTGCACTAGCCGCAACATATAATGAAATATAGACAAAATATAAGAAGTACTTCTTTGAACTACGCATTTATTCACACCCTCATAAACAACTGACTACACTGATATATCGGCCATTTATTTACAAAATTTAGATATTTTGTAAGGTTATTTGATTATTAAATCACTGAAAATCCCCCCCCCCTTGTAGAAAAGTGAAAAAAGCTAGTGGAAGAATTGAAGTATCAGGTATAGTTGAGACAATACAAAAATATCTGATTTTTTGTATAAGTCTCTGATTCCATAATTCTTTAGATACCTCTTCTATATTGAGTATTTGTTGAGGGGTGAATATTTGATCTAAGCTCATTAACTGAATCGGGGTTCCCAATAAGATGATTTTCAAAGATTTTAACTATTTGTGACTTGTCCATCTCATATTTTGTATTTGTTTTAATATTTCGTAAATCAATTAAAAAACTGGAAAAGAGATCTGGAATATCTGTAACAATATCTGTATTTAAAAAATCAGTCTCATTATAAACAGTATGATATTCACCTTTTTCTTTATCAATAAAATAAGTAATATCTTTTAAATTTGTTATGGAAGAAGATTTCTTACATCGTTGAATGCATTTATCATCAACTATATTTTTTTTACATCCGGTAACCTGATGAAACATACATGCTATGGTTGTCATCAATACAATTGGATGAGAAATACTATAACTTAACTTAAAATTATCAGGTTTTGTTATTTTCCTGATCTGACTTTGATTTATCTCATTTGAGAGAAAAGCACCACTACAGTTAAAGTTTTCCTTTAAACATAACAGGCTGAACGAATTCACCAGGTTCATATAAGGTCCCGCTACCCAGGGGATTCCTTTTTCACAGGCAGCATAAGCTATACCCGTATTGTTGGTAACAATGCGTGCAGGTTTCACCCGTTGAAGAAACTCCATTGCCGCACTGTAATTTTCTCCGATTAATACAGCAGGAAACCAGGGGATTAAATTTCTATTACTTGTAAAGAGATCAGTAAATTCAGATAGATTGTTTTTAAAACTATTAGAGAACTGAAAATATATCTCGGCTGAAGTTTCATCACAAAGGTGTAAATCTTTTTCAGAAGAAATTAATATAGACAGTGAAGGAATAATCTCTTCATCCTCCATCTTTTCCAGCATGGGAACAACGACGTGCTTAACAATCTCTTTTGAACCATTCAATATAAATAAAATTTTATCTTTTATTAAAGTAAGTTCTTTATAAGGGATAAATAACTCACTATTTAAACTGTTTAAATCTAATTTATCAATGAAATATTCTGTATCATCTAAAGCTTTGAATCTTTTTAAGATTAATTCCTTATCGATACCAGCCGAGCTGCTTTTACTTTTATCGATATTTATAAGATGTATATCTGAAAACACAACGAATGATGTTTCAGGCGTATAAACTGAAACGTTTAAAGGCTCACCCAACTCTCCTGAAAGAGTAATGGTTAACGGTGCTTTTTCAATGCTTAATTTTTCAATCCTGTCTTTAACATTAGATATGATATCTGACTTCTGTTCAAAAAGTACTTTTTTAGCTTTTGTTATATTCTCATCTGTTGGATTGCCCCAGTTTTTCGAAAGATGTATAGCCGAATTATCCCGAGGATTATCAATAAATACATTTCTGCTAACATCACCCTTTAAAAATGAATTTGAAAAATCACGATTAAATACCTTACGTAGTTCACTGTTATTGCGATTTATTATATTTTGTTCATAATAACTCTGCAGTTGTTTTCTCCATGTCTCAACCACTGTGTAAACGTAGTGATATTTTTTTATTCTTCCTTCAATTTTTATTGAGTCGACTCCGGCATCAGCGAGTATTTTTAAATCAGAAAATGCTGAATTATCTTTTATGTTTAGAGGGAAATTTTTGCCTTCCGCTGTTGTTAAATATTCATCTCGACAAGGTTGGCTACATTGGCCACGGTTGCCTGAATTACCACCGGTAACTGAGCTCATATAACAAAGTCCGGAAAATGAAATACAATTGGAGCCATGAACAAATACTTCAGTTAATACATTGTCTTTGTGAGCAACAGAGGTTAATGCGCTTATCTCACTAATATTGAGTTCTCTTGATAAATTAACCCGGTTTGTATTCAGTTTACTTAAAAACTTTATTTGCCCTTCATTATGAGTTGTCATCTGTGTAGAAGCATGAATTTTAAGTGTTGGAAAATATTTATTGATCAGATAAAACACACCTAAATCCTGAATAATTATTCCATCAAGTGAGGTATTAACTAATTTATTTAGCAAGCCAATCAGGGCGGGGATTTCTCTTTCTACAATAATGATATTCAGGGTTAAAAAAACTTCACAATCATTCTTGTGAGCAAACCTTAGAATTCCTTTCAGTTCTTCAAGGCTTATATTTTTTGCCTGGCTTCTGGCATTAAATTTATCAAGACCACAATAAATGGCATTTGCCCCCGCTAGAATGGCTGCTTTTATAGAATCAACATCTCCACCGGGTGCCAGTAATTCAATTTCTTTTTTCATGGTCTAATTATACTTAATTATTTCTGCTGTTACGATTAATGACGGTTAATCAAGTTAACAAATAGTCACTATTAAATAACCAGAATCGGTGTAATAAATATAGAATATTATTGTGTGGCTTAAAGGATAATGCAGTGAAAATGATGCTCTGTCAGGCAATGCCACATAGACATAAGATGTAACTTAACGATAAATTGATGTCAGGAACCAGACTAGCTGATGACACCAACATTATTAATAACAATAGGCAGGATTATTTTTACAAGTAAAATTTTATGAAAATAGATTTATTTCTTTTTTTTATCATGAATTATAAATTTTGCTAGTAGACGTATGACATACCAATGGTCCAGGTATTGGCTGAATTATCAGCTCCGGCACAATTTACGCAATTACCTATAATCACACCTGTGTTGGAATCTATGTAAGTAGTATTACCCCTAACTTCTTCATATAACTGAGCATCATATCTGAAATATACATCGAAATTCTTAATGATTTGATATCCTACGCCAACTTTATAAGCGCTCATCGTACCTTTCTCATAATAATCTTCAAAAATAAGATTACGCAGATGATGATGATCAGTTGCCGACACCTCTACCTGGTTACTATAGTCGTACTGAATATTAAATTTCCACTTATTAACCCTGGTTTGAAATTTAAATCCAAGATAAGGCATGGCGAAACGTTGTTCATAGCTAATTCCTAGCTCCCCAGGCGTAAAGGATCCACTTAAATCTCTATAATCGGTCGGAATAGTAGAGTAAATATAAGTACCTCCACGACTCTCCCAAGCCCAGGACTCATTTTTGTAACCAACAATTAGTGACAATTTGCTTTTCTTATTACCATATAGATTAATATCCAGATTTATATCAACGCTCGTAGATTCGGTAAGAGTGGTGTCTTCGTGATGTGACCAGTCTGACCAGTCAAGGCCAATATATTGCCAGTCATAATCATCCATTACACTCTCACCTTCAGTGATTCCAAATTTTCCTTCAATATTCAGGTTATAACTTTTGCCTAAAGGTGCATTTAGTCCAGCAACTAACACTGTTGTATTTCGAGTATCCCAAATAAGTTGACTTAGTTTATGGTCGACTGGACACCCACTTATTGGCTGACAGTAGACGAGCTCATTAGCCTTAACATTAGTCTGTCCTGTTGAAATATACACAGTGGTATTATTTTTTTTATGCCTGTATGTATATGCGTTTGCTAATTGTACCGTTACGCTTAACAGTAGTCCGATGTAAATTAATCGACAGAAATTATTATTATGATTTTTTTTTGTAACAAAGATGAGTTGCTCATCATGATTATTGTTCATAAACCCTCTCTTATTATAAATATCATAATAAAATTTAGTATATTATGCTGTTTTTTTAAAAAGCATGTCAGAGAACAAATTTTTATTTACTTGATATATAAAAGCAGGTTTTTTGTCACCAGCTTAATCAATTACTTTCTTAAAATTAGGGGGGATTTGAACTTATACTAACATAAATAAAAGGGATTACTAGCTAGGACGGGGTATATTTCATAACTTACATTATAAAAAAGGGGCGAAGCGATTAAGAATAAATCACTCCGCCCACTTGAAATGTTACTTTGGAGTATCTTATGGCTCCGGTTATTTCGTTAATTAAAAACCATTATCACTGACTTTATGACAGCCCCTGCCACCACCACTACAATCCTTGTTTTGTTCAAGGGTGCCGTTTTCGCCACCAACGTGATCCCCTTTACGTTTGAAATCACCTTCATGACAAGCAGCACAGAAAGGCTGATATTGTGACGAAGGATATACAAACGGAGTGGTCACAATATTTCCGTGACATGAGCTACACACCAGATTCCGTCTATGATCACCGGGATAATTACCATTGGGATCATGAACAAAATTAGTCAGTGCCCAGGCGGTTGTTGTATGACATGCGTCGCATTGCAGGTTAGTGGAAATATGACCTGTTGTCGGCTTAGGTGTTGCACCGCCACCAACATCATTGTGACAACTGTCGCATGTACCTGCACTACTGGCATCATGAGTCCATGTACCACCAACAAAGGTGGCGGTAGTATGGCAACTACGGCAATCCAGGCTAGTAGCTATGTGAGCAGGATTAGTCTTTGCATCCTTACCCGTCGAGGTAACACCATGACAGGAATCGCATCGTGTATTCACAGACACAGTACTATGATCAAATGTAGCAGGAATGAAACCACGGGTGGTATGACAGGCACCACAATCCTGACTCGTCACAACATGGCCCGTCGTTGGTTTTCCTTTAGCCAGGAAACCGTCATGACAGGATTGACAGTTATCGACGATACCCGTGTGATCAAAAGTACCCGGTATAAAGCCCGTCGTTTTATGACAAACACTGCAATCTTCACTGGTTGGTACATGATTACCATCCTTACCCAATGCGATATTTCCATCGTGACATGAAGCACAATTATTAACGATAGCCGTGTGATCATATTTAGCACCAGCAAATGCGGTGGTGTTATGACAAACAGAACAATCATCTGCTGTGGCAAGATGATTTGTTGACTTAACAGTTGCTGTTGCTACAGATCCATCATGACAAGATGCACAGTTATTTACGATACCTATATGATTAAATACCGCTGTTGTAAATGTTCCCGGTACATGACATACACTGCAATCCTGAACAGTTGAGACATGTGTCAGATGCTTTTTAGTCGTTGCTCCTGCCTGGCCATCACCATGACATGACGAACAATTATCAACTGTACCGGTGTGATCAAAAATCCCATCAGTAAAGTTAGCGCCAATACCATGGCATACACCACAATCAGCGGTCGTATCAGGATGAGGAGGTGTAGGATCAGAAGCCTTTCCTAATGCTCCAGCCGGAGTCACATAGTTACCATCATGGCACGAGGCACAATTACCGGATATATTTTTATGAGTAAAAATCTGCGGAGTAAACTTAACGTTGGTATGGCAAAAATGACAATCCTGATTCGTCGGCAAGTGACCGGTTTGTTTAATAACAACAGGAGTTTTAGGTACTGGAAAAAACTTACTCGTATGACAACCTTCACAACCATTCGAAAGAGATGGGTGAACATCAGTTATAAAGGTTGATATTGCAAAACCACCGGGAACAGTAGTATCAGCATGACATTGACTGCATTCTTTCTGTGAAGGGATATGATTCACTTTCTTGTCCAGGGCGATAACGCCATCATGACAAGTCGCACAATTATTACTAACACCTGCCAGGTGGTCAAATACCCCCCCTTTAAAATCAGTAAAGGTGGCAATGCTGGCACCGTGACAATCAGAACAGTCCTGAACAGTTGGCATATGGTTAAGAGTCTTTCCTGTACTTATTTTTCCATCATGACAAGTCGCGCAACCGGTAGTAATCGTGCCATGATCAAAAATGACTCCCGTAAAGGTATTGGTGCTATGGCAATCACGGCAATCAGCGGTTGTAGGTATATGGTTCGAGCCCTTACTTGCTGTGATCACACCATCGTGGCAACTGGAACAAGTAACAGGATCAACAACAGCCGGATCGTGATCAAAAACACCCGTAGCAAAGTTACCGGTGGTATGGCAAGAGGCACAATCTAAAATAGTTGGCATGTGATTAACCGACTTACCTTTAGCGGTTACACCATGACAAGAGTCACATGTTTGAGCCAGCACTGTAGGATCAGAATGATCAAGAATACCGAGGGCGAAATTACCACCACCAACACCGTGACATACACCACAATCAGCTGTTGTTGATACATGATTCGCTATGGCTAACTTGCCACGTGCATTTATACTATTATTATCATTATGGCATGAGGCGCACGATTGAACAGCAGCATCAATACGGTGATTAAAAACGCCCCCCATACTAAATTTCTTAACGGAATGGCATGTTCCGCAATCAACAGACATGACAGGATGACCTGTTTTAATCCCTTTCGCATCAGTGCCATTGTGACAACTATCACATCGAGCTGTAATGTTGTTGTGATCAGGGTAAGCACCTTTAAAAGTAGTTGTAGTATGACAGTATGAGCAATCGTTGTTTGATTTTGTAAAGGTATCGGGATTGTGATTAAGCCCTATCGCTGCGGTCCCGTTATGACACCTGACACAACCACTTGAAATACCCGTATGATCGTAGTTGCCGTTAGCATCTAACTGTAAAAAGCTGGTGGTTTTGTGGCAGTCATTACATTCACCACTTGTCTTGACATGAAATTCAGATTTACCGACGGCATCAACGCCATTATGACAGTTACTGCAATCGCCAAAAACTTCAGCGTGATCAACAAAACGAATAATATTGAATCCAAAAGTGGTGTGGCAGGCCTCGCACATATTAGTGGTAGCAGTATGTGAACCCGATTTAGGTGGAACAGGATCAATCGGACCGTCACCTTGCGCAAATCGTCCGTCATGACAATCTGCACATTGCGATGGAAAACTTGTATGAACACGTAAGCCGGTAAAATTTCCACTTATGCTGGCTTCGACTAATGCGATGGCTCGCTCACTGGAAATACCACCGGCACTAACCACCAGTTGCACCCGGTAGGTTCCCTCTACATCAGGAATGAAATCAGGATTGACCGATGTCGCATTTTGCAACACTGCATTACTGGTATCAGGTTTAGATATAAAAGACCACTCAAAGGTCAGTGAACCAGACAATGTTGTGCTCGAGGCGCTGCCATCCAGGATTGCGGTTTGATTCACTCTGACTGCAACAATATCACCAGCATCTGCCTGCACTAATATTGTACCTGCTGGTGCTGATCCGCCGGAAGTTGAATCACCACCGCCTCCACAGCCAGCGACAAATAACGCCAGCACAAACGTGAATACACATCCGATTAATGTTTGCTGTCGCCTTTGAAGATTCATTCATTGCCCTTTGTTTTTTCCAACGTCAAAACAAGCCAATAGACATCATCACTGTTAAGGATGCCTCATAGCTATGTTTAAAGTTTATTTTTTAAAGCGTGAGTTCCTGCTACAAACTGTACTGTTCATTTGTATATTTTGTTAGTAACAAATTCATATATTGCGGAGTAGTTTTATTTCACAACCAGGTATTGAGAAACAGTTCACAAAATTTCTGATAAAAAACAAGGCAAGCATTAAAAAAATATAACAAACAAAGGGAGGGGTCTTTATCCTTTACCCCTCCCCTTAAAACAATCCTGCTTAACTAGTCGTCAACTTAACTCTAACTCTTTTATCTTAATATACACGTCCATTTCCACATAACCATCCTGCCTTGAGTCATTTAAATAATTAAAAATCGGCGGAAAATCATCAGGTTCATAGCCACTATCAGGAAACCAGTGTGAACAAAGCTCAGTCATAAAGTTACTAATTTTATCTGCATCATCCTTGTAATAAGCAATAGCATATTTACCTGATGGAATAACTGATTTGTTGTAAGGAGAGACAACCTCAACCTCCGGGCTAATTTCAATAGCAGCGTCATAGCGACATTTATCTTCAGGGGTAATCCCCGGGTTGTCATGACAAATGGCAAACCGTGTCTGAGTGCTGCATTTAATTCCTTTAACCTTAGCCCAGTTAACAATCTTATCCCAGGTAGTAAAAATCGAATCCAGTTCATACCCTTTTGGTGCTGTCAGAAAAGCGATCTGCTTTTCCTGTTTATCTTCTACTTTAACCTTCATTAACATTTCCTCTAGTTTGTCCGTGGCGAACACCTCGGATTGTGTGACAAACTGAGAATACAATTCTTGCGGATTAAAGGCCTTTCCATACTTGCGATAAAGTTTTCCATTCTTGCTGTTTTTATTAAATTTACCATTACGTAACTCGGTAGGACTCAAACCAAAATATAATTTAAAAGCTTTGGAAAAATTTGCACTTGATGAGTAACCGCCCTCCTCTGCAACAGCCGTCACACTCAATGCTGGTTTATAAAGCAGCCGGCTGGCAGCCTTCTCCATTCTTTTACGAGTGACATAATCATTAACTGTTTCACCTACCAGGGCATGAAAAATGCGGTGAAAATGATAAGCCGAAAAATGGCTGGCTCTGGAAACATCTTCAAGCTGTATCGTTTGATCAAGATGTTCATTAATAAAGTCGAGGGCCTTGTTAATACGTCTGGCGTATTCGGCTGATGTATTCGTTTTGATTTTAGTCATGAGTAAATACAATAACAAAGAACAGAAGGTGATAGCGAGAATATGGCTTTTCCAATCTTGCTAAACAATAGTTACCATTTAATCATTAATTTATTATAACGGACTAAAATTAATGATATCCCCATTAATAAAATGCCTCGGTTAAACCGAGGCATTTTTTGTATAACAAAGAAAGGTGTTATAACGATTAAATATATTCAAAATCATCCAGATCAGTAAAACTCCAGATAAAATCATCCTGTTCCTGTTTATTGGGCTGAATATCAACTGTTTGCAGAACATCGAGGCTAATTGTCTGCTCGCTACTCTCATCAAGTAAGGACTGTGCATGCAGATCATTTCGCACAATAGCGAGAGCCGACTCTTGCGCGGTTTTGTCATCGCTCGCATCAACGTAGACTGTACGTATAAAGTCGAGATACTGAGTTTCTTCGTCGATTAAAAATTTAAAGTTTTCACCTATAATAATAGCTTTGTATCCTTGCATGATGCTTCCTTATTGATATGTTGTTATTAAATTAAAATGTAACAGCAATAATACCTTTTCTTTTAAACAAGCATACCGTATTAGAGGAACAAAATTCAATATAAAGTAAATTACATTACCCCCTTAAAACTATAAAAATAGAGGTATACTGGATGTCTTTAAAAATTAAGATAGATAAAATTATGTCTCAAGTAAAACTGACTGAATACAGTCATGGCGCAGGTTGCGGCTGCAAAATCGCCCCCGGTGTACTGGAAGAAATTCTTAAAACCTCCAGCACGCCTTTTCATGATCCACGTTTACTGGTGGGTAATGAAACCAGGGATGATGCCGCTGTATATGATTTAGGTAATGGCTCTTCAGTTGTCAGCACCACTGATTTTTTCATGCCCATAGTCGACGACCCCTTTGAGTTTGGACAAATCGCGGCCACCAATGCAATTAGTGATATTTACGCAATGGGAGGGAGCCCCTTAATGGCCATCGCCATCTTTGGCTGGCCTATAAAAAAACTGAGTCCCGAAATCGCTGCACAAGTCATTGAAGGTGGACGCCATGCCTGCAAACTGGCGGGTATTGCATTAGCTGGTGGACACTCTATCGATGCTCCCGAACCTATCTTTGGTCTGGCTGTAACAGGTCAGGTAGAAAATGCACATGTAAAACGCAACAGCCAGGCAAGCGCTAATTGTGACTTATTTCTTACCAAACCCCTGGGCATCGGTATATTAACCACCGCTGGGAAAAATAAATGTCTTAAAGATGAACATTCTCGCATTGCCATTGAAACCATGCTGCAATTAAATAAGCCAGGTGCTGAATTCGCTAAACTACCTTATGTCACGGCTATGACGGATGTAACAGGCTTCGGCTTAATGGGTCATCTTATAGAAATTTGTGAAGGTAGTGACTTGCATGCCGTGGTAGATTATCAGGCTGTACCTAAATTACCCGAAGTTGAAAATTATATTTCATTAGGCTGTTCTCCGGGTGGAGCACAACGTAATTTTGACAGCTATGGACACCACTTAAGTGACATGACTGACTTACAGAAAAAAATACTTTGTGACCCACAAACCTCTGGTGGATTATTAGTGGCGGTTACAAAAAATCATACAGCAGATTTTATAAAATTCGCGCAAACATTTGATTTAGATCTACAACCCTTAGGTGAGTTACTCGAAGCACCTGACTCCACATCAACACTAATAAAAATAGTCTAAAGCAATGGTAACCACAATAATAATGGAGCTCGTTTAAAAATGGAACTTCCGGAAATAAATGATTACCGTTCCTTATTTTTAAATAATACCCCCTTACTCGATGTACGCGCCCCGCTAGAATTTAATCAGGGTGCGTTTCCATTCACAGAAAATATCCCATTAATGAATGACCAGGAACGTACTGATATTGGCATACGTTACAAAAACGCCGGTCAGGATGAGGCCATTAAGCTTGGCCACGAACTGGTACAGGGAGAAATAAAGGCAGAACGGATAAATCACTGGGCGCATTTTATCGAACAACATCCCCAGGGCGTACTCTATTGTTTTCGTGGCGGTATGCGTTCAAAAATATCACAGCAATGGATTTACGAAAAAACAGGCATCATTTACCCGAGGATAAAGGGCGGCTACAAAGCCATGCGTCGTTTTTTAATCGATGAACTCGAAAAATCATTACAGTATCTGCAGCCAGTCATACTAAGCGGACGAACAGGAATAGGAAAAACACTTCTCTTAAAAAAACTAAACCAGCAGATTGATCTTGAAGGACTCTATCACCATCGCGGCTCGGTATTTGGCAAACATGTCACACCACAGCCATCACAAATTGATATTGAAAATGCCTTATCCATAGAACTACTTAAACTGCTCGAGCAAGGTCATAAACAAATTGTGCTCGAAGATGAAGGCAGCAATATTGGCTCTCGCAGGCTACCAGAAAACCTGGTCAAAAAAATGAAACAAGCTCCAATTGTTCTGCTGGAAGCCAGTGTAGAAGAACGCATCAATATCACCTTCCAGGAATATATAATCGAAGCCCTGGCAGAACATCAATCATTTTATGGTGAACAACAAGGCTTCCAGATTTGGACTAAACAATTACTGGATTCCATAGATAAAATTCAGCGCCGACTGGGTGGTCTGCGTCATAAAGAATTGAAATCACTATTAAATAACGCTATTCAACAACAAATAGCGGGCAACACCGAATCCCATAAAGAATGGATTAAAGTATTATTAATTGATTATTATGACCCTATGTATGATTACCAACTGAGCAAAAAACAGGATCGTGTTGTTTTTAAGGGAAAACAAAATGATGTACTCGGTTATTTAACAAATAAATATCAAATAAGCACACCCTTGGTTGACTTGTAAAAGGTTAGAACCAGCCTTGCAGATTTATAAAAATAAATGGTCTCGACACCAATTATTTTTATAAATAGCGGGTTAATTGCTTTAAAACTGTAAACAAGACTGTTTTATAGGAACTTAAGAGACTTTTTTGTAAATCAAGCCGGGATTAAACAGCACTTCGTTAGTGGCTAATTGTTGTAACGGACAACCGTCACTGTCGCATTCAGCCATGCGTTCAAAATTATATTTTATGCCGTCACTTTCAATTGTTTGAAAAATGGGTTTTCCAAGATGTGAACCAACAGTGGGGCCATAGACAGATTTACGCACAATTATTACTCCTTCAGATATACATTTAAGGGTGTTACCTAGAATGTATCGTCGCTAATAAAGAAAACTTTAAAAATATTTTTTAAAGTGGAACTCTGTCACAGATTTGATTGTAACGCTTATATTTGGCAAATTTGACTGGGCTAAAGCAGTAAAAGAGCAAGATTTGTCTTGTTTTAGAAATAATGAGTATCTGGCTACATTTGCTTTGACTATTTTAACTCAAAAGTATATTTCCCCTTTTCGAACCACATATTTAATAACTTCTTAATAACTTTTATTGGCATCTTGTTTATTCTGATTTCACCAGATTTGCAAAACAACAGGAAAAAAGGAGTATAAGATGAGCTATATAAGCATATTATTCTTTACTGTTATACTTGTAACTGCATTAGTTGCTTGTAAAGACAACACGCTCACCGAGCGTTAAAGTATTCTGCATACAGACACCATATTGGCTAGCACAAGGTTCCTGTTTTTATTGTTAAGTATAGGCAATAAGCTGAGATACATACTAAATAAACGGAGTGATTTTTATATAAAATATAATTATGGAACATACTTTCCATATGATTCACGATCCATGTCAATAATTTCAACGGTGATAACCGAGGCTGAAATATTCAATGAACTTAGCCCCGCCAAAATCACCTGGCCAAGTCGCTTTTTATTATCGGCATCCCTTCCAGATTTGATACGTGCCTGAATATGAATATAAGGTTCTCTTCCGCCTGAATTTGTGAAGTCCTTAAAGGGGTATGCGCGGCTCTTGATTTGATTGGACTTAAACAAAGCACTATCTGAAATAGAATGATGGATAGATTGTAAAATGCTATCGATCTTCACATCATCAGCGAGTTGTTCAGCGTATTCAACAATAATATGAGGCATTAATATTTCCTTTTAAAAGTCCCACCAAAACTACTTATGCTTGCTTAATCATCTTGTTTCACTTTTTTATGTAAATACGAAATATATTCAGCGTCCAGGATATTTAACTTTGATAACGCATCAAATTCAGTTCGATTCATTAATATAATAGAACCGATATTTTCTTCTGGATATATCCTCACCTCTGCGATATAACCCATCCCGCTACCCTGATGGTAAAAATAAGGTGTGTCTTTTACCTCACCCATAAACCAGCTAATTGCAATAGAGGTATCTTTATAATGACTCTGCATAGTAAACATCTGTTTAATATATTCTAATGATAATAAAACAGATTCTTCATTCCTCATTAAATCCATAAATATTTTTGCATACTCTTTTGCACTGGCCATAATCCCACCATGCGACGGGTGATTAAAATAAAATGGGCCATGAAGAGATCTCCATTCACCTTCTGCTTTTGTCTTACTTCCCTCCAGGAATAATGTCATAAAGTTATAAACGGGTGAATAACGTTTAAAATACGGGAGTGCTGATTTGTTTTGTTCCTGACTACCAAAATTAATTTTATCTTTGTCCAGATTAAGTCTGTTAAATATATTTTTAGCAACATACTCTTCATATTTAAGACCTGAAACATTTTCTATTACTTTACCAAGGATGGCGTAACCCATGTTTGTATATCCAATTTCTTTACCTGGCTCAAAGTTTAAATCTGTGTTTTCTTTTAATACTGAAAGTAAATTAGCATCTCTATCATAGTCATTATGTTCTTCTGCCCAATGTATATAAAAGTTACCCAAAAGCGCATTTGTAATACCGGATGAATGACTCAACACCTGCATAATGGTCACATCTTTATATGGCAGCTGAGGAAAATATTTTACTACTTTGTCCGATAGTTCAATTTTACCCTCCTGGGCAAGCTGTAACAGTGCAATTGCTGTAATAACTTTTGTTGTAGAAAAAACATTCAAAAGACTATTCGAACTCATTTTTTCCCTGGCTTCTACTTTTGCATAACCACCAGCATACTCATAAAGAATTTTATCTTTATCAAATACAACGTACTGAATACCGGGAAATTGATTATCCTGCAACTCGAGTTCTAAATAATGATCCAGCCGCTCATTTATATCAGAAATACTTTTATCGACAACATTACTGTTTGAACAAGATGAAACAACCAGTAAAATAAAAAAAGAAAATAATACATTATGTATTTTCATAATTGTTTACCTTATGATCAAATAAAGCGTACTTCGCATTAAGGCTCTAACCTGTGATTTACCTGAGTTAATCAACCCTGTTTCAAAATATCATTCTTGAGCAGTCAATATAAGCTGGCCGCATTATTTAAAATAAAAACACATATGGCACACATTTTATATGCCATACTTAAGCTGTGATTATTGCTCAATCCATAATTGAGGTTTTTATTATGTCGCTTTATCAGCTCACTTTTTACCTAAGTAAATGGGAACAATCAAAACCTGAAATAACCCGAATGCGTAAGAAAGTATTTATGGATGAGCAAAATTTGCCTCTGAACTTTCTGCGGCACAAAGACGATGATGAGCGCTATCATATTATTGCTTACAACGATGTAACGGGGCAACCTGTTGGTACTGGCAGCATTCACAATGACGGGCATATTGGCAGAATTGCCATTCTAAAAGATTGGCGTGAAACTAATTCAGTTGCACATGTCATTGTTGACTATCTCATGCATATTGCTAAAACTTTAAAGCTCGAACGCGTCTGGTTAAATGCACCAATTGATACTCTGGATTTCTTTTCGTATCGAGATTTTTATCCCATGGGTAAACCATTTGAATATTGTGGCGTAGCCATGCAAAAGCTTGAACTCTGGCGAGAAGCAGAAGAAAGCAGCAAAATACACAAAATGCATTAGTAAAAAAGTATCGCTATTATTTCCGTGCTGAATAACATATTATAAATTTTAAAATAGAGAATATATTATTCCCTTCTTCTCTTTTTTCAACAATTTCAAATATTATTAATCAATTAGTCCAATTATAGCTTCGTAAAATATCATCCTTGTCGAAACGAATTTGAAGAATTTTTAACTTCGCATCTTCCATTCCTGGTAACTTACCTGAAGCATAAAAATAGAGCCACTCAACCATACGTTCACCGTCCCGGCTTATTGAAATACCCGTATTTTTTGGGCTACCCATTTTATTCCGTACCTGTGCTTTTGTAGTTTTACCGACTTTAGCTATGCTTTCAAAAGCTTGCATATCAAAATCACGACCTACATTAATTGTGCTACAGCCAGCCAACAACGTAACCATAAAAAATAATGCCATATGAATAACGTAATGATTTTTATGCTTGTGAATTTTAATCTTCATATCATTTACCTGTATTTTCATTAAAAAAATAAACACGAAGTGGTTCTGGATAATTGGCAACCCCCCTATTATTACTATTATTTAGCAAACAAAACAATGAATCACGGCCATTAATGGCAAAAAATTTCTGCGCATTGATTAAACGTAATTTTTACTCCACATCAGCAGGGAAACGTTTCACCCAACGTCGTTGAAAATGATGAAAATCTGAATTGACTATATCCCACCACCCCCTTTCTGCCAAAACAACCAGTAAAATCCGATGTTATAAAATGTATGCAGGAATATAGGTGCTTTAAGAGTTAAATATTGTTCTTTTGAATAACCAAAAATTAGTGACGGGAATATTACCAACAATGCCCAATGTACGGGATGAAACAACATATGTAATACACTGAATATAACACTTGTCAACATATTAGAATAACTTAACTGACCAATTTTTTTACTACTAAATATATGATTGAAATAATCTTGTAACATACCGCGGAAAATAATTTCTTCTACAACCGGATAAGCCAGTACAACTACTAAGAAATTAACCGGCTGATTGAAGGGCCACTGTAAATCATTTGTAAGTGGAATTAAAAGAAAAAGAAAGGCCCAGACAACCGGACCTGGTAACATTAAAAAATAAAATAATTTATCTCTCCACATGCAAATAATGTCTTCGCAATAAATAAATTATCGCTAGAAGCAACATAAATGGAAATAATGGATCAAAAGAAGCATTTGAATTAAGCGTACAACCTCCACCACTTTCATCGACATCGCTAACAATAATACTCAACGTATATGGAACAATTAATCCATTACCATTATCAACATCAATTGTCAGCTCGTAACGATTTTTACTTTCATAATCCAGGCTCTTCAACAAAGAAAGTTCTCTGCTAATATTATCTATTTTAAAATCACCATTATCGTTGCCATTTGTAATGGTAAAAACAGTATCGACAGCATCAAATATATTATGTACAGATAGTTTAGTAATAACCGACTCCACTGCCGTATCTTCTGCTATTTCAAATTCTCCAAGATAAGTATCAAGTGGCTCAACAGGTCCAACTATTATTATAGGAGGATTATTAATGATGTTAGTTCCAATGAAGTTGCCACCTGAATCGATACTACCCGATATACTTCCCCCATCAGCGACAGAAATGGTACTACCATTAATTTCAACACTTCCTGATGTGTATACACTTCCCACGCTAACAGCATCATTACTGGAGAGAATTACAGTATCATTTCCAAGACCGGTATCTAGTGAACCAATCGTAATTGAATCACCTGGGCTCACTATATTATAAGTACGTCCTCCCATGGCATTCACATTAATTATAACCGAGTATGCTGTAACAGAATTACCACCTGCAATAATATTAAATGTGTCATCATATTGGCTCCCAACAAGATCACAGTCAGATGTAAAGCCTGGAATCGTTCCCACAATCGGCCCACCAACGCCATCGCTTTCAATAATATTAACATTGTCTAAATGGCCATTGGTATAACTTACCACCTTAATAAAGTATTGCCTGCAAGAAACAAGATCTGTTAGAGATAAGTTGGTGATGGTTTTATCAGGTATAAGGGCTACCTCTACAAAATTAGTTACCGTGGTTCCATCGATACTATCAATTTGTTGAGCCATATATACACGATAACCACCGGCTTGCTGATAGGCAACCGGGTTCCAGGAGAGATCAAAACCAGTGCTAGTAACATTGGAAAAAACAAGACCAGTCGCGTCCAACGTCTGGGTGTCGAGCAAACTACCAACAGGCCCTGTAGCGTCTATAAAATCAACCAGGGTTTGATCGGTGCTATAAACAGCATTAAAACGAAAGTCACTGGTAATAAGATTGGTAAGATTTATTAGTTCTACAGGTAAAGAGCCTTTGAGGTTATTGGCATTTAGATTCATTCCAATAACAGTTGTTTCGTCAGTATCACAAGTCACACCATACCAGGAACACTCTGAACCTGAGCTGCCATTCCAGTTACTACTGTTATGCCAGTTATCGCCATTAGAAATAGTATATAAATTTAGAAGAACATTACGCTCGGATAGTGGTATGGCTGCCTGTACCTGGCTAGATAAAACAAAAAACAGAATAAAATATAAAAAGTGTATAAGCTGAGTTTTCATTTCTTTCCTTTGATAAATTGTCATTCCCTTAAACGAATAATACTAGCATATTCCACTTACACATATAATAAAAACAAGGTAAAAACAGAATCCAGGAGGAATATTTACTTAAGAAATACGTATTAAGTCGGGAGTGAACAATTAATAAATAAAGTGGATAGAATATGTAACGCGTTGCAAAACAACTTAATAAAATGCATAACGGTTAAAAATATTTATAAAACTGTTTTTTATTTATTACTTAAACTGGTTACTGCCTGTTGAATAACAGGATGATCAAATTCTCTTCCGCCCACAGCACGGTATACGATATAACCATCAGGACTCACAACATACGTTGTCGGCAAGCCTCTCACCTTCCATTCATTCATTACCTTGGCATCGCTATCAAATAAAATTGGAAAACTAGGCGATGGACTAATGATGCCCATAAAAGGAAAAACCGTATCGATATCCTCACCAACATTAACAGCTAGAACCACAACATTTTTATCCTCTGTTGCCAGGTGCAATTTTTCCAGTGAACTCATTTCACGTCGGCAAGGTGGGCACCATGTTGCCCAAAAATTCACTATAACAACCTTACCCTTTAGATCTTTAATATCAACAATCTCATCATCCATGTTTTTCAAGCGCAGCTTTGGCGCAATTTTTTGTTTTTTAATTACAGTAAGATTATGTGTTAAGGGTGCTAACTCTGCTGCATGGCTAATGCCTGATACCAACATAGTGACTGTCGATAACAAAAAAAGTAAAAATAGTTGAACACGATTTTTATTTTGCACACTGCACTCCTTGTAATGTTGTTTGATATGCTTTGCCATTGATATCCCAACGGACAATCACATCAAATAAACTACCTGGCGGTAAACCGACAGAATACATGCCTTGATTCCAGTCACCACCCACCTCAAACTCCTGTTCAGGTGGAAACTGTGCCCAGCGAAATGCCAGTAAAGCTGATTTCTTTACTTTATTATCTTTTAACTTTCTCATCCATGTATCGACTGATAGCAACGGGTGTGATTTTTTATTAGCAATAACTGACCAGCTGCTTTTAACAAAGTGAACCGTACCCGGTGCACTATCATTACGCATGATAGTCATATACACACAAGATGAAGCAAACGACTCCGTTTGTGCCAGCGTAAAACCTCTATTGACATAAAAAGCTTTCACCTGCTCCGGTAAAATTTGTGTTAAGGAAAAGCTAACACCCTGAGTATTAATTTCCCAGCTTGTTATACCGGTAGTAGCATCAACATGCTTACTCTGTGGTGAATTGGCAAAACAGGAAAACGAAAAAAACAACCCAATAATTGATGCTTTAATAAATCCAGGCATACACACCTCAGAAAAATAAATAATTAAAGTGGTAAAATTTGAACCGGCTTATCCCTGTTTGTTACAAATTGCTAAGGGATTCAGATTCATAATACCTTGAATTTAATCCTTCAAAAAGATCTTTATTTTGCAGTAATATATCAACCAGAAATTCACGACAAACTCGAATACGAGCAGTTGATCTTAAGTCAACATGACTTAATACCCATACTCCCCACGTAGCTGGCGGCAACTTTAAATTTAACCGATAAATATCCTGGTGCATTTCTGCTACAACACTCGGCATAACAGCAATTCCTAAACCCGCCTTTATAGCAGCAACCATTGTAGAAACTGAATCTGTACGTAAAGCAATACGAGCATTGGCAAAATAATTTTCTACCCATGAGGGAGTTGTTACTTCATCATTCCACAATATAACATCATGAATTTTATTATTACGAGTCCAATATGATTTAGAGGCATAAATACCCTGGCTAAGATGTGCGACCTGACGCCCCACCAAAGATTCTGGTGGCTGAGGTGTTAAACGAATCGCAATATCTGCTTCGCGTGCCGCCATATTTTTAAGATCCGCCGTTGTTTGAAATATAAGATCAATCCCGGGATAACGCTCCCGAAATACAGGAAGCTGAGGCATAACAAGATCATTAAGAACCATATTTGGTGCTGTCACAACAACTTTACCCTGAAGACGATTATCCTGACCAAACAACTGTCGCTCAATATCTTGCGCTCTTTGTTCAATCTCTATTGCTTTTTGGTAAATATTTTCACCCGACTGGGTTATTTCATAACCCGAGGGAATACGCTCAAACAAGCGAACAGCATGTTTCTTTTCAAAAGCCTGAATACGTCGTGAAACCGTAGAGTGATTCACCCCAAGTTTGGCCGCTGCAGCCGTAACCGTGCCATTACGTGCAATCGCCAAAAAATACCGAAGATCATCCCAGTCATCCATCTGTGCAATATTGCACGAAGCATTTGCATTTGTCGATAATTTACACTCTACCAAATCAAACTTAATCTTACCCATGAAACAACGGCACAGCCGAACAAAACGACAATGACAAATTTTCAGGAGCTTACAATGAACACAACAAAAACAAATATCATTAACAAAAGTATCGCGACTTTACTGACAACCCTGTTATTAACCAGCACTGTATTTGCCTGGGAAAGAGGAAAATCAGAAACCTTTGCACTCTTACCGCAAAACAGCAGCAACACAGAAGCAATAACAGCGGATGCAAATGGTAATATTTATGCCTCAACTTTTTTTAGTGGTGAGATACATCAGTTCTCAACAAGTGGTGAACTCATCAGTAGCATTGCTGTCATGCCATCAAGTGGATCATTAACTGATTTAGCTTTTCATCCACTCACAAATGCCTTATTAGTCATCGACTTTGGTGGAAAAAAAGTACTCGAAGTGAATCCTGTTACTGGTAATGCAACAACTTTTGCCGACATACCGGGTGGTGCCAATGCCGGACCCAATGTTTTAACTTTTGATGCACAAGGGAACACTTATGTCTCCGACTCATATCAAGGAATTATATGGCGTATCCCAGTAAATGGAGGAATAGCTGAAGTCTGGGTGAAACATAAATTATTAACCACATCAGGTTTCCCGCCTTTTGGTGCTAATGGTCTGGCATTCAACAATGACTATTCTAAAATGTATATCGCCAATACGGGTGAAGATAGCATTATACAAATCACTATTGATAATCAGGGTAATGCCGGCACTCCGAAAGTGTTAGTCAATGGAATCAATGGTCCAGATGGTCTTATCGTTGATGAGAAGAATAATATAATGGTTGTCGCAAATCAGTCGAACCAAATCATTGTATTGGACTCAACGGGTAAAGCGATTTCAGTTTTAGGTGACTTTAAGGGGATTAGTAAAAAAGGAATTGTTAAAGGATTACTAATGCCATCAGATATTGTAAAAGTTGGAAAAAATATTTATGTCACCAATTTTGCACTGGATGTCACCTTATTTGGTTTGGATCAAAGTTACACTACAGCCTATACAAAAATGGTTAAACGCCACTCAATTACACGCATTCAAATTGAGAAAGATGAAACGGACTAAATGAGAAAAATTCAACGGATTAGAGAGCAATATTCATTTACTGCTCGCTGATCCGTTTTATTTTAAAAGCTGTTTTCTTCAATTTCTAAATACATTCTATTCACATTAATTCCAAAGCGTTCTTTGAAACCAGACATATTTTTATAAGATTTCACATCAATTTTATTTTTCATCTCATAATCCTCCAGTCCTTTATCAATATAATGCTTAACCTGTTGATGCAACAGATGAATATAATCCAGCATGTACCTTAACCCCTTTTTATCTGTTACTGGCCCATGCCCTGGAATGACTTTATCAATATCCAGTTTTTCCAGTTCCAGTAATGCTTTTTGATTACCCAGTGGACTGGCATCCTGAAATCCCGGCGTGCGTAAGTAAAATAATATATCACCTGCAAGCAATACTTTTTCTTTTGGTAAGTAAATAGCAATATCACCTTTTGTATGCGCATGCCGGGGATGATAGAGCGAGAATGTTATCCCGCCTAATTCCAGCACCTCATCACCTCGTAAAGATTTATTTGGCAACACAACCTTAGTACCCTTATTTTTTCCTTTAGTCAGATCAGAGATTATTTTTACCCATCTATCTCCAATTTCAAAAGCAGTTTCCTTCATCACCGGGTGACCCATTATGATCGGTTTAGGATTAAGTTCTTCAAATGCCTGGTTACCCATCCAGTGATCAGCATGGTGATGTGTATTAAACACATGTGTGATTGGTTTGTTAGTACGCTTTTTAATTTCATTTATAATCATTCTGCCAATCTGAACCGAACCACCCGAATCAATAACAACAACACCATCATGAGTAATAACAAAAGTTGAATTACAGATAAAGCCATCATTTCCTTCATTCGGTACATCCATATCACCGATTAAAGAAAAGATGTTTTTACTCACCTGGGTGATATTGGGATTATCAAGGTTTGGCTTTTTATCCATTGCAAAAGTTGACGTCGAGATAATAAAACTAAATAACAGGACAATGATTTTCCACATAATTTTTCTCTTTTTTCATTAATAGAAAAATATATTGCAGCAATAAATAATTAATGGCTAGGTGTAAAACAACAGACAAAAATGTGTTTTGTATACATATTGACTGTGGGTACCCGCAGTCAGTATGTATACGTTTTATCACCAGCCAAATCCACACGTCACTGCAGGTGTATCCAGAAGAGAAACTATTGAGCTGGTACGAATTTGATCTTCTTCATTATTAACATTATCCAAAAATACTTTTACCGTATTAATCATTTCTTCTTCTTTTTCATTAAAGAAATGGTTTGCATCAGGGATAATCATTTGCTTCGATAATTTGTTTTTATTTATTGATGTCTTACGTTGTTGAGCCGTGTTTACAACATGAGGTAAATCATTTTCACCATATAAATCAAATACCGGAGAATCAACACCTTTGATGATGACCATAATTAAGCAAATGGTGTTACGCCTATCAACATACCATGTAAATAAAGAACAAATACTATAGCCACAACGAGTCCAATAGTTATTGCTATAATGTCACGCTGATAACCAAGAAATTCATAATTTACACCTGCAACTTTATCGCGCTGCCGAGCTGCGCGAAAATCGAGTATTGCCCATAGCAAAAATGAAGTAAAAAGAATAACATCCACTAATGAGCCATTTGTTATTAAATGTCCGACTGCCCAGAATTTAACCCCAAGAATCATTGGATGGCCGATTTTGGCTTTGATCTTTGTACCCTTAAAATCTGCAGCAACAATCAAAATAAAGCCCAGCAGTATAAATAAAGCTGCTATATATTTTGTCCAGATGGGTGGATGCCAAAGCATCTGTGTCTCAGCACGTGCCTCAACATAACCCCATATAATAAAGATAAAACCCAGTAGTGATATAAGTGCATAAAATGCTTGCCAAACAATCACACCGCGTTTATTGATTTGTAATTCACGCCAGCTATCAGCATATATCCGAACTGAATGCATACCCAAAAAGAGTATTAAACCTATTACCATTACTGTCATTTTTTCATCCTTAAAAAAGTTTAATAAATACAATTACAACTTAGCCAGAAGAGAGGATCACAAAGCTTTAACTATGAACCCTGATATTTGTACCAAATTATAATGAATCTATCCACTCATTAATTAAATTACACTCATCTTTTAGCATTTTCACATCGGAATAAATATAACTCATCAATGCTGCGCCCTGTGCCATGCTAAGCAGATGCTTGCTACGCGCTTTACTTTTTTTACTATCGAGTTGCTTAAAGACTTTTTCCAGCCAGTTTTGAAACAAATCAAACATTTCTCTTGAACTTGTTTGCAATGATAACTGGAATTTTCCAAGCTCAGAATTTAATGAACCCATCGGACAACCATAACGTACAATATCCTGTTCTTCATTCAATATCATTTGTATAAAACGTTTGAGTCTGACCTTGGCTTCGGGTAACTGTTCTTCCCATTGTTTTAGTGTTTCACTAATCATTAGCAGACGAAATTGAATAACTGCATCCAGTAACTCCTCTTTACTTTTGAAATGGTAATGAAGGTTACCCTTGGTAATACCCACCTCAGTAGCAACATCTGAAATCGATGTTTGATTATAGCCTTTAGTATAAATAAGGCGGTTTGCTGCCTCAATAATCCGGTCCCGACTGATTTTTCCTTTCTGAGTCATATTAATTCTCTTTTCTTTTGTCTTGACATTCTAGTACGATCACCCTAATCTGTCGATATTAGTACGGTCGGCCTAAATTATAATTCTGAGGAAAATGCCTATTATGTCCACTTCCAAGACAACCATCCTGATCACAGGTGCAAGCGGCTTTGTAGGGCAAAACTTACTGCACGCCTTATATAATCAGGAAAACGTTAATCTTATCGTGGCCTGTCGTGATAAAAGTAAACTCCCCGACTATTTTCACGGCGAAGTTCGTCAGGGCGATCTACGTAATCCGTCCTATCGAAAATCATTAGTAAAAAATATTGATATTATTTGTCATGCCGGTACCTGGGCAGCCATGTGGGGACACGACAAACAAGAAAAAGAATATTTTTATGAACCCACTATCGACTTACTTGAACAAGCAATTAATGCAGGAGTAAAAAGATTTATAATGACCAGTACAATCGCAATTGCAAAGCACTCCAGAAACAAAACGGTCGTTGATGATTTTTCACAGCCCACGCATACCGGGTTCTGGCCACATCTTGATCGTCTTGTTGATGTTGATAGATATATGAAAAAAAATGCCCATCGCGGTATGAAAATGATCACAATGCGACTCGGTCACTTTGTTGGTGCTGGAAATAAAATTGGCCTGGTACCTGCGCTTGTGCCACGGTTAAAAACGTACCTGGTTCCATGGCTTTCTGCTGGAAAAAGTCGATTGCCCTTGGTAACTGACAAAGATATTGCCAATGCATATGTTGCCGCTGTATCAACTGATAAGTTACAAGACTATGAATCATTTAATATCTGCGGAGAAAATTTTCCCAGCATGCGCGAAGTCATTAACTACATCAGCAAAAAAACAGGCGTACCCAAACCGTTATATAGTGTACCTTATCCCGCCGGTTATATTTTTGCCTGGTTAATGGAAACACTTTTTCCCATCTTGCCCGGCAAAGGACCTTTCCTTACTCGATCAATAGTGCATCTCGCAGAAGACTGGTACTGCACAAATGAATATGCAAAACAAAAGCTCGATTATGTGCCACAAAAAAGTTGGCAAACAGCCATGGATGAAGCATTGCATGAATTAAAACAACACGACTATTCGTGGCCTTACCTGGCACAAGGATAAATATTTTTAATGTATATGGTAGTAAATATATGAAGTCTGACTAAAAAGTCATTGCTATCTGCTCATGGAAAGTGGCCGATTTAAGTTTATCTTGTGAGTACTGTTTAGGTGGATGCATATGGCCAAAATTTTACTTTTAACATGAATACATATCCACACTTATTTCAAGTTCGCACCACTTTGTGTTTAACCAACTGCTCTAGCTAATGAAAATTCAACCTGTTTCTTAAAACGTTCATTACCTAGCGGATAGTTATACTCAATGCTTTCTTTTATGACATGAATATCTTCTTCAGAAACCTGCATTTTAAATATTTCTCGATACGCTTGTTGTTTAATATCAGAAGTACTGCCTAATTGTTCATATAAAACATGATCATTTATAAATTCATTAGGTCGGCCCCATGCATGCCAACCATAAGTGCTCCAACGATATTGTTCAGGTGTTAGCACCATACTTGCAGCAACCGGATTCATCTCAATATAGCGATAACACTTTAATAAATAATTATCTGCATCAACTAAACTTTGTTTATATCTTTCTTCCCACAACCTACCGTTACGGTGATAAGTCATATTAATGTATTGAGCATAACCTCGACCTGTATATTGCATCACATGTGAGATACCAAACTCATCTTCCGGTGTCATTAATAAATGAACATGGTTCGTCATTAAACAATAAGCATGCAACTTAACATGATAACGTTGTAATCCCTGACCAAGCACATCTAAATAAAACAGGTAATCATCATCAGAAAAAAAACAGGCATTACGATTGTTACCGCGTTGTACGATATGAGCTGGAGTACCAGCCAAATATATTCCAGGTGTGTGAGGCATAACACGCTCCTTGTGTTGATTTGAATTGATCGGCTCCCTGCCAATGAAGTACTATTATAACAAATAGTTGCAAGTCGTCAAAATTAACTGACCAAAATGAACAGAGTAAGTAAGTTAGGAGATACTGATGATGCCTAAACAAAGTGCAGTCAGGTCATCCCTAATGAACTCCTTTTGGAGTTCCTGGGAAAACACATCGCAATTCTTCTATAGTGCACTCCGCCCCTTTTGATCCTTATAATATAAGCATCATGTCATGTCAGCAATATATAAAAAACGAATCTGGTTTGCTATATTTATTGTATGGGAGGCTAGATCCACATGGAAAAAGTAACCTACAATTTAAGGCAGGTATTCATTGGGAATTTCTTTCTCTTGCTGGG
>CAZZIS010000004.1:0-75366 GCA_964654445.1 uncultured Thioalkalispiraceae bacterium
TTATCAAAATTAATAAAACAGTGTAATGAGGTGTGAATTCGTGGGGATCCATCAGACTGTGAAGTGAGTTGCTTCGGTTAACGATTTAAATCGGGTTTAATTCAGACTAAAAGGAAAGCAGTATTATGTTTAAGATTAGCGCTTCATCTTCACTTCTTCCACCTGTTGTCAGAATTCTACTTATCAGTAATTTTATTATGTACTTTGCAGAGATGACTTATGGTAATCCGTTGATCACCCAATTAGCCCTATGGCCTTTGAGTGCGACAGGCATTTCAAACATTGGTATCTCTCAACCACATTTTGAAGTTTATCAATTAGTAACCTATGCCTTTTTACACGGCGGCCTTATGCATCTCTTACTGAATATGTATGCACTGTGGTTGTTTGGTTCGCGTATGGAAAATGTATGGGGGCCTCGCAACTTTGTCATTTATTATCTGGTATGTGTTATCGGTGCAGCTTTGGTGCAAGTCTTTGTTTCTAGTATGAGTGGAGGGTACTATCCAACCATTGGTGCATCAGGGGGCGTGTTCGGTTTGCTGTTGGCCTTCGGCATGACTTTTCCGAAAGAGATTTTGGTATTGATATTTCCACCTGTCGCTCTGCAAGCCCGATGGTTTGTCATAATCTATGGAGCAATTGAACTCTGGTCTGGCGTGACCGGAACCATGGCTGGGGTTGCACATTTTGCCCATCTTGGCGGTATGTTATTTGGTTTTCTGCTGATTATTTATTGGCGCCGGCATCCAGTATGATTAATGAACACCAATATTTTTATAATACACCTGTGGGACAAAGAAGTCTTAAAGCATAATAGATATGTATTATTTCCTGTTACGCTACTTTATTTAGCTGAACTCAAGACCGAACTATCAATACCTTTGAGACTTACAACATTGTCATACAACTCAGTTCTCAAATTATGTACTCGATGTTTTCCAGTTGCATTCAAAATTTTGAAATTCATTATATTAGTGTTTAACCCGATGTCAGTCAGTGCTGCCAGACGATCAAATTGGCTTCGGCTGGTATCTCTACCTCTGTATTATGAGGAATGACACGTGCGGTAAAATCTGCCGCGTCCCGCGTAGTTTGTAGATCTATCTGATAAGCGTAGCCATGTATTGCACCTGTGATTTTATCTTTGCAGTGGCATTGAATTACCATAGGCTTTTCATCATCAATGCCTTCTGCATAGAGTTCTACATTAACGTGATCAGGAAAAATCTCACCGAGATAAATATGTAGCTGAAAGGACCAGCCATTATCTATTTTCTGTGTCTCGATATTACCAAAGTGAATATGATCCCAATGGGTTGTCAAAGTGTTATGCCAGTCATGAAGTTGTTTTGTCAGTTGACCGTTATTAGCGAGTCTATTTTTATAATGAATTGCAGCGGGATAATATAACTCTTCAACGTATTGCTGAACCATACGGTTACTACTAAATTGTGGGGCAAGTTTCATCATACTGTTACGAATGAATGTCAACCACTCACGGGGTAAACCTTTGTCATCACGTGTATAAAAAAGTGGGATGATTTCATTTTCAAGGATCTGATAGAGTTGTTCTGCTTCAGTCGCATCCCAACTCAGATCTGTATCGTGTTCCTTGCCATCACCAATCGACCAGCCAACATCACAACTGCAGGCTTCGGCCCACCAGCCATCCAGCTCAGATAGATTAAGTCCACCATTAGCAAGAACTTTCATACCACTGGTACCACAGGCTTCCCAGGGACGGCGAGGGGTGTTGATCCAAACATCGATACCTTGCACCAGATGTTGTGCCAATGTGATATCGTAATCTTCCAAAAACACCACATGACCCCGTATTCCAGGTTGTTTGACGAACATAATCCATTCCTGAATCATGCGCTGGCCTTCAACATCGTTTGGATGTGCTTTACCAGCAATGATCAATTGCACAGGTTTATTATTATCCGTTAACAATCGACTTAAACGTGCTTTATCATGTAACAATAAATTAGGCCGTTTATAGGTAGCAAAACGTCGCGCAAAACCTAATGTTAAGGCATTAGGGTCGAGTACAAGTGAGGCATTTTCTACTTGCTGCGGTGATGCGCCCACCTGACCCAGTTGCAAAGCCAGACGCTGGCGGGCGTAGTGAATGAGATCTTGTCGTTCATTCGTGCGTAATTTCCACAAAGTTGAATCATCAATTGACTCAATAGCCAGATGCAATGATTGCGTGTTGCCTAGCCAGCGTTGCTTGCCACACGATTTTGTCCACAGTTGATCAGCCCATGAAGAATCCCACGAGGGTACATGCACACCATTGGTGACATGACTAACGGGAACTTCGGATATTGGCCAAAGAGGGTACAGTGTACTAAACAATTTACGACTTACTTCGCCATGCAAACGACTGACAGCATTGCTTCGCGCACAACCCCGCATCGCTAAATAGGCCATATTAAAGGATTCAGTCGGGTCGTCGGCATTTTTGCGGCCGAGCGCCAGTAGTTGTTGCAACGAAAGGCCAGTACGCATTAGAAAATCATGAAACATCGGAAAATACTTGTCGATAAATTGCGCAGGAAATGTATCGAAGCCGGCTTCGACCGGTGTATGAGTAGTAAAAACATTACCGGCACGCGTCATCCAAAGTGCTTCGTCAAATGAAAGGTTGTGTTGTTCCATGCACTGGCGAGCCCGTTCCAAAATAACAAAAGCAGCATGGCCTTCGTTTAAATGACATACCGAAATTTCATCACCAATAGCTTCCAACAAGCGCCACCCACCAATACCTAATACCATCTCCTGTAGAAAACGTAACTCTTTACCTCCGCCATAAAGCTTACTGGTAATACCGCGATCACCCGGGCTATTGAGTAGGTCGTTGCTGTCGAGCAAATATAATTGAACACGTCCAACATTAACCTGCCAGACGCGTAGCATTAATTGTCGACCGGGCAGGTTCAGCGGGATATGTAGCCATTCACCGCTTGCTGTTCTCATCGGTTGAATAGGCAAGGTAGACGGTTCGTTATAGGGGTAGATGGCGAGTTGCTTTCCAGCAGCATCGATCATTTGACGAAAATAGCCTTCCTGATAAAGCAAACCGACACCAATTGCAGGTAGCCCCAGGTCACTGGCAGTCTTGAGGTAATCACCCGCTAAAATACCTAAGCCACCGGCGTAAATGGGTAAGGCTTCGCCAAGACCAAATTCCATACTGAAATAGGCGACCTTGCCGATGTTGAAATTTGTTTTGGCCTCGCCATACCAACCAAGATCATTCTGATAGGCTGCCCGTTCAGTAATTAGACGTTCGAGTTCATTACAAAACAGTTCATCATCAGCGAGCTGCTGCAGACGTTGATGAGATACATTCTGTAACACCATCCATGGATTTTTGGTGCGTTCCCAACCTTGCTGATCCACCATTTTCCACAAGGCATCTGCACCATGACTCCATGTCCAGCGTAAATCCAGAGCAAGCTCGGTGAGTGATTCAAGTTGTTGCGGTAGAGTACGGGGTGAAAAAGTGGACATGGAATGAATCCTTTATCTAAGCGCAGGGTTCGAGTTTCAACAACAGGCTGCGCCCCGTCATTTCTGGTGGTTGCGGAAGGCCAAGTAACTCAAGAATAGTGGGGGCCACATCTGCAAGGGTGCGGCCACTACCCAAATTGATATCAGACTCTCCGATCAGTAACAAAGGTACCGGGTAGGCAGTGTGTTGAGTGTGCGGTTCGCCTGTTTGTGGATCCACCATTTCATCACAATTGCCATGGTCGGCAGTTAATATAATTCGCCAGTTACGGCGTAGTGCGGCATCGATAACTCGGCCGCTGTGCAGGTCGACCGTTTCGACAGCTTGAATGATTGCATGCTGGATAGCGGTATGTCCGACCATATCTGTGTTGGCAAAGTTGACTACGATAAAACTATATTGATCAGAGGCAACGGCGGCTATGACTCGATCAGCAACGGCTGCTGCGCTCATTTCCGGTTTCAGATCATACGTGGCAACCTGCGGTGATGGGATGATTTCACGGTCTTCACCGGGAAAGGCTGTTTCGATGCCACCGTTAAAAAAATAAGTAACGTGCGGATATTTTTCGGTTTCTGCGCAGTGATATTGTTTTAGTCCGGCCTGGCTAATTATTTCGGCGAGTACCTGTTTCGGGTTGTCAGGTGCGAATAGCACTGGGAAGGGAAAATGCGCATTGTACTCAGTCATGCAGACCAGAGCTGGAATCATTGCATTACCACGGTCAAACTCTTCGAAATCATCGAGACCAAAACCAGCGGCCAGTTGACGCGCGCGATCACTGCGGTAATTGAAAAACAGCACGGAATCTGAATGAGTTATACCGCTGTAGCGGCCAATAATGGTGGGTTTAATAAACTCATCACTTTCACCGCGTTGATACGCAGCTTCAATCGCCATAAGTGCGTTATCAGCATGCAGACCATCGCCGATTACCATCGCCGACCATGCTTGCTGGGTGCGTTCCCAGTGACCGGCGCGATCCATAGCAAAATAACGTCCACTAACGCTTGCGATATAACCTTTGCCTAAAGTTTTCAATCGTTTTTCAATAATTGACAGGTAGATTAACGCTGAGCGTGGCGCGGTATCACGACCATCAGTGATCATATGAATCACCGGTTCTATCCCGGCGGCTACGACCAAAGTCAATATGCCGCAGAGATGATCGATGTGAGAATGGACACCGCCATCAGAGATCATACCGACAAGGTGCAGGGCGCTTTTTTTGTGTATCAGCTCGAGCCAGGCAGGGTGGTTTGAAAGCGTACCATCAAAAATGGCTTCTTTAATGCGCAGCAGATCCTGCTCCAGTATCCGACCCGCGCCAAGAGTTAAATGTCCCACTTCGGAGTTACCGAACTGGCCGTCGGGTAATCCAACCGCTTCGCCGGAAGCCTGTAATGCGGTATGCGGCCAGCTTGCAAAGTAGTGATCAAGATGGGGAGTGCGAGCCAGAGCCCAACCATTGTAGGCACGGTTGGGGTTAAGACCTAAACCATCCAGTATGATCAGCAGAACAGGTGGATTCTTCATACTCATAAACCTTATGTTTTTTTGCAACCCAGTGCTTTCTCAATTTCTAGAATATGTCTTGTTGTGCTGAGTACTGAATCCGGATTGAGACTGATGGAGTCAATGCCAAGATCAACAAGATATTCTGCCATTTCAGGATAATCTGATGGTGCCTGTCCACATAAACCAGAATGACGTTTATTCCGTCGTGCGCCGTCGACTGCCAGACGAATCATTTCTTTAACGCCGGGGTCGCGCTCATCAAAATCAAAGGCGACGATTTCTGAATCACGATCAACCCCCAGGGTGAGTTGAGTCAGGTCGTTGGAGCCAATTGAAAAACCATCGAACAGTTTGGCAAAGGCATCAATCTGGATCACATTGTTGGGGATTTCGCACATGACGTAAACCTGTAAACCATTTTCACCGCGTTTAAGTCCATTGTCGCTCATTGCCTGCAATACCCGTTCGCCTTCTGTGACAGTTCGACAAAAAGGGATCATTAATATGACATTAGTTAGCCCCATGTCTTCGCGCACGCGTTTCATGGCAGCGCATTCCAGCGCAAAACCCTCGGCATAATTAGGGTGGGTATAACGCGACGCACCACGAAAACCGATCATGGGATTGGATTCGCTAGGTTCAAAATATTGTCCACCGAGCAGAGAGGCATATTCGTTGGATTTAAAATCAGACATGCGCACCACCACCGGTTTGGGCCAGAAGGCAGCGGCAATGGTGCCGACACCTTCCGACAGATGTTTCACAAAAAAATCAACCGGACTGTCATAACCGAGACTTAAGCTTTCGAGTTGCTGACGCTGTGTCGAATCGCGCACCCGTTCCGGGTGTAACAAAGCCATCGGGTGCGCTTTGATGGATTCATTAATAATAAATTCCATACGCGCTAAGCCAACGCCGTCATTGGGCAGGAAGGATGTTTTAAAAGCCAGATCAGGATTGCCCAGATTAATCATGATTTCGGTAACAGGGCGAGAGAGTTCGCACAAATCGGTGACCTCTTTTACGAAGGCCAACGCATCTTGATAAACACGACCCTTGTCACCTTGAGAACAATCCACAGTAATCATTTCGTTATCCGGTATGACTGCCGTGGCATTATCACAGCCGACAATGGCTGGAATACCTAGTTCACGGGCAATAATGGCGGCATGACAGGTACGACCACCGCGATTGGTCACAATGGCGGCGGCAATTTTCATCACCGGTTCCCAATCAGGAGTGGTGGTGTCTGCTACCAGCACGTCGCCGGGCTGGAATTCATCGAGGTGGCTAACATTACGTATCAGTCGGGCGCGACCACTGGCAATTCGTGTGCCCACGGCATTGCCGTGAGTAAGGGTTTCACCGTTTTCCTTAAGATGAAAAATTTCAAGTGAGTTGCCTGAAATTTGTGACTCCACAGTTTCAGGACGTGCCTGCACCATGTAGAGTTCACCATCAATCCCATCTTTTGCCCATTCCATATCCATAGGTTTGTTATGACCTATTTTATTACTGTAATGATTTTCAACTTTAATAGCATATTCGGCGAGGGTTAAAACATCCGCATCATTGATACAGAATTGTTGTCGGTATTCTTTAGGTGTCGGTACATTTCGCGTGGCTTCGCGGGTGCGGCCTGCGGAATATTGCATCTGTATTTTTTTTGAGCCCAGAGTGCGACGTAACACCGCTCGATGGCCCTGTTCGAAAGTTGGTTTGTGTACATAAAACTCATCAGGGTCTACCGCACCTTGCACGACATTTTCCCCTAGGCCGTAAGCGCCAGTGATAAACACCACATCACGAAAACCAGTTTCGGTGTCTAGCGAAAACATCACACCACTGGCAGAAAGATCTGAACGTACCATTTTCATAACACCAATCGACAGTGCAACTTTAAAGTGTTCGAAGCCTTGATCAATACGGTAATGAATCGCACGATCGGTAAATAGGCTGGCAAAACAGCGGCGACAGGCATCGAGTAATTGTTCTTCGCTTTCGATATTAAGGTAGGTATCCTGCTGCCCAGCAAAACTGGCATTGGGTAAATCTTCTGCAGTAGCAGAGCTACGCACAGCGACACTGATGTCATCAGAATATTGTTTTTTTAATGCCTTAAATGCACTTAGAATTTGTTCACGCAAATCGTCTGGCAATGTTGCACCATAAATAATATCTCGAGCTTTAGCTCCGCGTCGCGCGAGGTCATTGATATCACTCGCATCAAGTCCATCTAATGCTTCATGCAGTGCATCCCAGGCATTGGCGTGTTTGAGCATGTAGCGATAGGCATCAGCGATAATGGCAAACCCATTGGGAATCTTTACGCCCTGGGGTGTTAGCTCGCGATACATTTCACCAAGAGAGGCATTCTTACCACCGACCAGCGGGATATCTTCTATACCAAGTTCTTCAAACCAACGAATATAATTTTTGATCTTAGTCATAGCCTGTTCCAATTAACGTGTTTAAATATAAAGTATTTATCGTCACACTATGTTGTTACATAGCGTGGCTCAAGATGTGATGAAGTGACACAACTTATTTAGATTAAATCGGGAATAGAAGGGAAGTAGTTGTTAAGGCACACTTCACAATTAAAGATACACAAAGTGTTGATAGCATGATGTCACCTGTGTGACACTCAAGGTGTTTTTCAGTTAGTAGCTAGAATCAATCCAATTAATATGTAAAAAATATTACTAAATGCCTGAGATATCGTTAAATGTAAAAACTTTTTTCACTTTAGTCTGTCAATGTTTATTGTTGCCTTATTAGTAAGCTTAAAAAATACAACGCAATAACTGTCTTGCACGAGAATAAGGATAACTGAAAAGGAATAATCAGACATGAAAAGAGATCCGGTTTATTACAAGCATTGTAAAAAAGTACTTTGTCAGACGGCATTATTTGAAGGATTGGCGGATAATGTGCTTGATGATATGTTGTCTTTGTTTCGGCGTGATACTTGGAGACGGGGTATACAACTCGACTCTGCCATCTTTCATGAGCGTTTTTATTTGCTGATCGAAGGACGCCTTGAAGTCATGCGAGTAAATCCTAAAACCGGCAGAAGCATTACGCTGTCATTGCTGGGGCCGGGTGACGGTATTGATGTGGTAACATTATTAAATAATGACCCTCATGATGTTCAACCGGTGGCCATTGATGATGTGGCCTTGATTTCAGTACCGATAAAAGATGCCCGAGACTGGATTGACAAACATCCTGAATTTAATCGTAATTTTCTGCCTTATCTGGGCGAACAAATGCGTAAACTGGAAGACCTCAGCACTGATCTGGCCTTATATGACACAATGACTCGACTCGCTCGCTTGATATTACGCCATGTTGCACCGCACCATCCACAGTCCGGTAATGGAAATCATTCACTAAAACTGATTCATGATTTACATGATGAATCGCTGGCACGTATGGTGGGTTCGGTGCGTCAAGTCGTTAACCGACACCTACAGCATTGGCGCAAGCAGGGAATCTTGCATAAGCAAAATTTTCACACTGAAGTCAAAGAACTGGAAACACTTCAGGACTACGCCACTGAAGCTCACTTACCACCAGAGCAAAAAGATAAAGCTTAAATTACCTCCTACGCGCCAGTACGGATATTACCTTTATTTTCGCTCATTCAAGACATCTGTCACCTGGATGACAGTATGAACACTGTGTATCAAATAAAATAAAAAATAATTCAAAGATAATTTGTATGTCCGATTCTGAGGTATCCCCACATAATTTCGATCTAAATCAATGACTTACATAGAAAATACAAACAGTACCCTCGACACTTATATTTTCAGAATAAGTGGTATGCATAATATTACTTATATAATGCACCAAATGCCTTTATGCATGACTAAACTGTTTTTAAATATATTAGGTAAATTAAAAAACTTCATAACTTATTTTATTCTGATCACTTTTTTGTGGGGATCCCTTAATGTCCGACTACAATTTCATCGAGCCTGAAGATATGACTAAAAAAAATACATGTGTTTCACTTTATTCAAGCGAGCAGACTGCTGAACAGGCTATTGAAGAATTACTAGCACAAAATTTTGATCTGAAAATTGTATCAATGGTTGGTAAGGGTTTTCATAACGAAGAACACCCCATTGGTTTATATACTAGCGGTGAGCAACTTCGTTTTCGTGGTGTTCAGGCTGCATTCTGGAATAGTCTCTGGGGTCAGCTGAGTGGTGCATCATTTTTTTTGCTACCAGATTTTGGTCCATTAGCCGCCGCCGGCCCCATCGTTAGTTTGCTGGTGAAAGAGCAAGAAGATATAGAGATTGGTAGCAGATTGAGTGTATTAGGTGCGGCACTCTTCAGCATGGGGATTCCAAGAGATAGCATACGCCAATATGAAAAAGCGCTTAAGGAAGAAAAATTTCTGCTGATTGTTCATGCTGTACGAAGTGATGTTGAGCACGCTTGTCATATTCTACATAGCGATACACAACAAGTAGCTGTGCACATGGCTTAATGAGAGTGGACTCCATGAAGGTTTGGTTTATGTTGTTCATTTTCATTTATATCATATGATGAATGTGTGTATGTTTAATATTGAACATGTGCGTGGCAAATAGAAGTGTATAGTTGAAACAAAAATGTCCGTCATTTCTGTTGTAGTCTTCTATTTAATCTGTAGTGGCATAGTTAATTTGGCCACCTAACTAGAGGTGATATCATTCATCTCGTAACATGATAGGTGGAAAAATGAGTAAGAAAAGCAGACCAAACTTTAAACCCGAGTTTCGTTTAGAAGTTGCAGAACTTGTTGTTAAACAAGGCTACTCCGTACGAGAAGCCGCTGAAGCAATGAATGTCGGCAAATCAACGGTTGATAAATGGGTACGGCAACTTAAAGATGAACATAATGGCATTGCGAACAAACCTAATGCATTAACACCAGACCAACGAAAAATAAAAGAACTTGAAAAGCGAATTAAACAAATCGAATTGGAGAAAGAAATCCTAAAAAAGGCTACGGCTCTCTTGATGTCGGACTCGATGAACAATTTGCGATGATGTCACAACTCAAAGAGAGCTATGCTGTAACAGAACTTTGCCAGGCATTTGATGTTCATCGCAGCAGTTATAAATATTGGGTTAAACGTTCTCAAACAATTAACCCTATAAAATTAAATGAACAGTTGTTGGTAAAAACAATATTTAGCGAGAGCAAAAATTCTGCCGGAGCGCGAACGATATCAGAAATAGCAACACAACGTGGAACACCATTAAGTCGTTATCGTGCTGGACGTTTAATGAAAGCCTGCCAACTTCATAGTTGTCAGCAACCGAAACACCGATATAGAAAAGCGAAACAAGAACACGTAGCGATACCTAATCACTTAAACCGTGAGTTTGATGTCATGGAACCCAATAAAGTATGGTGCGGTGATGTAACGTATATTTGGGTGGGAAAACGCTGGGCTTATCTTGCCATTGTGATGGATTTGTTTTCACGTAAACCGATTGGTTGGGCGATGTCATTTTCTCCCGACAGTCAGTTAACAAGCGATGCTTTAGCAATGGCTTTTGAGTCACGAGGAAAACCGAAAGAAGTTATGTTTCATTCTGATCAAGGCTGCCACTATACGAGCAGAAAGTTTAGACAACAGCTGGAGATGTAGAGTATAAAATACATTCCGGATATCCTGCTGATAAGTCTTTAACGACAATTGATGGAGAAAAAATTATGACTCATGAGATCATGATGAATTCATTAGAGGCTGGTAAAGAGGCATATAATAATAGGAGGGGAGTCTATGAGACTGTTGAAAATTAAAGATAATCAGGGGCAGTACTATGTTGGTCCTAATAATTATTTGACGCTAGATAAATTAACTAAGGAAGGTTTATTAATGCTTGTGAATTTGACATTAGAAAACGAAATAGAAATGGATGAATATAATGAAGAAACACTTAAGCATCAGGCGCATCAAGTTATCTATAAAAATGTATTCCAAAAGCTAAATGAACTTGATAAAAGAAAGCAAGAATTTACTGATGATTCTGAAACTTTATTTTTAGAAGATTATGAAAAATATAAAGGATAATGATAATAGATATACTTATAACTATAGTTGAGATTGATATTAAATATTTTACTGTTGGTTTGAGTGTGCACTATAATTTGTTTCATTTAAACCCACTTTCTTAATCCTTTTCTTTACCAGTGTATTGATAGCGCTTCCGCTAATGCTTTTATATAGTGTTAATTCAGACTTAATTCCTCTAAACAAGTTCCCTTCATGTATTCCACTTTTTAGTAAACATTGCTTTTATGCTCTTGTTCAAGCAATTTAGTACTTTTTGTGGAAATTTAGTACTTTCCGTGGATAAGTTTAGTACTTACTGTGGTTGACCAAACTCAATTGCCTCTACAGCAATTATTACTAATGATAATTGGAACTAAATCAAATTGGATTGGGCTAAAAACAAAGAACCGCAAAATTAAGAATTTACCTGAGTTGGTATAAGCTAAATAAGCTATAAGTTCTAAATCACAAAAAATTCATCCATAATAAACGTTACGAATACTATCAATAAATGCTGGTTAAGTGCTTTAGTACTTGCTATGGAAATTTAGTACTTTTCGTGGGAAAGTTTAGTACTTTCTGTGGTCGACCACATCGTGCTGGAATAACGATTATAGTATATACTCGCTATTTAACATAATATATATTATGCCGCTTTTAAATGTAAGTCAGATATAACAGAGAATAATGTCGTATGATGATTCCGGTTTTTCAAAGAAAAGAAAAATTAAATGGAAATGAAACTGTTAATTGAAAGTCAGGAGAATCAGAAGTCAAACCAATACTAAGGTCGACATCAACAGCAGAAGATTCACCTTTTGCTTTGGATAATCCTATCGCAAAGGTGGATGTTGTCATCTCTGTACCGCTAAGTTTTTGTCCATTAATTTCTGTTTTATCAGTATAGAGAAATTGGAAGTTAAAACTTAGTGATGTATCAAAATTTAGCGCCAGTGCCATACCAAGGTTGAGACCACTACTAATACCTGGTTTAACATACCCTACTTGCTTCCCCATACCCTCTGTATAATTTACGGAAAAACTGCCAAAAAGAACAATTGGATCTGCACTCGTCATTGAGGTTAGAGATAAGCTATAGGTATTAAAACCACTTCCCAAAGCGAGTTCATTAGAACTTAACAGTCGATAAGGATCTTTTCCTGTTGCCGTTTTCCAGTTAAGCGCTATTACTGAATCCGGCCAATCGCTGTGTGATTTAATGAGTTGATAACTTAGACCAAGAGAAATATCGCCAAGTCCAGATATTTTTTTTTCTTCATGCTTTCCATCACCTCTGAATGATTCTTCTTTCTCATAACCCAAGGGAATAACAACATCCATTTGCATATCCTGGCCAAGTCCTAGCCTAAAAGAATGGTTATTTGTGATAATATCACGACTTACTTTTTCTGAGACAATGTCTCCGACAACCAGAACTGGAAAAATTGTAAAACCATCAACCACAATATTGTCATAAGAGGAATGAGCATATGACAAACTTGGTTCATAAATAAACTGGTATTTACCCAGCAGCATCCCCCCTTCTTTACTCAACCTTTGTTCAAAAGCAGTTTTAATCAGTTTAGAGTTTTCCTCACTTTCCTTCTCCAGCTTGGCCTTAACTTCCGGATCCACCTGTGGGTTGGTATGATCATTCTCATCTTTGATGATAACGGCTTTGTCACTAACTGAATCCTCAAGGTGTTCTATACGCTGTATAAGATTCTTAATAACTTTCTCATATACCATGTTGCTTTGTTTAAGCTGAAGGATTTTCTGGTTTATCTCACCACTTTGTGAAGTTATGCTGGCATAGTCATCAGCCACGCCTATGTGACTAATTAACAGCAGAGCAATAACAATTATAAAACGACTAAATTTCATATTAAGGAGAATGTACCACCATTCGTCTAGTTAAAGGCACAGTAGGGATACGACTAAGAAGACGATATGCATAATGAGGATTTGGAATCGCAGCCTCCATAGTCTGTGGCGAAAGAATGCTTTTAGATGGTTTTTTTTTCTGTTTAGCCAATAGCTGTTTTTCTTCTGTGGTTACAACATAGAAAGCTATTTTACTTTTCCACATTCTCATAAACCGATCTGCAGGCAAAGAAAGATTCCCAAATGCTGGATCACCAACGAGGATATGATTTCCAACACGTTTTTTAAATATAACAAAGTGATCTAGCTCTTTAATTCGTATCGGGAGTATTGCAGGTATAGAAAACGTTTCCAGATCATCAATCGTCATATCACCATAACCGAGACCTTGTAGACCAACAGCCCTGACAAAACGCTTAAGATCATATAATGAAAATCCACCTCGCTTCTTAACAACAACTGGGTCACTATTTTTTAAGATACTTAAAGTTATAGCCATTTCAGAATATGGTCGACCATTATGATAGGTTAAAATTGTTGAAAGAGCGGCAGCACCGCAACTGATGTCCCACCCTTGTCTTGTTAATTTATCCCAACGAAGTTCATATAAGCTCTTAACATTACTTTTATATCGCATATTTCCAAAGTTTATTCCAACCGGGCTGGCGTAAAGTTGAAAAGAAAATATATTGAAAAAAATAAAAAGTAATAATAAAATCATATAAAGACTTGAGTTTTTATATGTCACTATTCCTGTCTCACCTGGCTAAAAGAGTATTCAACTGATTTATATTGCCAATTGTAGAATTCACATTGATATTCAAGTTCAACAAAATCTGAATAGGAGAATTAACTGCATTGATGTTAATTAGTGAGCTTAAGTTTGATTGAGCATTATCCATCAAATGTAAACTTGATGTCTGGTTATAGAGTGACATAGGGACAACGATAACTTCTCCATCTACACTTCCCTTTCTTCCACTATAGCGAAAAGGAATACGGGTTAACGCTTCCATGCTTTCATGGTCTGAGTTAGTGTTACCTGCGGTGATTGCATTGAGTTGCTGGTCGCTTAACTCCTCAAAGCCCCTCACCCCGGCTGAAAAAAGAATTATTAGAAAAAAGGAAATAAGGACCGTGTATTTTGTATTCATAATAACCACCATAAAGCAGCCTAACGCTGCTGGATAAAACGATTATGTTGCTGCATTGACAACCGAGACACAGTAGATGTTCCTGTAATGACTGGCAGTCTGCTTAAGTTAAATGCATTAGCCGCAACTGATGCAACAGCATTTACCCCATTGAAGACCCGCATGTTTTTTTGCGCGCTCTCGCTTAGTAATACAGTGCTACTGTTATTTACCGAAAGGCTTCCATCGCTTAGTGCGAGCAACTCTGCCTCTGCACCTGTCATCTGGCCACCTGTAAAAATAGAGTGTTCATACGATTCTATAAATGAATTCTCAGCGACGTCTACCGCTTTGTATTCTTCTACAAGCTTGTCATCCTGAACGACTGGTTCAATCTGTGTATCACCCGAACTTTCGGGTCTAATAAAAGTGGAATCCATAACCCTTAATTTCTTATCTACATCAAATCGAGCGATGGTTACATCCCAACACCAAATAAAAAAACATAATTCGACATTTGCTTCTGCATCGAGCCTGAAGCGTGCATCGTTGGCAACAATTAATCCACTGCCCTTAATATCAACGCCAGCACCGTAGTTAAGCTCATCAACCTGAAAATCTAATAAATTTAACCACCCTAATTGATTTTTAGTAATAATTTCCGGTGGTTTTTCCTTCAGCTGTTCTAGTGAAGTATAACGTTTGCCTACTGTCACAGAATTGACACGCGTATTGCTGCTCACGTATTCGTTGATACGTGCCTGGTCGACATAAGAATAGGCAACGTAGTTGTAGTTATTAGAACCGGAGCTGCGTAACTCGCTCTTTTCATAACGATGGTTTGCAATGGATGTGGTCAGGTTACCTTTTGTACGGTGACGCTGGCTAAGGTCATTGATTTGGTTAATCTCAATTTCAGATGTTACATCATCTACAGTGATGGAGTCGCCGTTAAAGATATTGTTAGTTGATACTATGTCACTTGACAGTACATTTTCAAGATTAAGTGCAATTGCATTCTGTTGTGTTGTTCCATAAAGCAGAAGTTTTCTTTTGCGCTCTACATCAATTTTACTTTGTAAAATAACAAAAAGTTCAGGGTTCAATTCCATACCGTCGATGCTTTGTGGTTGTCGAAGTTTGGTATAACCGGAGTTCTTTTCTGGCTGTTGCTGCTCTTGAGGCAGGCTCTGGCCTTGAAGCTGTGGGTCGATTCCTCCTCCGCTAACACCGGCAAGTTCAGTATCAGAGAGTGTGGTTGCGGCAAATGAACTCCCTGAAAATAAAAGTCCAAAGGTAACAAATAATGTAATGATAAAATATTTCATAATCCTTTACGCTTATAAATATATAATACCGAGTTGTGTGAACCCCTGTTATAAAGTGTTAGTTGCCGTGATGCACTGTATTAAACTGGTTGAGTACTAATTTCGATCTGCTACCTTCAAAGCTTTTGGTACGAGTAATATTTGTGCCATTTGCCACGTTACTACCGATGGCATTAACGATATTCATTCCTTTTGCATCTTTTTGTGCTGAGTCTGAGAGTTCAAGCGTTACATCGGAGTTAAGGTCAAGAGTTGAGTCATCGATAACAATATATTCAGCTCTTGCATTTTTGAGTTCAAAGGGAGAACGGTAGATATTTGTTTGTACTTCTGAGTATGAGCTTTGTCCAGACTGATGATTTTCTATTATATCTAAAGTAGAGTTGTCTGTTTTAGTATTGGTTGTTTCGAAAAATACGCTATTTGCATTACACGAACCTATAGCTACTCCGCAACCAACGCCATTTATGATCAATCGCATATCTGGCAACTTCACCTGGGTAACTAGTACAAGACCCCCATCTGCTGTAAGGGGTTTACCATCGCCGGCAGAGCTTATTTTTCCATCAAGTGCCACGGCAATATCAGCTGAGCCGCCTTCAAAGGTAATATCTGAGTAACCAGCTACAGCGGCACCCAGCCCGAGATGTCCTGAAAAGTCTATCTTATCGCCAAGTTTAAAGTTGAAATGTGTATTAACCCCGGCGTTGCTAAATGTAGTAGATTCATGAGTCTTTTCTAAGATGTTTGTGACGCCATGATAGTCGATGATATTACTTGCGTAACTTACATTGCCGGAACGGTTCAGAGTCTCTGTATGGTCAGCTTCTGATCTTAGATAGCCAAAGATCATTGCAGTTCGAAGTTGTTCTTGAGTGATATTGTTTAACTGGTTAATCTTAACTTCGGAATTTGTATCACTGTTTTCTTTTGTTGCAGTAACTCCGCTACCATCCCAAATATTAACAACATTGGCCACCGCGGACGCGGCACTATTTACAATGTTAAGCCCGGTTGTGTTTTGCTGAGCCTCTCCGTTTAGGTTGAGCTCTGATATACTGTTAGCGATAGCCTCTGAACTTTGTCCAACAACGACGCCGCCACCTTCGTTAGTATTACCGGCCGTTACCTGATCCATAACTCTATCTTCAAGTACAATAGGTGTGGAATATACAGCTTGGACCTGAAGCAATAAGCTACTCAAAAGTAGTATTGGTATACTTAATAATAATTTTTGATTCTTATCTGACATAACTGCTTTGCATCCCTATATATAGAGCCGATTAATAATTTAATCGGAAACTATTATAATGCTGCTAACGGTCGACTCTGCCAGTTTGCCTTGACCGTTACAGTCAAGGCAAAAAGCAGATTACAGATTTAACGGCTGTGACTAATTACATTGGACTGTTGCAGAGCCATTGCACCACCATTAGCTAGTCCACTGGTGCGGGCAACGTTAACCCCGTTAGCCACTGCGCTTCCAGAAGCGTTGACTACATTCATAGCACTAACATTGCTTTGCGCACTACCTGAAAGTGTCAGATTGAATGAGGTAGTAACAGCAAGACTTGAGTCATCTACTACAATGTACTCGGCCTGTGCATTACTTAGTTCAAAGGGCGAGCGATATGTCTCAGTCAAATTGTCAGTAAACTCACTATCACCGATGCTGCTGACTTTCTCATTATCCATAATGGAATTGTCAGTGGTATTAGAAGTGGTCACAGTTGTTTTACCACCGGCACCACATGATCCCATTAAAACTCCACAACCTGCACCAGTTATATCGATCGTGATATCAGGTAGTATCAACCGACCGTATAGTGAGACATCATCACCGTTTACATCCATGCCACCGTAACTATCTTTGGTTTCAGTACCACCGCTTAGAATTGTAACTTCATCCTTATGAGCTATAACATTCCCACCAACAGCTAAACCAAGATGTACTTCACCACCGTCGAGATCGAGACCTAATGTTCCAGCACCTGCGCCACCTTTACCAACGTTGGTATCAACACTTCCTCTGGGATCTGCTGTACCACCAGAATTGAGATCTCCTTTAATAGTAGTATCAACCCAAGCTGTGCTCTCTGAAGTCTCCGAACCTGTAAGAGCCTGATAATCAATAATATTATTGTTACGATCCAGACTATCATTGTGAGTTTCGGAGCCAGTTCGTATCACTTCTATAAAAGTATCAGCCTCGGGTCGAGAATAGTTAGGCATGGATGCAGAGCGTCTCTGTTCCTGATTGATCATATTTGATTGATCGACCATCATCTCTCCACTATCTGCGTTTGCATCGTTTGCATTGACATCCCAGATGTTGACACCATTAGCAACGGTCGACTCGGCGCTATTGACAATGTTGAGCCCTTTAGCTCCACTTTGCACTTCACCGCTTAAATCAACACCGCCAGTTTGATTAATAGTTGCTTGAGAGCTGTTTCCGATAATGGCACCACCACTCCCTCCGGGACTCGTGTTTGCATCAGTACCAGCAGTGACTTGATTTAATGTCAAATCATCAAGCGTTACAGGTTCTGAATAAGCATTAGGTAAATATAAGAGACAGAGTAATGGCAATCCAGCCGCCAGTCGAAAAGGTATGTTTTTGGTATACATGATGACTTCCCTCCTTGTGCATTAAGATTATTCTTTGTTCACTAATAAATAACCTACTCCTGTTAGTTGAAATTTACGTTGATCTGGATCATTTTCAATAATAATAGGAAGAATAAATAAATTCAGATTTCTCTTATTTAATTCACTTATTTAATGTGTTACTAGTATTTCAAGCTTCTTTTATGTTTCATTAACAATTTATAATTCAACTTGAGATTTTTAATATGTATATTTTTTCTTTTCATGTTTTAAATTTATCTGATATTTAAAATATTAAATATTATTCTGTGACTATAAACAATAAAAACTACTACTAAAGAAAACTCAATAATTTACTGCTAATAGTTGATACATAAAATGCCTAATAACAATACAGCCTGGATACCGTTAGTTGCTGCAATTATATTTAAGTTAATAATGGTTTAATATTGCGTTACTCATATTTATTAATATGTAATAAACGATTGGTACAACAAAACTCCAATTCACAAATCATACTAATGATAAATAACTTATTCTAAATGTGTATTTAATGTATTGATAACTTTAATAAAAAAGATATTTATTATTAAAGTCATATACATAAGTAACCGATACTATTTGATAAATACTCTATAATGATAATAAGACATACCGCACACGTGCATTAATTTAAGGACAAAAACATGCGTGAGAAACAATATAATCTAGCCGTAATGATAAGGAACTATTCAATTATTCGAGTATCTAACCTTTACTCTTGCCTCAATTTAGTAATTCACAAGGATTAGTCATGAATAATAAAAAAGATCACTGGCGCTTAAAATGGCTTAGCGCGCCATTAATGAAGCTATTCCGAAAAGTGACACCGACAATGTCACGCACTGAACAAGAAGCGCTGGAAGCGGGATCAGTCTGGTGGGATGGTGAACTTTTTAGTGGAAAGCCTCAATGGAATAAACTTCTCTCATTACCTGCTCCGTCTCTTAGTAAAGAAGAACAGGCCTTCATGGATGGCCCGGTAAATACTTTATGTAATATGTTGGATGACTGGCAAATTACACAAGAAGATAAAGATCTACCTGAAGATGTTTGGCAGTATATTAAAGATAATGGCTTTTTTAGCATGATTATACCCAAGCACTATGGCGGTAAAGATTTCTCTGCTTATGCACATTCACAAGTGGTTATGAAAATTTCAACCCGTAGTATATCGACTGCGGTTACAGTAATGGTACCCAACTCACTGGGGCCCGGTAAATTATTACTGGAATATGGTACTGAAGAACAAAAAGATCATTACCTGCCTCGTTTAGCTAAAGGTGAAGAAGTCCCCTGCTTTGCTTTAACCAATCCACATGCTGGTAGTGATGCCGGCGCTATTCCTGATTTTGGTATTGTTTGCAAAGAAAAGTTTGATGGAAAAAAAGATGTGTTGGGTATTCGCTTAAATTGGGACAAACGTTATATAACACTTGGCCCTGTTGCAACATTGCTTGGGCTTGCTTTTAAACTTTATGATCCGGATCATCTTCTGGGTGAAGAAGAAGAGATTGGTATCACTCTGGCACTTATTCCGACAGATACTAAAGGTGTTGAAATTGGTAATCGTCACTTCCCATTAAATATGGTTTTCATGAATGGTCCAAATTATGGTAAAGATGTTTTTATCCCTATGGACTGGGTGATTGGTGGAATTAAGCAGACGGGCCAGGGCTGGCGTATGTTGATGGAATGTCTATCAGATGGACGTGCAATATCATTACCCGCCTTGAGTACCGGCGCAGGTAAGCTGGCAAGTTTATCTGTGGGTGCTTATTCCCGCGTACGTCAGCAATTCAAAATGCCGATTGGAAAATTTGAAGGCGTTGAAGAGGCCCTGGCACGTATTGGTGGTTTAACCTATATTATGGATGCATCACGTTCGTTAACATTGGCTGCATTAGATAATGGTGAAAGTCCGTCGGTTATCTCTGCCGTAGTAAAATATCATTTAACGGAGAGTATGCGTAAAGTCGTTAATGATGCCATGGATGTTTTAGGTGGAGCAGGAATTTGTCTTGGTCCTAAAAATATTATGGGTCGGGCTTATCAGGCTATTCCAATCAGCATTACTGTTGAAGGAGCAAATATTCTCACTCGCTCGATGATTATTTTTGGCCAGGGTGCCATTCGTAGTCATCCTTTTATCTATAAGGAGCTGGAATCTTTATCAGAACATGACGAAAATAAAGCCCTGGAACAATTTGATCGAGCCTTGTTTGGTCATGCAAGTTTCTTTATAACAAATACAATTCGTTGTTTTTTTAATGGCGTGACGAATGCCTTGTTTATTCGAGCTCCTTCTCGAGCTAACAGGAAAGTTAAACGCTATTATAAACAAGCAACAAGGATGAGCGCTTCATTTGCCCTGGTTACTGATATTTCTTTAATGATCCTGGGTGGTTCACTAAAACGACGTGAAAAAATATCGGCCCGTTTAGGTGATATTCTCAGTCATCTTTATATGCTTTCTGCAGTGTTAAAACATTACCAGGATCAGGGTGAACATGAGTCAGACTTACCGTTTGTTCATTGGGCTTGTCAGTATAATTTACAACGTATTCAAACTGCCTTTAATGGGTTTTTACATAATTTTCCAAACCGGCCTATTGCATTGTTATTACGCTGGATTATTTTCCCCTGGGGACGTCTTTATGCACCACCCAATGACAAGTTAGGTCATGAGATTTCTAAATTATTGATTAACCCTTCCGAAATGCGTAACCGTTTAACTGCAGGTGTGTTTATTCCTGAAAATGAAAATGAAGCGATAACACAACTTGAAATCGCTTTCCTTAAAGTTGTTGATGCTGCACATTTAGAAAAAAAGATTCGTTCATTTCAAAAAGCATTTAAACCTGAATATGCAGGGTATGAAGTGATGCTAAAAGCCGCATTAGAAGAAGGTATCATTGATAAGGATGAAGAATCCATTCTGCAACAGGCTAACGAAGCCCGTACAAAAGTAATTGGTGTTGATGATTTTACTTTTGACTTATCGAGAAAAAAATAAATATCCGGAAAGATAAATATAAGAGAAAAAATAATGGATAGTCCAGAACAAAGAAAAAGTTTACCGAAACCGATATATATTGTTGATGGCAGTCGAACGCCATTTTTAAAAGCAAAAGGAAAACCTGGTGAATTTGCCGCGGTTGATCTTGCTTTAGGTTGTTCTCGCCCTTTACTGGCACGACAGCCTTTTTCAGCAGATCAACTTGATGAAGTGATTGTTGGTTGTATGATGCCAGGTCCCGATGAAGCAAATATTGCACGAATAATAGCATTACGACTGGGATGTGGTAAAAAAGTTCCGGCCTGGACGGTACAACGCAATTGCGCATCGGGCATGCAAGCTCTGGATTCAGCCGCGAAAGATATCTCTTTAGGACGGGCAAACCTTGTTCTTACTGGCGGTGTTGAAGCCATGAGTCATGCACCGGTCTTATTAAATAATGAGATGGTTGGTTGGTTAGGTCGCTTGGCGATGTCTAAAAAGCCAATGGACAAATTAAAAACGTTTGCAGCATTACGCCCTCGTCACCTTAAACCCATTATCGGTTTACTACGAGGTTTAACTGATCCGGTTGTCGGCTTGTCTATGGGACAAACTGCAGAAAATATCGCGCATCGTTTTAATATTGATCGTCTGACTATGGATACTTTTGCAGTACAAAGTCATCAACGGCTGGCAGCGGCACAAGAAGCCGGATTTTTTGATGAAATTGAAGCCTTGTATGATCTAAAAGGACATTCATTTTTAAATGATGATGGTGTTCGAACGGACTCTTCAGTAGAACGTTTAGCAAAACTTCGTCCTGTCTTTGATCGACATTTTGGTAATGTTACCGCAGGTAACAGTGCACAAATTACTGATGGTGCGGCAATGCTTTTGCTTGCAAGTGAAGAAGCGGTTAAAGAATTCAAGCTTCCTGTTATGGGTAAACTGATTGATAGTCACTGGGCAGGACTTGAGCCTGCACAAATGGGGCTTGGTCCTGTTCATTCAATTACACCCATTTTATCACGTAATGAGTTATCAATTGCTGATATTGATTACTGGGAAATAAACGAAGCCTTTGCTGCTCAAGTATTAGGTTGCCTGGCTGCCTGGCAAGATGAAGCATATTGTAAAGAGGAACTTGGTCTGGAAGCCGCCCTGGGAAAAGTTGATCAGAGTAAACTCAACATAGATGGTGGTGGCGTAAGTTTAGGTCATCCTGTAGGTGCAAGTGGAGCACGAATTGTTCTGCATCTTTTAAATGTACTCAAGCGTAAGAAAGCGAAACGTGGTATCGCCAGCCTTTGTATCGGTGGTGGTCAGGGTGGCGCTATGTTGATAGAGCGTGGTAAATAAAAAGCTGGCTTAATTTAGAGAATATATAATGACTAAGAAAAAATATAAAAACTGGAAAGTAGAACATGATAATGATGATATTGCCTGGTTACATCTGGATGTGCCTAAAAGTAGTGCTAATGTTCTTAATGAACAGGTCATTAGTGAGCTTGATTCTATAGTTAATGAGTTACTTGATAAAACACCAACCGGCGTCGTTATTCTGTCAGATAAGGAAAGTGGTTTTATTGCGGGTGCAGACATTAATGAATTTACAACGTTTGAATCTGAGGAAGCAGCGCTGGAAAATATTCAGCGTGCCCATACAATTTTCAATAATATAGAAAATCTAAGCTGCCCCACTGTTGCCCTGATTCATGGTTTTTGTTTGGGTGGTGGTATGGAACTCGCTCTTGCCTGTCGCTATCGAATTGCGGAAGAAGACTCATCACGTTTAGGTTTACCTGAAGTCAAATTAGGTATTCACCCCGGTTTTGGCGGTACAGTAAGAAGTATTGAAAGAATGGGAAGTTTTTCTGCGTTAGATTTAATTTTAACGGGTCGAACATTAAAAGCACGGCAGGCTAAAAAAGCACGCTTAATCAATTATGCAGTACCTGAACGTCATTTAATTACAGCAGCAAAACAAACGGTTCTTAAACCTCCAAAAATACCAGCATTACCCTGGTGGGAAAAAATTGTTAATCACCGTTTGGTTCGTCCTTTTGTTGCAAAAATGATGATTAAAAAAATCTCTGCGCGCGCTGCTCGATCTCATTACCCTGCTCCATACGCCATTATAGATTTATGGTTGAAACATTTAAATAATCGTACGCGAATGCTTGAAGAAGAAGCAAAATCTATTGCTCATTTGCTCGTTGGAAAAACAGCGCAAAATCTTATTCGTATCTATAAACTCACTGATCAACTTAAAGGTTTGGCCAAGGATAAATCGATTGTCATTAATCACATTCATGTGATTGGTGGTGGCGTTATGGGCGGTGATATTGCTATCTGGTGTGCTTTACAGGGCTATAGCGTTACTTTGCAAGATCAACGTCACGATACCCTGGCGGCGGTGATAAAACGTGCTGCAAAACTGTATAAACGCCTGCTTAAACAAAAACGTCTGGTTAATAGTGCCTTAGACCGTTTAACACCGGATATTAAGGGTAACGGACTTGTAAATGCTGACGTTGTTATTGAAGCAATTTTTGAAGATGCAGAAGTTAAATGTAATTTATTTAAGGAGATAGAACCAAAATTAAAAAGAACCGCAATTATTGCAACAAACACATCAAGCATTCCTCTTGAACAATTATCGGGTTCATTAAAAAAACCTGATCGCCTGGTAGGATTACATTTTTTTAATCCGGTATCAAAAATGCCATTAGTTGAAATTGTTGTAGGTGAAAAAACCAGTAAAAAAGCACAACAAGTAGCTACTACTTTAACGAAAAAAATTAAAAAACTACCCTTACCAGTTACAAGTACTCCTGGTTTTCTGGTTAATCGTATTCTCATGCCTTACCTGACAGAGGCCGTTACTTTATTTGAAGAAGGTGTCCCGATTACTGTAATTGATAAAATTGCCTTGCAGTTTGGAATGCCGATGGGACCAATAGAACTAGCAGATACCGTTGGTCTCGATATATGTCTTCATGTGGCTGAAAATTTGGCAGAATCAATGCCTATAACCGTTTCTGAACATTTACGCGATCTGGTGAATAAAAAAATACTCGGTAAAAAAACAGGAAAAGGATTTTATGTTTTTAAAAAAGGAAAGTTGGTTAAACCAAAAATCAGAAGTAATTATACTCCACCAGGTGATGTTAAAGAACGGCTTATTCTAAGAATGATTAATGAAACCATGGCTTGCCTACGTGAACATGTTGCAGATTCAAAAGATTTAATTGATGCAGGTATTATTTTTGGCACAGGTTTTGCGCCATTCCTCGGTGGTCCTCTGCAGTACGTTAAGGATCGTGGTCAGGAACAAGTGTTAATGGCGTTGGAGAATCTTGAGAAAGTTCATGGTCCTCGATTTAAACCTGATGATGGTTGGAAAACAATTGTGATTGAGTAAATTATGAAAAATAAGCAGGATTACATAACACCCGTTACAGCAAACAACCTTTCAGATTTATTCTACGAGCGGGTTAAACGATCAGCAAACAACGTTGCATATCGTTATTATGATGATAACGAGAAAATCTGGAAAGATTTAACCTGGCTTGATATGTCAAAAAAAGTTGAGCTCTGGCATACAGCATTTCGCCATGAAGGTTTGCTCAAAGGTGATCGTGTTGCCATTATGATGAGCAACTGCCCTGATTGGGTGGTGTTTGATCAAGCAGCGTATAGCCTTGGGCTTGTTGTTGTACCTGTTTATACCAATGATCGTACTGAAAATATTCGATTTATTCTGGAAAATGCTAACGTTAAATTGTTTTTTATTGAAGATCCCACTCATTGTAAAGACTTATTAACAGATGCTGCATTGTTTGATAAGCCGGGGTTTAAAGAACTCTTACGAATCGTTACGCCAAAATCAATTGATGGATATAATAATCCGCATTTAGTGAATGTTGAAAACTGGCTTCCCTCCTACACTGAAACTATAGAACGCGTAAGTATTAAAGCCGATGAACTAGCAACACTTGTGTATACCTCAGGTACAACAGGACGACCTAAAGGTGTCATGTTAAGCCATAATAATATTTTTTCTAATGCACATTCAGGTGCAATTTTTGAATATTTTGACAGTGATGATGTTTTTCTTTCTTTCCTTCCCTTATCGCATATGTTTGAACGAACTGCAGGTTATTACATGCCGATGGTCATTGGTGCAAAAGTCGCATATGCCCGTTCTATAGAAAAACTGGGGGAAGATTTAATATCCATTAGTCCCACAATATTAGTTACTGTGCCACGTATTTTTGAACGTGTTTACAACAAGATATATGATCAACTATCTAATAAGTCAGTCATTGCTCAGGGTTTGTTTAAACTTGCCGTTCAGGTTGGTTGGGCACGTTTTTTAGTGCAGCAAAAACGACAGAACTGGCATCCAAAATTATTGTTATGGCCTATCCTGAATAAACTGGTTGCAGGTAAGATTTTAGCAAAACTTGGAGGAAAGCTTCGTATTGCTGTATCTGGTGGTGCAGCACTTGCTCCTGAAATTGCTAAAACATTTATTGGACTTGGTTTAACTATCTCACAGGGATATGGATTAACTGAAACCAGCCCAATCGTTTGCACTAATAAATTGAGTAATAATGACCCGTTTAGTGTTGGTCAAACATTGGCTAATGTCGAAGTTAAGTTAGGAGAGAATGACGAGCTCCTGGTGAAGGGGCCAACGGTAATGTTAGGTTACTGGGACAATGAAGCAGCTACAAAAGAAGTAATTGATACTGAAGGCTGGTTCCATACGGGTGACAAAGCAAAAATAGAAAAGGGTCATATTTATATTACTGGCCGCATAAAAGAAATTATTGTTTTATCTAATGGCGAGAAAGTCCCGCCTTCAGATATTGAACTGGCAATTGGCAGTGATCCCTTGTTTGAGCAAGTTATTGTTATTGGTGAAGCTAAACCTTTTCTTTCAGCGATTATTACAATGGAAAAAATTAACTGGTATAAGTTTGCATCCGATCTGTCTGTGCCAGAAGATGAAGCTTCACTTAAGATCGATAAAGTTAAAGCTATTTTTATTGATCGAATTAACAAACAGCTGGCTGCTTTTCCCGGTTATGCAAAAATTATACAGGCTCACATTGTATTAGAACCATGGGTTATTGAAGATGGTTTAATTACACCGACCTTGAAATTAAAAAGAGAAAAAATTTGTGAGAAATATGAGAAAGAAATAGCCGAGTTTTATCATGGCCACTGAAATTATTAAACAACCGGAAATTAGAGTTTTACCTATGCCCTCTGATACAAATGCATCAGGTGACATTTTTGGTGGCTGGCTCATGTCTCAGGTTGATATTGCCGGTAGTATAGCTGCACACAGACGTGTTGGAAATCGAGTAGTCACTATTTCGGTAAACGAGTTTTTATTTATTAAACCGGTGTTAGTGGGTGATTTGGTCAGTATTTATGCAGATATTGTGCATATCGGAAATACATCAATACGCATTGCTCTCGAAGTTATGACCGAATCTGAACGAGGAAAAAATAAGGCTCAGAAAGTAGCTGAAGCTGTACTTACCTATGTTTCACTGGATGAAAACAAACAGCCGAAAAAAATTAAGCGTAACGTAAATTAATAAAACTGGCCTTATAGGTAACAACAAAACTATATTTAAAATACTAATTATTTATGAGCTTACCTTTTGACAGTAAAAAACTTCGCCACTTTATTCCTTTATCTGAAATATCACCGGATAATTTTAATGAGCTGGTAAAAAATATTTCAGTTAAAACATTACCTGCTGGAAAAACATTATTTAATCGAGGAGATCAGGATAGTTTCACCTACTACCTGTTAAATGGCGAGCTCGAACTTATTGATGCTGACGAAAATAAATCTACATTAACATCAAAATCAAAACAATGCCGATTCCCTTTAGAACATCATATACCACGACAAAAAACAGCCATAAGCAAAACAGACATACATTACTTTATAATAAATAATGACATACTTGATGTCTTGTTAACGTGGGATCAAAATAAAAGCTACGTCGTGAATGAAATTGGTAGTGATACAGATTCTCCTGATGATAATGACTGGATGACTCAATTATTACAGCTTGATATTTTTCATAAAATTCCTCCTGCTAATATTCAAACTATGTTTCAACGTATACAGTCTCTGCCCGTAAAAAAAGATGAGGTTATTATAAATCAGGGGGATAAAGGTGATTTTTATTATATTATCAGGTCAGGTAGTTGCCGCGTAATATGTAATGCAGAAGAAACCGGTAATAAAGAACTTAAAATCGCAGACATTGAGGCAGGAAAAGGTTTTGGAGAAGATGCATTGATTTCTGATGTTCCACGTAATGCAACTATTATTATGAATACGGATGGAATGCTTATGCGCCTGGCAAAAGATGATTTTATTGAGTTGTTGAAAGAACCAGTACTTAAATCTGTATATTTTAAAGAAGCAGAAGCCATGATTAAAGATGGTGCGATCTGGCTGGATGTTCGTTTAAACAGTGAACATCAAAACAAAAAAATACCAGGTAGTATTAATATTCCCCTTTTTCTTTTACGTTTAAATGCTGACAAGTTGTCGGACAAACATAAATATATTGTCTATTGTGATACCGGTAGCCGTAGTGCTTCAGCCACTTATATTCTTAATGAGCGTGGTTATGATGCTTATTTACTGCAAGGTGGTTTAATCGAAACTTCAGCACAAACTGAAGAAAGTGTAGCTTAAATACTAAATTTGCAGGTCGGTTTCAGGACGACGGGCGTAGTAAAACGAAACTACACATTTAACTGTAAAACGGTAGGATATTCGATAACTACAGTTGTTTTTCTAATACGATGAAATCTATGTTGTTATGTTAACTCACCAAACAAACTGAAATAATTTTTTGTAGTTTGCTCGGCTACTTCTTCTATGGAAATATCACGCAATTCTGCAATTTTTTCTGCAACGTGTATGACATATGCTGGCTGGTTGCTTTTTCCACGAAAAGGAACGGGAGCAAGATAAGGAGAATCTGTTTCAATTAACATTTTATCTTGTGGAACATTTTTAGCAACAAGTTGTAAATCTTTAGCATTTTTAAACGTCACGATACCCGAAAATGAAATAACAAAATTTAAATCCAGTGCTTTTTGCGCGATTTCCCAGTCTTCAACAAAACAATGCATCACACCACCGACTTCATCTGCTTTTTCTTCTTTGAGTATACGTAAAGTATCTTCAGTTGCATCACGCATATGAATAATCAATGGTTTTTTTGTTTCTTTCGATGCGTGAATGTGACGACGAAATCGATCTTGTTGCCAGCTCAAGTCACCTTCACTGCGAAAGTAATCCAGGCCCGTTTCTCCAATTGCTACAATATTTTTGTCATCAGCCAAGGTGATTAGTTCATCTGCATCAGGATCATGTCCATCCGTTTCATTGGGATGGACTCCAACTGAAGCAGAAATAAAATCATATTTTTTTGCAGTACCAATTACTGCATTAAAGTTTTCCATGTTTATCGAAACACATAACATATGACCTACACCTGCTTCATTAGCATAAGTCAGCGCATTTTCAAGTTTGTTATCGTAGTGTGTTAAATCAAGTCGATCGAGATGGCAATGGGAATCGATTAAAAACATTATTTTTCACTTTATTTAGTTAACAAATAAAAGTCGGGCTAAAAAGCCCGACTTTATAATTTATATAATCAGAAAATTTACATCGTGTGTGTTTGACGATCAGATTTCAAAGCACCTGCCAGGTAAGTTTCAATTTTAGTCCGTGCAGCACCACCATCCTGATCGCTAAATTGAACGCCAATTCCGGCGGCACGATTACCTTGTGCGCCTTTTGGTGTGACCCAGATAATTTTACCGGCTACAGGGAGTTTTTCTGTTTCTTCCATTAAGGTTAAAAGCATAAAGACTTCATCGCCTAATCCATAACTTTTATTAGTAGGAATAAAAAGACCACCATTTTTTACAAAGGGCATATAAGCGGCGTAAAGTGCACTTTTGTCTTTAATAGTCAGGGATAGAATACCTTGTCTTCCCGCGGGTGCTGCCATATTTATTATCCTGATTTATTCTATTTAGGAGCGTTTTAAACCCGCCCAATGAAGTAACAATCCTTCAACTAATATTTGCTGATTTGCGGATGTACCGCTTAATCGTATCGTATCATTTACTCTGTCTAAAAGTCCGTATATTGATTTCAAGTCTACCTGTCCTGCTAAATTCTGCAAGGTTTGTTCATAATCCATATTTAACACACTTTCAGTATGTCCACCTTGCAGGATTCGTAGTATATCGAGTATCCAACTGCTTACCCAATTTAACGGCAGATTACCTACTATCTTGAATCCCTCTTTTATCCACATGGCTGCACTTTCAAGAGCATCTGTGTCGGCATTTGCGAGTTCTTGCCAGTTATTAAAGAGTTTATCGCGTATCTGTAAGGCTTCAATTTCCGCCATGGTTGCTGCGGCCAATGGTGCTCCAGCACTTAACTTTAATAATAGCTCAGCTTTATCTATATTTTGATGTTTTAACCATTGCAAGCTTTGTTCTTCTTCAGGTAACTCAAAACGTATCATTTGTGTCCGACTGCGTATGGTTGCCATTAATTTAGAGGGCTTGTCAGATATAAGCATTAACACTGTATTTGCCGGTGGTTCTTCAAGAGTTTTTAACAGGCTATTACTGGCATTGATGTTTAAGGCATCAGCTGGTGATATGATAATAACTCGATAACCCTGTCCATGGCTGGTTAATGAGACTTTCTGGATTAACTCACGAACCTGATCCACCTTAATTGCTTTGCCCTCTTCTTCCGGGTATATATTAAGAAGATCGGGGTGTGATTTGGCCTGAATTAACTGACAGGCTTTGCATTTACCACAGGCTTTATCAGCCAAAGGCTGCTCACAGAGTAACCAGTGAGCAAATTCAACTGCAAAGGCTTTTTTTCCTATTCCGGCGGCACCATAAAATAATAATCCATGAGCAAGTCGTTTGCTTAAATGACTGCCTGTAAGATTTTTCCAGTTTGATGTCTGCCAGGGAAACATTCAATTAACCATTTTTTCAAGAACGGTTTGAATTGACTGCTGCACATCGATAATTGATGGAGTGGCATCAATGATCTGATAGCGTTCAGGTTGAGCGACTGCACGAGATAAATAAGCATCACGTACTTTATTGAAAAAGTCGTGTTTCTCCATCTCAAAGCGATCAGGTGCGCTACGTTTCCCAGCGCGTTCTAATCCAATATCTACAGGTAAGTCTAAAATTAAGGTCATATCCGGCCTGAGGTCGCCTTGAACCCATTGTTCTAATTGAGCAATACGAGACATTTCAATACCCCGTCCACCGCCTTGATAGGCATAAGTTGCATCAGTAAAGCGATCACAAAGTACCCATTTCCCCGCGTTTAAGGCGGGGAGAATAACTTCTTGCAAATGTTGTGCACGAGCGGCAAACATTAAAAGCAGTTCAGTATCATCACTCATGGATTGTTCTTTTGCATCTAATAAAACAGTACGCAATTTCTCGCCTAATTTAGTTCCACCAGGCTCACGTGTAACTATAAGTTCTTTGCCCGCTTTTATAAGCCAGCTTTCGATAAAAGCCATATTGGTGCTTTTACCCACACCTTCGGTGCCTTCAATGGTAATGAACTGGCCTTTTGTTACGGAATTATTCATGAATTTTTATCTTTATTTTGATTTCTTATGTTTATATGATGAAAAAGAACGTGCTCGACCTTTTAGCTGATATTTTATCACTGCTTTGTTATGTTCTTTTAACGTCGCAGAAAATACATGGCTGCCATCACCACGCGCAACAAAGTATAAAGCATTCCCCTCTGCCGGGTGTAGTGCTGCATAAATTGCTTTTCTACCAGGTAATGCAATAGGTGTTGGAGGCAAGCCACGTCGACGATAAGTGTTATAAGGTGTATCACGCAGTAAATCTCTTTTACGTATATTACCTTTATATTTATCACCCATGCCGTAAATAACAGTAGGATCAGTTTGTAATCGCATACGTTTACTGAGCCGTCTTACAAATACTCCAGAGATCTGCTCACGCTCACTTGCCAGACCTGTTTCTTTTTCCACAATAGATGCCATGATTAACGCTTCATAAGAATTTTCATAAAGTAACCCAACAGCTCTATTATTCCATTCTTCTTTTAATACAGATTGCATAGATAAATAAGCACGTTTTAAAAATTCAATATCAGTAAGTTGTTTAGGAAAAAAATATGTGTCTGGTAGAAACTGTCCTTCATAATGTGTTCCAGCTAAATTAAGTTTAAGCATGATATCTTCTTTTGATATTTCAGAAACAGTATGTTTGATATGTGGATGCTTGTTTAATGCATCAAGTAGTTGTTGGAATGACCAACCTTCAATGATAGTTAAAGAAAACTGAATGACTTTACCCGTAAAAATATCATCAAGAAATTGTTTCGTTGTTAGTTTGTTTGTTAAACGGAAATCTCCTGTTTTCATTTTATTGGAAAGACCATTTAAACGTGCATATAAAAGTAAATACCGAGGATGCTTAATTATCTTTTTATTTGCCAAATCATAAATAACAGATGATAATGAGCTACCAGTCTTAATTGAGTAATCAACACTATCTGACTGAATGTTTAAAGTATCTTCTAAAGCATTTTGATACGAAGTCCATACCCAAACAGATAAAAGCAATACTGCTACGATGCTTGTAACGGTTATTTTTCTAATTACTGACATATTTTATCTACTTCTTCCTGAAGTTGTTTTGTAATTTCACCAATTTTAGTGAATCGGGTTTTGGCGATAACCTTAATTGGCCAAATACCAAACAAGCTATTGGTTAAAAATAGTTCATCTGCCATTTCAAGCTCACTTTTAGAGAATTCTTTTTCATATATAGCAAAACCTTTCTCTTTTGCTATATTAACAACAGTTTTGCGCATTACTCCAGTAACGCCACATAAAGATAAACCGGGTGTGAAAATTTTACTATCCATTACTGCGAAAATATTACTCATGGTGCCATCAATAACATGTCCTTGTTTTGTTAACATCAAGCCTTCCTGAAACTCATCAGTATCCCATTCGTTTCTGGCTAAAATTTGTTCTAGTCTGTTAAGGTGTTTTATACCCGCAAGTTTTTCATTTTCTGATAACGTGGTTTCACAATAACGGACTGCAACCCCTTCGGTTTGATAATTTTCAGTATAATCTGGCCATGAATGACGACTTAAAATTCGTGTTATGTTTTGCTCACTTGTAAATCGATAACCACGCGATCCTTCTCCCCGTGTTATGATTAATTTAATAACAAATTGATTTGTATTTTTATTTTTACACAGTAACGCTATTTCTCTTTCCAGTATTTCTTTATCTGGAATAGTGATTGAGAGTTTTTTACAACCTGTGTTTAGTCGTTGCCAGTGTTCGTTCCATAAAGCTATCTTTCCATTGCGAACAGCCATGGTTTCAAATAAACCATCTCCATACTGCAGGCCACGATCAAAAATACTGATCGTATCTTTTGTTTCGCCATTTATAAGTATGTCAGTCATTATATTATTAAATCTGCTTCCTGCAATGCAAGCAATAAGCCACGTGCTTTATGCCGTGTTTCTTCCAGCTCAGACTGAGCAATTGAATCTGCCACCAATCCAGCGCCAGCTCGAAAAGACAGTGTATTATCTTCCAGTGTGATTGTTCTAATTAATATATTTATGTCCATATCACCATTATGATTTAAATAACCCATTGAGCCGGTGTAAGCACCCCTGGCTTCATTTTCGAGCTCAGAAATAATCTCCATACAGCGTACTTTCGGGCAGCCTGTAATCGTACCCCCTGGGAAAACGGCCTTAATGACCTCTCCTGGTAATATACCTTTCTTTAACTGCCCGCAGACATTTGAAACGATATGGTGAACATGTGCATAAGATTCCAATATCATGAGCTCATCGACCTTAATACTACCTGGTATACAAATTCGTCCTAAATCATTTCGCTCAAGATCAATCAGCATAATATGTTCTGCACGTTCCTTTGGGTGAGCAATAAGCTCTTCTTTTAATGCCTCATCTTTTACTTCATCCTGTTCTCGTTTACGGGTACCTGCTATTGGGCGTGTTTCAACTCGACCATTTTTAACACTAATTAAACGTTCGGGTGATGAACTTATAATTGAAAAATTGTTGTGTACGGCTAAACCAGAAAAGGGTGCGGGATTTGTATCTCGTAATTTTTGATATAGTTCTACCGCATTAATATTGGAGTTTTCTGTTTCCCAAAGGCGAGAAAGATTTACTTGAAAAACATCACCATTAACTATATATTTTTTTACTTTTTCTATTGAACCAAGATACTGCTTTTCATCTTCTTCCTGAATACTTACTTGTTCTAAAGAATGACGATTTGACAGTTTTTCTATTTTTGTTGCATCCGACTTTAGCTGTTCTAAATAATCAAACTGTTGTTCGCAAACATAATATGTAATACCTTCCTTATGATCATAAAGGATAGCCGCAGGAATTCGTGTTGCGTATGAAATCGGGATTGATGGTAATTTTAATTTCAGATGAGGTTCAACTTGTTTTGCTAATTCATAACCAAGATATAAGAACCAGCCTCCTGAAAAAGGTAACGTTTCACACTCAACCTTATTGTTACGTTTAGCCTGCCACCACTTACTTAAATTAGCTAGAAAGTCATTACCTTCAACATCACTATAACCACTGAGCTTTTCATTATTGGATAAGGTTAATGTTTCTTGCGGGAAGGCAAAAAGAATATCAAAACGTGATGAGTCTGCATGTTTGATTGAAGTAACAACACTTTCAAGTAAAAAAGGATAACGTACAGGATTTGATTGATGCAGGGCTAGCAAATTTTGCTGCCCTTTCTGCAGGTATATTTTTAGCCCTTCCGATTTAAAAGGGATAGAACTGGGATTGGAATGCTGCATAATTAGAACTGCTGCAGTTTTGTTTTAGCTCAATTTAAATTTTACGGAAAACTAATGTGCCGTTTGTACCGCCAAAACCAAATGAATTTGATATTGCGATATCAATTTTTATTTCTTGTGGTGTATCGGGTACAAAGTTGAGATCACAACCTTCATCAACATTGAAAATATTAATTGTTGGTGGAGCAACTTGATCTTTAATTGCAAGCACAGAGAATATTGCTTCAATACCACCTGCTGCACCAAGTAAATGCCCGGTCATTGATTTAGTTGAACTCATCGCTAACTTCTTGGCATGATCACCAAAGGTTAATTTTGCTGCTTGTACTTCTACAATATCACCGGCAGGTGTTGAAGTACCATGTGCATTCACATAGTCAACATCTTCAGGATTAATAGCTGCATCATTTATTGCATTGATCATACAACGACTTGCACCTTCACCACCAACTGATGGTGTTGTCATATGATAAGCGTCACCACTCATACCAAAGCCTATAACTTCAGCATAAATTTTAGCGCCGCGTTTTTTAGCATGTTCATATTCTTCGATAACCATAACACCTGCACCATCACCAAGAACAAAACCATCCCGGTCTTTGTCCCAGGGTCGACTTGCTGTTGCTGGATCATCATTACGTGATGACAATGCGCGTGCAGCTGCAAAGCCACCTAAACCTAATATTGATGTTGCATTCTCTGCACCACCGGTAATCATGACATCAGCATCACCATGTTCAATCATACGTGCTGCATCGCCAATACTGTGTGTTGCCGTTGCACATGCTGTTGTGATTGCGTAGTTAGGTCCTTTAAAACCATAACGAATTGATAAATTTCCTGAGATCATATTAATAATGGTCGCAGGAATAATAAAAGGTGAAATCTTACGTGGACCACCTTTTAAATATTTTTCATAATTCGCTTCGATAGTATTTAAACCGCCGATACCTGAACCAATAGAAACACCAATACGATAAGCATTATCTTCAGTCGCTTCGATACCTGAATCTTCAATCGCTTCAATCGCTGCGGCAATACCGTAATGAATAAATGAATCCATTTTGCGAGCGTCTTTAGCAGACATAATACTGGTAACGTCAAAGTTTTTAACAGAAGCACTGAATGTAGTTGCAAATGCAGATGCATCAAAAGCGCTGATAGTTTCAACACCACTTTTACCGGCAAGAATATTCTTCCAGCTTTCTTCTACTGAATTGCCAACTGGAGAAAGCATCCCCATTCCTGTTACAACTACACGACGTTTAGACATGATTTGTTCTCAATATTATTTAGTTTAATCTGGTACTTTTATTTACTGCTATTTTGTACTGGCAGAAAATAAAAAACCGCTACCAAAATGCATTTCTGCATAATGGTGCGGTTTAATATCAGGATACAGCGGAATTAGCCGTTAGCGTTAATATAATTAACCGCTTCTGCAACCGTAGTAATCTTTTCTGCATCTTCATCAGGAATTTCTGTTTCAAACTCTTCTTCAAGAGCCATCACTAATTCAACTGTATCGAGTGAATCAGCACCCAAGTCGTCTACGAATGAAGCATCTTTCGTTACTTCTTCTTCCTTAACGCCCAATTGCTCAATTACGATTTTTTGTACACGTTCTTCAATGCTGCTCATTTGGTCAATTCCTCCAATTTTTATTCGATTGACGCTGCGGGCGCTATTGTATTGGAAACACCCGCCAGATTCTACTTTCATGGCCATTTTAGCCAAATAAATCACACATTTAATTATTTATTAATCTTATCAATATATTAAAAGCTTTTCTGCAGTAGTGGAAAGCCAAAATTAGCTCATATGCATGCCGCCATTGACGTGTAATGTCTCACCTGTGATGTATGCCGCGCCAGGAGAGGCTAAAAATGTGACTGCGTGAGCAATCTCTGCAGCACTTCCTAAGCGTCCAAGGGGAATTTGCCCTAATAAAGCGTCACGTTGTGCTTCTGGTAACGCACGTGTCATGTCCGTATCTATAAAACCAGGCGCAACCACATTAACAGTAATGCCTCGTGAGCCTACCTCACGTGCGAGAGACTTACTAAATCCGATAACACCCGCTTTAGCCGCAGAATAGTTGGCTTGTCCCGCATTACCTGTAACACCCACTACTGAAGCAATACTAATAATGCGGCCTTTTTTCGCTTTCATCATGCCTCGTAAACATGCTTTACTCACTCGGAATATCGAACTCAGATTAGTATTCATAATGTCATTCCATTCTGCATCTTTCATTCGCATAACGAGGTTGTCACGTGTGATGCCAGCATTATTAATCAATATTGTTGGTGTACCATAATCATCAGCAATTGCTTTAACAGTTGCGGTAATACTATCTTGATTAGTCACATTCATGACCAACCCACCACCTTTAATATTGTTTTCTTTCAAATAGTTAGAGATGTTTTCTGCACCACTTTCTGAAGTAGCTGTTCCTATTACTGTTGCACCTTGAGCACCCAAAGCAAGTGCGATTTCCTTACCAATACCACGACTAGCGCCAGATACGAATGCAATTTCATTTTCTAAAGACATAGTGTGTTCCCTTTTGAATTCTTAATTACGTAGGTTCGAATTCATTCGAACGCCTAGGTTGAATCTAACCTAGAGGTTTAAATGATACCGCGTTCGAATGAATTCGAACCTACAAATAAATATAAACCCCTATAAATTTTGTGCAGCTTCAATTGAAGCAGTATCAAGTAATGCTGATGTGGCCAGAGCTTTATTAATTCTTTTATTGAGTCCTACTAAAACTTTACCCGGACCACATTCATTGAATTGGTCTGCTCCGTCAGCAGACATTTTTTCAATGATTTCAACCCAGCGTACCGGACTAAAAAGTTGACGTTTTAATGCATCACGTATATCCACTTCAGAGTCAGCTGCAATGACATCAACATTATTTATAACAGGAATTGATGGTGTATTAAATGTAATTGTATTAAGTACCTCAGCTAATTGCTCAGCTGCGGGTTTCATTAAGGCACAATGAGATGGGACACTAACAGGTAATTCCAGAGCACGTTTTGCACCCTTCTCTTTCGCTAACACCGTTACACGTTCGACTGCTGATTTATTCCCTGCTACAACCACCTGACCAGGAGAATTGTAGTTAACGGCTTCAAGTACCTCACCTTGTGCGGCATCAAGACAAACTTGACGTACTGCTTCATCGTCCATTCCTAAAATCGCAGCCATAGCACCCGTACCCGCAGGTACTGCTTGCATCATAAACTTGCCACGTTGAGAAACGAGCTTAACAGCATCAATAAAATCCAGACTACCTGTACAAACTAGCGCAGTATATTCACCTAAACTATGGCCAGCCATCATAGATGGCATAGCACCACCTTTAGCTTGCCATACACGCCATGTTGCAACAGCAGAAACCAACATAGCTGGTTGAGTAATATCAGTACTGTTTAATTTTTCCGCTGGACCTTGCTGGATTAATGACCACAAGTCATAACCCAAAGCATCAGATGCTTCCTGAAACGTTGTAGTAACTTCTGAAAAATTTTCTCCAAGGTCTTTTAACATGCCCACAGACTGTGAACCCTGACCTGGAAATATAAATGCTAAAGACATTTTTTATCCTTATATTTTAATTGCCACGAAGGACACAAAGAACACGAAGAAAAGAAAAGTTTTACAACAAAATCCCTGTGCCCCCAGTGTTCCCCGTTGTTTTTATATTAATATTTTCCAGGTGTTCTTCGTGGCTAAATTTATTTTTAGTATTTAATTAATGCCGAGCCCCAGGTGAAACCACCACCAAAGGCTTCAAGCAGTATTGTTTCACCGCGTTTAATTCTTCCATCGCGCACGGCTTCGTTTAATGCAAGTGGTACAGATGCCGCTGAGGTGTTGCCATGATCATGCACGGTCACAACAACATTATCCATCGACATACCTAATTTTTTTGCAGTAGCATTAATGATTCGAATATTAGCTTGATGCGGCACTAACCAGTCAATGTTGGATTTTTCCATATGATTGGCTGCAAGTGTTTCATCAACTATGCGGCCTAGTGTATTCACGGCCATTTTAAATACTTCATTGCCTTTCATTTGCATGTAGGCTTCACCTGATTTAAATAAAGCAGGATTTTCAGATACGCCAGCTGGAACCGTTAATAATTCCTTATATTTTCCGTCTGCATGCAAGTGTGTTGATAAAATGCCGGGTTCATTGCTCGCTTGTAAAATAACTGCACCTGCGCCATCACCAAATAAAACACAGGTAGTACGATCGGTCCAGTCAACAGTGCGTGACATTGTTTCAGCACCTATCACTAAAGCTGTTTTATGTGTGCCAGATTTGATGAACTTATCAGCTATACCCAGGGCATAAACAAATCCTGTACACACGGCTTGTACATCAAAAGCAGTACAGCCATGTATGTCGAGACGGTCTTGTAATAAACATGCTGTACTTGGAAAAATACGATTAGGTGTAGTTGTTGCGACTATAATTAAATCGATATCATCTTTGGTTAAACCCGCTGCTTCCATTGCATTTAATGCTGCTTTTTCAGCTAAATCACAGGTTGTTTCACCTTCAACAACAAGGTGACGTTTTTTAATGCCAGTACGTTCTGTAATCCAGTCATCTGTAGTATCAACAATTTTTTCCAGATCTGCATTGGTAACAACCTTCTCAGGTAAATATCCGCCTGTGCCTGTTATATTCGAATAGATCAAATTGTTTGCCTCGTGGCTAATTGGCTTTCTAATTTTTTACTGATTAATGCAGGAACATCTTTTTCTACTTCAAGCATTGCAACATGAATCGCGTTACAAAAAGAATACGCATCTGCTCCACCATGACTTTTAACAACGACACCCTTTAAACCAAGGAAACTGGCACCGTTATATTCACGTGGATCGACACGACGTTTAAATCGTTTTAACGCAGGCATGGAAAGTAATGCGGATAGTTTGGAAAACAACGTTGCTTTATATTCTTCTTTAAGAAAACCAGTGAACATCTTAGCCGCACCTTCAACCGTTTTTAACATTACGTTACCGATGAAACCGTCACAAACAACAACGTCAACTGAACCAAGAAAAATGCCATCACCTTCAACATAACCAATATAATTAAGGTTACTGTCAGCAAGCAAACGTGATGCTTCTTTTACACGTTCATTACCTTTAATTTCTTCTTCACCAATGTTTAATAAACCAATAGAGGGGCTTTCAAGATTAAATACGGCTTCCGCTAAAGCATCCCCCATAAAAGCAAACTCAAGTAATGATTCTGCAGAAGAATCAACATTCGCTCCCAAGTCCAGTACATGGGTAAAACCTGTTGGGTTATTCAGGTTAGGTAAAGCACTACAAATAGCAGGACGATCAATACCGGGTAATGTTTTTAGAACAAAACGTGCAGTAGCCATCAATGCGCCTGTATTACCCGCACTTACAGAAGCTTGCGCTTTACCTTCTTTAACAAGATTAATAGCAACTCGCATCGATGAATCTTTTTTACCACGAAGTGCAAGAGAAGGTGCTTCAGATGATCCAACAACTTGAGTAGCATGCTGGACAGTAATACGAGAAGAGAGTTTTGCCGCCTTATCACCTAATTCTTTTTTTATAACATCATGATCACCTACAAGAATTAAAGATAAATGCTTATACTTTAATAACGCATCAAGTGCAGCCGGTATCACAATGGATACGCCGAAGTCGCCGCCCATACAATCGAGTGATATCGTTACCTGAGATTTACTCATTTATTATGATGTCCATTTTAAAGCAAATACGGGATATAGTCTCCCATATCCCGTAAATTCATGAGACCTTTGCACGAACCTTGCGAAGGGTCTCAAATAAGGTGAATTACTCGTTCGAGTATATTATTCGCCTTTAGTTTCGATAACTTTTTTACCGCGGTAAAAACCATCAGCAGTAACGTGATGACGTAAGTGTGTTTCACCTGAAGTAGAATCAATTGACAATGTGCTACCAGTCAATGCGTCATGTGAACGACGCATACCGCGACGTGAAGGAGTTACTTTGTTTTTTTGTACAGCCATGATAAAGCCTCGTATTACTTATCTGTCTTTAAACTTGCAAGAATATCAAACGGGTTTTCCTGTTTAACATCCTCAGTATTTGTTTCATTTACTTGCTGGCTGCTCCCGTCATCTACCAAATTATCTGAAGAACAACTTTCATCCAGATGTTTAGGTATTGGTGGTAAAGCCAGGAGTATTTCATCCTCAATAATATCCGATAACATCATCGACGTATTATCTATCAGAGTTGCCTCATATCCTTCAGGTAACCTTTCCATTTCAGCTTCAGATCGAACAAAAGCAAGCTGAAAGTCGAGTGCAATGGGAAGATCCATTTCTCCCATACAGCGTTGGCAAATGAGTTTAGCGTCCGTTTTAATTTGCCCTGTTAAAATAACAACACGGTTCATATCAACTGAAAACTCTACATCAATAAATACATCACCCTCATCGGAAGAAAGCGCATTAATAAGACGCTTCATCTGCTTAAGGGGAATTGCGCCCTGTAGGTGTTCTTCTCTCGTCGCAAGACGTAAAGGATCCACTTCCAGTGGTAGTCGTTGATGCTGCCCTGACATAGGCCGCGGATTGTATCGGGGTGATACTCTCCTGTCAAAAATATGTGTTAAAAAACCCTTAATAATCCGCCTGTTCCGTGATTTATGTCTAAATTTTAACCAGACTATAATTAATAGCTAACTTGACAGCGGGGCACGTTTTTCATACATAGGTATTAGGATTTAAACACGCAAAATTACAGCCAAATCCCACAATCATAGAAGGGCTAATTAATAATGATAAAAAAGCTGCTAATCGCCAATCGAGGAGAAATTGCCGTTCGCATAGTACGTGCTTGTGCGGAAATGGGAATTAAATCGGTTGCAGTTTACGCAGAGGCTGATCGCTACGCTTTACATGTCAAAAAGGCTGATGAAGCCTATAGTTTAGGGCCAGATACGGTTGCGGGTTACCTTAATGCTCACCATTTAGTCAATATTGCAGTTGCTACTGGTTGTGATGCCGTACATCCAGGGTATGGATTTCTCTCTGAGAACCCGGAATTAGCAGAAACCTGTAAGCGGCGAGGTATTTACTTTGTTGGGCCTGATGCTGAAACAATTCATAAATTAGGTGACAAAACCATCGCTCGCCAGACCATGACTTCTGCTGGAATTCCCGTGACACCGGGTAGTAATGATAATGTCGCCAATCTTAACGAAGCAAAAGATATAGCGAGTCAAATTGGCTATCCAGTGATGCTTAAAGCGACGTCAGGTGGTGGTGGCCGTGGTATTCGGCGTTGTGATACAGAAATTGAATTGACCCGTAACTATCCTCGAGTCATCTCAGAAGCCGAAAAAGCCTTTGGCAGTGCTGAAGTTTTTATTGAAAAATTTATTGCTGATCCTCGTCATATTGAGGTTCAGGTACTTGCGGATCATCATGGTAATGCCATTCACCTGTTTGAACGCGACTGCTCTATCCAGCGTCGCCACCAAAAACTGATTGAAATAGCCCCTTCTCCTCAATTAACTGACGAGCAACGTAATTATATTGGTGAGCTTGCGGTTAAAGCTTGTATGGCATCCGGTTACAAAAATGCTGGCACAGTTGAGTTTTTACTCGACGAGAATGACAACTTCTTTTTTATGGAAATGAACACCCGATTACAGGTTGAACACACCATTACTGAAGAAATTACCGGCATTGATATTGTGCAAGAACAAATTCGTATCGCATCCGGTTTAAAACTGCGTTATCAGCAAACCGATATTACTTGCCGTGGTTTTGCCATGGAATTTCGCATTAATGCCGAAGATCCAAAAAATGATTTTCTCCCCAGCTTTGGCAAAATTACCCGTTACTTTGCCGCCGGCGGACCAGGTGTCCGTACCGATGGTGCTATTTATAGTGGTTATATTATTCCACCCTACTACGATTCCATGTGTGCCAAGTTAATAGTCTGGGCAATGGACTGGGATTCATTGATTGATCGTTCACGTCGCGCCCTGAGAGACATAACTCTTTACGGAGTGAAAACAACAATACCATATTATATAGAAATTTTAGCCTCGGCTGATTTTCAAACAGGCAAGTTCAATACCAGTTTCGTTGAAAAACATCCTGAGCTTACCAACTATTCTGTTAAACGTTCTTCACGAGAAGTAGCGGCAGCCATTGCCGCAGCACTTGCTGCAAACGCAGGCATATAAACTTAAGGATTAGATTCGATGTCAAAGGTCAATATAACCGATACAATTTTACGAGATGCGCATCAGTCATTGATCGCAACACGTATGCGAACAGAAGATATGTTACCTGTTTGTGAACGGCTCGATAAAATTGGTTACTGGTCGCTTGAAGTATGGGGTGGCGCGACATTTGATGCCTGTGTTCGATTTTTAAAAGAAGATCCATGGGAAAGGTTACGCTTACTTAGAGAAGCCTTGCCGAACACTCGTTTACAAATGTTACTAAGAGGACAAAATCTCTTAGGTTATCGTCACTATGCAGATGACGTTGTACGAGCTTTTGTCAAACAATCTGCAGAAAACGGTATTGATGTATTTCGTGTTTTTGATGCGATGAATGATTTGCGTAATTTACAAACATCAATTAAAGCGGTTAAAGATTCAAACAAACATGCACAAGGTGCGCTGTGTTATACCACCAGTCCTGATCACAACCTGCAATACTTTATTAGTTTAGGTCGTGAGTTGGAAAAAATGGGTTGTGACAGTATTGTAATTAAAGACATGGCTGGTTTACTCACACCCAACATTACTGCAGGGTTGGTTAAAGCACTGGTTGAACAAGTTAGCATTCCGGTTCACCTTCACTCACATGCAACAGCCGGACTTGCCAGTATGTGTCAGTATAAAGCGGTCGAAAATGGTGCTTTTGGTATTGATACTGCGATATCGTCTTTTTCAGAAGGTACCAGTCATCCCCCCACAGAAAGTATGGTAGCCGCATTTAAAGATACCGAATTTGATAGTGGGCTGGATCTTGTTGCATTACAGGACATTGGTTTTTACTTTTATGACATCAGAAAAAAATATCATCAGTTTGAAAGTGAGTTCACCGGTTTAGATACCCGCGTACAGGTTAACCAGGTTCCTGGCGGTATGATTTCTAACTTATCCAACCAGCTTAAAGAACAAGGTGCCCTGTCGCGTATGAATGAAGTGTTAAAGGAAATTCCTGTAGTTCGTAAAGAATTAGGTTACCCTCCCCTTGTGACACCGACTTCACAGATTGTTGGCACACAAGCCGTATTAAATGTGCTTGGTGGTGAACGTTATAAAACCATTACCAATGAAGTTAAACTTTATTTACAGGGTAAGTACGGTAAAGCACCCGGTAAAATCAGCCCTCAGGTGCAACATATGGCAATAGGTAATGAAGACGTAATTGATTGTCGCCCGGCTGACTTATTAGAAGATGAAATGGATAAATTACGTAAAGAAATTGGTTCACTCGCACATAATGAAAATGATGTTTTAACCTACGCCATGTTCCCTGATATTGGTCGAACATTCCTGGATGAGAGAGATAAAGGAAAATTAATTCCTGAAGCTCTTGAACCGGCAAACATGGATAGCGATGGTCATCAAGCTGCGACAGAATTTAATGTCACTATTCATGGTGAAACTTATCACATAGGCTTAACCGGTGCTGGTCATAGAACTCAGGATATGCGCCCTTATTATTTAAGTATTGATGGCGTTCCTGAAGAGATTATGGTTGAAACATTAACTGAACTTGAAGACACAGACGGCACTCCGAGAAAAACTTCAACAACAGGAAAACGCCCTCGTGCAACTGAGCCAGGCCATGTCACAACATCCATGCCAGGTGTTATTGTTGAAGTATTGGTTAATATCGGTGATGAAATAAAAGCAGGTGATCCGGTATTAATTACTGAAGCCATGAAAATGGAAACTGAAATACAGGCCGCAGTTTCAGGGACTGTAAAGGTAATTCATGTTGTTAAAGGTGATAGTGTCACACCCGATGAAACTTTAGTAGAAATTCAATCAGGTTAGCCACGAAGAAAACCAAAAATATAAAATATTTAACCACTGGGGCATCGGGCTCGCTGGGAAAATAGTTTTCTTTCCCTGTGTCCCCGTGGTTTATTTTTACTTTTCTTTTCTTCGTATTTTTTGTGTCCTTGGTGGCTATTCTTTATAATACAGATATGAAAATTATTCTCGCCTCAACCTCTCCTTTTCGAAAGGCCATTTTAGATAAACTCGGCATCGATTTTGATATTGCTGCACCTGAAACTGATGAAACACCATTAGAAAATGAAACACCGCAACAGCTGGTTGAACGTTTATCGATCGCCAAAGCCAAAGCAATAGCGGACAAAACAGAGAATGCATTAGTGATTGGTTCTGATCAGGTTTCAGTAATAAATGGTGAAATTATTGGCAAACCCCATACTCATGAGAAGGCTGTAAAACAATTACTAAATGCATCAGGAAAGACTGTCACTTTTTACACTGGACTTTGTTTGTATAATTCCTCAACTCATCAATATCAGTCCGAAGTTGTCCCCTTTAATGTTGTCTTTCGCTCACTTGAAGAAAAACAAATTGAAAATTATTTAAAAAAAGAAAAACCTTACAATTGCGCAGGGAGTTTTAAATCTGAAGCGCTGGGTATTGTTTTATTTGAAAAACTTGTGGGTGATGATCCAAATACATTAATGGGGCTTCCATTAATACGTTTAGTTAAGATGCTAGAACAAGAGGATTTTTCAATTTTGTAATTTTAATACTGTATTTTTTTCACGGATTTGCACAGATATCGCTTCTGTCTGATGATATACGTGACGTATCACCCAGTTTATATAAATACTTATAAAACAAAGACAATAGCTTGTGCTTTGAGATAAGATACTAAGGTATTCATCATATTTATAAGAAAACCTGCATATGTTTAAGTGGCTTGTCACTACAATAATAATTTGTTCAATATCAGTCGTCTCTCATGCAAATGTTTTCCATGACAGTAACCTCAACTGGAAGACGATAGAAACTGAACATTATTACCTGCATTTTCATGATGGTGAAGAATCTATTGTACGTAAATTTCTTCCTGTGGCTAATCATATTCATAATCAGGTGACTGATTTTCTACAATGGGTACCAAAAGACAAAACGCATGTTGTGTTTACCGATGAGTTTGATTTATCGAATGGTTTTGCAACAGTTTTTCCACGTACCAATACTCATATATTTTTATCCTCACCCGATGATATTAATTCTTTAGAAGATAATGACGGATGGCTTGAGCTGGTTTTTCGTCATGAATACTTACATATTGTACATTTAGACAAGGCACGTGGAGCGCCTTTAACCGTTCGTAAAATTTTAGGACGACATCCTTTTTATATACCCACAACATTCCCGAATGCTTATCAACCAAACTGGTACATTGAAGGTCTGGCAACTTATTATGAAACGGATAATGAGCGAGGAATCGGACGAGGACAAAGCTCTTATTACAACATGTTAATGCGCATGGAACTGCTTGGCGGATTGAAGAAAGTCAGACAAATAAATCAACCGATTGGAACGTGGCCAGCTGGTGCAATACCCTATTTATATGGTGTAAATCATTATCAATTCATTCAGGAAAAGTATGGTGAAACTAAAATTCAGGCATTAGTAGAAGGTCTGTCTGACAACGTAATACCTTATCGTATTGATTCAAACACCCAGAATGTATTTAACAAAAATCTCGATTTATTGTGGTTTGAATTTAAAAAATATTTGCATGAAAAACATGATCCTCTGATAGCTAAAATCAAGTCAGAAGGAGTGCGTGAAGGAAAGGCATTAAGCAGACATGGTTATGAGGCAAAATCATTACAGGCAATTAATGATAAGGCATTTTACATTTCCTTTAATGGGCGTAGTCATCATGTCTTGATGCGCTCCCAGGCAGGAAAACCGGCCAAGGTACTTCGCGAGATTAATTTTGGTGCGAGGCTAAGTATCCATAAAGATAAAGGCATTTTAATTACTCAGCCCGAACGATGTCGTAATGCACGAGTTTACTATGACATTTATAAAACAAATTTTGATGGTGGAGAATACACACGTCTGACTCATTGTGCTCGTTACCGCTTTGCAACCTGGACAAATAATGCAGATACAATTGTTGCAGTACATAACGAGTTAGGTATAAATAGTCTGCATTTACTTGATGGGAATGCTAAGTTCATTAAAAAATTATGGCAAGGTGATCGTGGTGAACAAATTAGTCATTTAACTTTTTCACCAACTGAAAATAATATTATTGCCAGTGTATGGCGTAAGGATCTCGGTTGGAATTTAGAAAAATTTGATTTGTCAGAAAATACCTGGACAGCAGTAACCCGCGATAATTTTATACAATCACAACCTCATTATTTAGATGACGGTAAGTCTATTGTCTATACATCAGACGATAATGGTATTTACAACATTTATAAGATGAATCTTAAAAGCAAAAAAAGAACAAAATTAACTAACGTCATTGGTGGTGCTTTTAGTCCGGCTTTAACCAGCAAAGGATTGTTCTATCTTGGTTATCGCTCGCAAGGCTATGATTTATTTTATATGCCGTCAGTTAAAGAGACTAAAGTTACACGAATTAATAAAAGCCGGATAACAAAAAAAATAAAATCATCTTCACGTTATCTCAGGTTGAAAAAAGAAAAAAGAAAAACCTCGGAACTTAAACAGGATGAAAATTTAGTCGCTCAGGATTATTCTCCATGGTCCAGCATGACACCAACATGGTGGTTACCTTCATTCATAATTGATGATCAACGTACTGAGCTTGGTTTCCAGACTTTTAATAATGATGCTTTATACCGACATACCTATGCATTATCTCTACGTTATGACTTTAGTAAAAACTGGTTAAATGGCTCTGTTAATTATTTATATGATGGGTTCTGGCCAATATTCCATTTAGGTATGTCACGTAATTCCAATATTTTCCTGAATTCGAATAACAAAACACAACGTATTCGTGCAGACGATCAAGCTATAATGGAAGTCATCACTCCATTCACGACACTAGATAGTGTTTTTACTATTAATGCTGCAGCATTAACAACAAGAGAAAGTGATCGTTGGTTGAAGACGGGTGTCTCGCCGGCATCAAGTAGCCGTGAAGATGTGGCTGCACTCGGTTTTAGATACTCATCTGCAGCACGATACCCTCTTTCGGTCAGTCGCAGTGGCGGACGCGCAGTAAGCATGGTTTATGAAGATAGTGATGCTATCGGTAACAGTGATCGTAAAGGTCAGGTCACAGTGGCTGAATGGCGTGAGTTTATTCATCTGGGTCGGGAACATGTATTGGCGTTTCGTGTAGTGAACGGTCTGGGAAAAAATAATCCTAAACCATTTCGTCTGGGTGGAATACAGGATTTTTATACTGACTATAGTTTGTTAATTACATCACCTCGTCCGCTGTTTAATAAACGTAATTATTCCTTACGTGGTTATAATGAAGGTCAAAATCAGCTTGTTGGGAAAAATATGCGTTTATTATCGCTGGAATACCGTTTCCCGATTGCACGAATAGAGCATGGCTGGATGGTTCCTCCTTTTGGTTTTAATCAAATTCATGGAACTGTATTTTATGATACAGGTGGTGTCTGGGATGATAATAGATCGAGTCCGAGCAAGTACTATGGCAGTCTTGGTACTGAAGTAAACACTGATCTGGATCTTTTTTACAGTCTTCGTTTACACCTGACATTAGGTTTTGCCAAAGGACTTGATCCTGATATTGGGGAGAATAAAATCTATTTACGTATTGGTCACCAATTCTAAATTATATATTCTATATATATTTTAAAAAGTATAATTACCTGATAGTGATATATAGTTATTCTGATCTGCTGGTGTGTCAAGATACTCGCCGTATAAAACACTTAAACCCCAGGCATCAGAAATGTAATAATCAAGAACCGTGTAAACATAATTGCTTGATGAATTATCTATCGCAGAAATACTTTTGTTTTTACCTAAAGATATAGAGAACGATTGAAAATCCAAACCTGTTTCCACATTGTATGATTTCTTAAGCAAACCTGATGAAAGTAATAATGTTGTTTCATTAAAATATCGAGTGCTGTCGATTCTAGCTAATGTACTTACATCATGTGAGTAAGCATAAGAATAAGCACTGCCACTTAAACGAAAGTGCTTACCTAAATATAATCCTGACTTAATACCTAAAGCAGTACTTGAAATAATAATGTGCTCATTTGATAATTTGGTTAAATTAATTATTCTTAAACCAGGCACCAGAGCAATAAAATAGCTATTTTGACTGTATCGGATGGATGCGCTTGTTGAAAGCATGGTAAAAGCATCCCTTAAACCAGAAAATTCCAACATTCCTGTTAGCTTCCAGTCATCACTGTATTTTTTTGATAGTCCTACAAAAGACAAACTGTTTTCTATTATTTCTGAGCCCGAAGGTATTTTGCTTTTACCAAAACCAAAGAAAAGGTGTTTTGATTTACCCAGTTCCATATCAACGCTGAGCATGGAATTGGTATTATTTTGCTCATCTTTACCGAGATCAATACTGATGCTCGTATTTCGTGACTCAGCAAAAACACTCGAATGAATCAATGTATAACCAAGTACAATAAATATGAGCTTTTTTAACACTTTATTCTCCTGAAATCTTCATCCATTATTAAACATTTTATCGCAAATACAAAATTTGTGTATGGATTGAAAAAGAATCTAACAATTATATTAATAAATTGAGAATGGATAGACATAACTCAGTCTATATAATTAAGGAAAATCAGAGAGTAAACTAATTAGTTTGTTTAAAAGGGAGTTTCAAACTCCCTTTTAATATTTTATTGAATATTGAATTTACGTTCAAAAATGCTGGCCATGGCAACGCCTAAACGATCAGCAAAACGATCTAAATAGTTAGGACGTGGTGTGTAATCAATAATTTTTTCTGCTTCAATAATTTCCCGAGCAACAAAACTACTACTACCTAATCCATCAGTTAAGCCCAATGCTACACTTTCTTCTCCAGTCCATATTAAACCGGTGAATAATTTATCATTATCAGCCAGACGTTTACCACGCCCTTCTTTAACAGTGTCAATGAACTGTTTATGTATAGTGCCTAATAATGACTGAATATGTTGTTGGTCAGACTTTTTAACTTCGGAAAAAGGATCCAGAAAACCTTTACTTGTTCCTGCAGTATATAAACGACGTTCTACACCCAGTTTTTTCATTGCTTTGGTGAAACCAAAACCGTTCATTAATACACCAATTGAGCCAACTATACTGGCTTTATCTGCATAAATTTCATCTGCCGCGACAGCGATATAATATCCACCTGATGCGCACATGTCAGAAATGACTGCATAAACCTTTTTCTCTTTATGTTTTTTACGTAAGCGTTTGATTTCATCATAAACATAACCCGCCTGAACCGGACTGCCACCTGGACTATTGATGCGCAAAATAATAGCTTTAGCTTTCGGTTCTTTGAAAGCAGCACGTAAGCCCTGAATAATATTATCTGCGCTGGCATCTGCTCCATCAGCAATCACCCCTTGTATTTCGACCAGAGCGGTATGTTCAGTTGCTTTACCCAGCTTACTCGTACCATCGGATGATGAAGTCGCAGTAATAAACAGAACCAGTAAATAAATAAAGAAAAGCGCTTTAAAGAAAATGCTCCATTTACGAGTACGGCGCTGTTCGTTTACCGCAGCAAATGCAAGTTTGCTGATAACATCTGCCTGCCATTCTTCTTTATTTTTAATTTCATCAGTCATGATGGATTTCTTCCTTTAAAATTCTTAATTTAAAAGCCATTGATGTAAGTCTTTTATATTATCTACACAGGTTAATGGATTGCAATCGAGTAATCGCTCTTTTTCATGTACGCCGTATGAAACAGCAATTGAATGTGTCGCTGCATTATTAGCCATCTGTAGATCGTAATCGGTATCACCCACCATAATTGTTTCATTTGCTTCAACACCATACCAATCGATTATTTCCAGAAGCATTTGTGGATGAGGTTTGGAATGAGATTCGTCTGCGCAACGAGTAATGGGAAAAAACTCACCCAGACCTGTTTCTTTCAGTGATTTATCAAGACCATTTCGCCCCTTGCCTGTTGCAACAGCTAAAAAGTAATCTTGTGCGTGTAATGTTTCAATTAACTCACGAGCACCGGAAAATAATTCACAGGGTTCTTTTTCCTGGTTAAAAAAATGTTCACGATATCGTGTCGTTAATACATTGAGTTCTTCATTATTAGCTTCCGGACATAAAACATGAAGAGCTTCACGTAAGCCTAGTCCTATAATGTTTTTTATTTCATCATCGCTTTTTTCTGGTAGTTCAAGATCTGTCAGTGCCGTTTGCAGACAAGCAACAATGTGTGCAGCAGAATCCATCAGGGTTCCATCCCAGTCAAATACAATGAGTTTGGCTCTATGATTCATAATTCTATTTGTAACCGCTTTAATACATTTACAAGAGTTTCATCAAGTGGTGCTTCAACATATATAGGTATATCTTCACCCGTTTCAATATCGGGTAAGTGAAATTTTAATGAAAATGCATGCAAAAACAAGCGTTTTAGACCTTTGCTTTTTAAATAGCGATTAAATTCATCGTCACCATACTTATCATCACCCGCGATAGGGTAACCAATATGTTTTGCATGTACGCGAATTTGATGAGTGCGGCCGGTATCAAGTTTTACGCTCATTAAACTGGCTTCATCACCCACAGAATATGGGATGAACTGGGTACGGGCGTGCTTGCCCCCTTTATTACCTTCAGTATCAACAAAGACAAGACGCTCTCCGGAACAGACTACATTTTTTAATAAGGGGGCATCAACCCACTTACTCGTGCCCTTCCACTTACCTTTTAATAAGGTTAAGTAACGCTTATCCATCGTGCCTTCGCGCAACTGTTCATGTAAACGTCTTAATGCACTTCGTTTTTTAGCAATAATCAGGCAGCCTGAGGTATCTCGATCCAGCCGGTGCACCAGTTCAAGATTTTTATCATTTGGACGCAATTCACGAAGAGCTTCAATAAGACCATAACTGAGTCCACTACCACCATGAACCGCAAGGCCTGCGGGTTTATTTAGCACCATAATTCGCTTGTCTTCAAATAATATACGTGACTCAATCTGTTTTAAGACCTTATCGGATGCTTTTCCGGGTGCTTTTTTCTCAGCTTGACGTACAGGTGGAATACGCACCATATCACCCTCTTTGAGACGATATTCAGGCTTTATCCGGCCTTTATTCACCCTTACCTCACCTTTACGTACAATCCGGTAAACCAGGCTTTTTGGAACACCATTCAACTGACACATTAGGTAATTATCGATGCGCTGACCTGCATGATCAGCACTTATCTCGACAAATTGGACCTTAGGAGTTTGTGTGGGAGCTTGAGATTCATCTTTTGGCGACATTTGCGCATTGTAGCAGTATTAATGCCTTATGAAACAAGCATTGATGCTTCATGCTAACACTGGTATATTGGTCACAAGTGTTTGGAATTACACACAAAATTTTTCCGGTCTGCACCTCGTTTTACCTGATTACCAGGTCGCGAAAACAGTAGATTTAACGACACTATATAGAGTTTAGCAACATGCGAATTATCGGATGTTGATAGAAGCAAGAGCCCCGCAATCTACATAAAAGCATATTTGCTTATGTATAGCGGAGTAACTTAAAAAATTAACTGCGCTCCCACGGCCAGAATCGAAACAGGCCGGTGGAGACTGAAAGTAAATTAAAACCTGGCGGCTCCTTAGGGAGATTTAATTCAGGCGCTGAATTTTTCAGCAGCGGGTTTTAATTAACATACAGTCCAACTGATCGGCTATGCCGACTTACCCGGTGGTTGAGCGCCAGGTAAAGGTTTAATAATGAAGAGAATGCTATTTAATGCAACTCAGTCAGAAGAGTTGCGTGTAGCGTTGGTAGATGGCCAACGTTTATATGATCTAGACATCGAAACCGCGATCCGCGAAACCAAAAAGTCTAATATCTACAAAGCTAAAATCACCCGGGTTGAGCCTAGTCTTGAAGCTGCCTTTGTAGACTATGGAGCTGAACGTCATGGCTTTTTACCGCTAAAAGAAATTTCACGAATCTATTTTAAAGATGGTGTCGAAACTTCAGGTCGCGTTAACATTAAAGAAGTTGTTCGCGAAGGCCAGGAGATTGTTATCCAGGTTGCTAAAGAAGAACGTGGTAACAAAGGTGCAGCACTGACTACTTTTATCAGTCTTGCCGGTCGTTACTCAGTGTTAATGCCAAATAATCCTCGTGCAGGTGGTGTTTCACGTCGTATCGAGGGTGAAGCGCGCAGTGAAGCACGTGAAGCCTTGTCTGCTATCGAAATTCCTGCAGACATGGGTTTAATTATCCGCACAGCAGGTATTGGTAAAAGCGTTGAAGAGCTGCAATGGGATTTAGATTATTTAATGAATCTTTGGGGTTCAATAGATAATGCATCTAAAAATCGTTCAGCACCTTTTTTGATTTACCAGGAAAGCAGCCTTATCACTCGTACTATCCGTGATTACTTCCGTAATGATATTAATGAAGTCATTATCGATGAACCGGCTATTTATGAACAGGCTCGTCAGTTCATGGAACAGGTTATGCCGAATAACCTGCATAAAGTTAAACTTTATGATGATCCTGTTCCGTTATTCACTCGTTATCAAATAGAAACACAAATAGAATCTGCATTCCAGCGTGAAGTACGTTTACCTTCTGGTGGTGCTTTGGTTATCGATCATACTGAAGCGTTAATTTCTATCGATATTAACTCTGCTCGTGCGACTAAGGGCGGAGATATTGAAGAAACAGCATTAAATACCAACCTCGAAGCCGCAGACGAAATTGCGCGCCAGTTAAGACTGCGTGACTTAGGTGGATTAGTTGTTATTGATTTCATCGATATGTCACCGGCTAAAAATCAACGTGAAGTTGAAAACAGAATGCGTGATGCTTTAAAAGTTGATCGTGCCCGGGTTCAGGTTGGACGTATTTCCCGTTTTGGTTTACTCGAAATGTCACGCCAACGCTTACGTTCATCATTAGGTGAATCAAGTCAGTTGGTTTGTCCACGTTGCAGTGGCCAGGGTACCATTCGTGGTATTGAGTCGAGCGCACTTTCTATTCTTCGTATTGTAGAAGAAGAATCAATGAAAGAAAAAACTGCACGCATTATTGCGCAAGTTCCCGTTGATGTTGCTACATTTTTGCTAAATGAAAAACGTGAAATATTATTTGATATTGAAAAACGCCAAAACATTAAAGTTTTACTGATACCAAATCGCGATATGGAAACTCCACACTATACGGTTAAGCGTATTCGTGACGATGAAACCTCAGAAGATTCTTCGCAAAGTAGTTATAACCTGGTTGATATATCAACAGAATCAAATTTGGAAAATATCGTCACGCCTGAAACCAGGAAAGTGACTAAAGAAGAACCTGTTGTTAAGTCAGTTGCTCCTGTAACACCCCGCCCTGCTGCAAAATCAAATCAGCCTAATATTTTAGTTCGTATATGGCAATTATTGTTTGGAACAGGTCAAAGCAAGAAAACGAAAGCGACTAAGAAAGGTCAACAACGCCATCGTACTACTGGACGTAATCAAAGTCGTCGTACTGGACAGCAACAACGCCGTCCGGGAAAGACGCAACAACGAAAACCAGCTGAAAGTAAACAAAAGCAACAACAGAAAAAAGTGCCTGAAGCACGCGATAATAAGGGTACTCAAAAAGATAATAGCCAAAGCCAATCTCAACAAGCACAAAATCGGCGTGGTAAACGCGGTGGTCGTCGTCGTGGTGCTCGTAATCAAAATGAGAATGCGAATAAAACTCAGACTGAAGAAAATATAAATACATCATCAGCACAATCACAGCCTCAAGCTCAAGTTAAAGCTAAAGATGTTGCAGAAAATAAACCAGCAACAGTGCCTTCAGCTCAAAAGCAAAGTCCACAAGCGAATGTTGTTAAAGAAAAACCTGCTTCAGTTAAAACTGAAGCACCTGTGTTTCATGAAACACCTAAACCACAGGCAAAAAAGGTAGAAACTGAAAAATCTGTTATGACGCAAATTGAAACAAAATTGCCTGTAGCTAAAATAAAGCCTGCTGAAAAAACAGTTATGAATAAGCCGGTAGTACAAAATACAGAAGCGAGTAAACAGAAAACAGCTAATGAAGAAACTAAGGTAACAACAAAAGAAACTTCTGCAGCAGTAGCGCCAGTCACTAAAGCAGAGTTAAAACAGGTCTTCACAAAGTCCAATGAATAAATATTAACCCCATAGCAATCAAACTATGAGGGTTTAGTTTATATATTGTTTTCTTAAGTCAAATAAAAAATCCGTAGAATACTACGGATTTTTTTTGCGAGGGTGATAAAGAACCCTCGCTACTTTTTATATTTTTATTAAGAAGCTTTATCCAGGCGATGCATCATACTGACAAGCTCAGATTCTGATTTACTTAAGCCACAAACATTTACAATATCATCTACACTTGCTCCCGTTTGCGCCATACGAATAGCCTGTTCATAGGGCTGATTAGATGTGTTGTATAATTCAACCGGTTTTGTAGTCATGTTATATGATGGGTGTTGTTGATCTTGAGTCGCCACAACAACAGGATGCTTACGTTGATTTCTCTCTATTTCTAAAACACGTCCGCCAACGCCTACTGCTGCATTAGCTAAAGCGCGCAAATCACGTTGTAATGACTGCATAGAAAGCGACTGGAGTTCTTGCTGTTTTCTTTGGCGTTTAAAGGCAGCTAAACTCATTACAAGAACCACAGCAACTGAAATCATTAGCCATTCTGCAATAGTTAAAATATGTAGATATTGAGTAAATTGCTCCATTGACTTTCTCTCTGTGGTTAGTTTTGATTAATGAATATTGTTTAAGCATATTCATCAATATTTTTACCAGGTCCATCTTCTTGCATTTCATTTTTATCTTTTTGCTTTTTATTGCGTTGCTGATTTTGTGATGGCTTATCTTTCAGAGCAGACTTTTCTATTGGCCGACCTGGAGGAGCTGGCCAAAGATTTGTGATTTTATCAGATCTACCTATGTCTACCATTTTACTCTATAACAGTTGATATGAATTGCCTCGCTTATAAAGAAGCAACCTCCTGCCATTCCTCATCAGATAGTAATTTATTTACATCTACTAATATTAATAATTCATCATCTCGACTTGAAACACCTTGTATATACTTAGAACTTTCATCATTGCCTACATTAGGTGCGGTCTCAATCTCTGAAACTTTTAAGTCAACAACTTCAGCAACACTATCAACCAGAATGCCTACAACATTATTATTTGCTTCTATAATAACAATTCTTGTCTCATCATCCGAATCTACGTCTGGCAAACCAAAGCGTCTGCGAGTATCTATTACGGTAACAACATTACCGCGTAAATTAATAATGCCTAAAACATAGTGTGGCGCACCCGGAACAGGAGCAATCTCTGTCATGCGTAATACTTCTTGAACTTGCATAACTTTGATGCCGTATTTTTCACCCTCTAAATGGAACGTTACCCATTGGACAATCGTATCATCATTATCTTCAGCCACATCATTCATTTATTACTCTCCTGTTTCATTAGGGACGGAGATAATAGTGTCAATTTTCTGACACGCACCTGTCCCTACTTACTAATACTGCATTAAATATGCCAAATATTTCTGAAATTTAAGAGACATTCTCTTAATCTGATTCTTCATGGCCCTTGTCAAGCATTGCTGAAAAACCTTCACTGTTCAATAATGCACACATATGTTCAATAACCGTTCCCGCTAACCAATCACGACTGGTTTTAGACGTTCTCCAGCGCACCTCATCGGGTTGTAACGTAATAACTTCACCTATACTGTCACAAGCAAGCCCCCACCGATAATCATCAATTAAGACGATATGGTTGACTCTATCACGCGGGTTGTCTCCAGTAAGTTGTGCAAGTTTATTTGTGGGTAACACCATACAGGCTGTATCAATAACCGCTATTTTATAGTCCAAATGCTGCAATATTCCCATGTAGAAATCAGCATGCCCCGGCATTTCTGTTACGGTATCTTTCCATTCAATTACACCGCATAAATCAATTAATGGTACTGCCAATTTTAAACCGGCCACCTCAAATAACAGAATTTGAAAGGGTTCATTTGCCCATTCAGGAACAATAGCTGCAGTAGTTGCTTCTTCTTCATTTAAAGCAACTTCAGTTTGTACCTTGTTTTCTATAATCACATCTTGCTGAAGTTTAATTTCAGGTGTTGCTTTAATCACAGTCTGTTCTGGTATGTCCAGTTTTACTTCATGGGTTTTATCTTCTATGAGGGTGGTAACTGATGGTGTTTCTGTTACAGGTTTGGTTTCAGGAGTAGCAAGTTCGACTTCAGGTTCACGTAAGAGTGAATCTAAAAATAAAGAAACAGCAAGTTTCTCATCAAGTAATGTATTGGAGTTATTCGAAGCCATCCTATGAACTCACCAATTTTAAATGCCGTTCCTGTTCAGGCTGAAGTAAAAAATTCAACAATGCTTCGTAGGCCTTTGAGCCACGTGTTGATCTATTCATCAAAGAAATAGGTAATCCCTGCCGGCTAGCCTCACGAAATTGTGTATCAACAGGGATAACAGATGGCCAAACTGACTCTCCGTATTTTTCACGTAGTGTACGTAAACTTTGTATTGATGCTCGTGTACGGCGATCGAACATAGTTGGCACTATTATCGATTGTAAAGGTGTTTTTCTTGATTTTGTAATCATCTCTAGTGTGTTCATCATTCGTTCTAATCCTTTTAGGGCCAAAAACTCCGTTTGTACTGGTAACAGCAAACTGTCACAAGCAGCCAACGCATTAACCATTAAAATACCTAACATCGGTAAACAATCGATCAATACGTAATCAAAATGCTCTTCTAATGCAACTAATGATTTTTTAAGTACTAATCCTTTACCTTCTTTTGTTCCGAGTTGACGATCCAGAGTTGCCATTGCCGTAGATGCAGGAAGTAGTTTTAAGTGATCTACTTTTGTCTCAGTCAACAAAGGTGAAACAGTTTGGTAGGAAAAATCATTAAGTTTAAATAAAGAATAAATACTTTGTGGCATATCATCCGGATCAAAACCAAAATAAGAGGTCATTGAACCTTGAGGATCCATATCAATTAACAGTACACGAGAACCTTGTGTCGCCAAATGACCTGCTAGCGAGACAGCAGTCGTTGTTTTACCGACCCCGCCTTTTTGGTTGGCTATTGCCCAAATTTTCACAATGCACCTTCCGATCTCACTTTTTTACTGTTTGTTGAAGGTATACCCTCTTTTTTAGATTGACCTGGACTACGATCAATTTCTACTATACGGCGTGCGTTTTTATCTGCCAAAATCACAACTTTGACCCGGCGATTACGTAACCTTCCGGCTGATGTTGCATTGCTTGAAATGGGCCGGAATTCTGCGTAACCAATGGAAGATAAACGTTTTGGATTAACACCATATCGTGAAAACAAATGTACTACACTGGCTGCACGGGCAGCTGAGAGTTCCCAGTTTGAAGGAAATTGTTCATTATTAATGGGAACATTGTCTGTATGACCTTCAACATCAATTGAGTTCGGTAATTTTTTTAATACCTCAGCCAACGCCTTCAGAGCTGGAAAGGCCTCCTCTTCCAGTTCAGAATCAGCACTGGAAAATAAAATTTTGCTATTCATTTCAATCTCAACCCAGAGTTTATGCTGAGTGACATTAATTAAACCTTTATCAATAAGTGGTTGAACAGATTTGCTGACTGTTTCAGCAATCTGTTTCATCTCCCGTTCATAAGTACGCTCTGATTTGGGTAATATTTTTATTGGTTTGATAATTTTAACCACATTAGAACTACTGACTACTTTATTTTCTTTGCCAATTTGAATAGGCTCAGGAGATTTAGGGACAACTTTAAATGCTTCGTTCATAGTATCAGCAAGTACACGATACTTCCCTTCATTGACTGAAGACATTGCATACATCACAACAAAGAAAGCAAATAGTAGTGTTACAAAATCAGCATATGACACCATCCAACGATCGGTGTTATCAGATTCATGTGGGATAGGTTTTCTTCTGGCCATAATTCATACCTGATAATTATCAGTGTAGAAAACCTAAAAGCTTTGTTTCAATATTGCGTGGATTTTCACCTTCAGCAATTGAGACTAAACCTTCAACAATCATTTCATTGAAATGTGCATCACTAATAACAATACTTTTTAATTTATTTGCAACAGGTAATAAAACAAGGTTAGCTAAAGCAACACCATAGATAGTTGCAACAAAAGCAACAGCAATGCCTCCACCTAACTTACTTGGATCAGACAAATTTCCCATCACCTGAATTAATCCTAAAACTGCACCAATAATACCGATCGTCGGGCTATATCCACCCATACTTTCAAAGACACGTGCAGCTTGAATATCAAAATTTTCACGGGTATGTATATCCACTTCCATAATCGTACGAATTGCTTCAGGTTCACTTCCATCAATTAATAATTGCAAACCTTTTTTTGAAAATGGATCACTTTCTACATCTTCAAGATTTTCCAGACCTAATAATCCTTCACGTCGAGCGATATTACTCCAGCTAATTATTTTTTGAATAACGACTTCACTATCAAATTGCGGGGTTCTTATTGTCCACCACAACATTTTGATTGCTCGCACAAAAACCATTACTGGTGATTGCAGCATGACGGCACCTAATGTACCTCCAATAACAATGAGTGCTGCAGGGCCATTGATTAATGTCGACATTGCACCGCCTTCAAGCTGTTGTCCAATCAAAATGGCGGAAACACCTATAATCAGGCCTAAAATTGTTAAATAATCTATTCTCATATACGTTTAATAATCGCTTGTGAAAAATCCTCTATACTTAATACTTTATCTGCCAAACCAGCATCAACAATGGCGGCAGGCATTCCATAAACAACACAGCTTTCTTCATCTTGAGCCCATACTTCTGAACCTTGTGCTTTTAACATGCGAGCACCTTCACGTCCGTCTGCTCCCATGCCGGTTAATACAATCGCCAGTGTTTTTGCTGGATATATTTTATTAACAGAACGAAAAGTAACGTCTACTGAAGGTTTATATGTAAGGCTTGGTTCACTTTCTATAATTCGAATAACTGCATTACCAGCACGTCCTTCAATTAACATTTGCTTGCCACCGGGAGCCAGCAATGCAAGACCTGGCTTTAATTGATCACCATCTACGGCCTCTTTAACATTGATTCTACAAAGCTGATCCAATCTCTTGGCAAATGCGGGGGTAAAAGTTGCTGGCATATGTTGAATCATCACAATAGGTTTTGAAAAATTTGCGGGTAAATTAACGAGAATATTTTGTAATGCCAAAGGTCCACCTGTTGATGTTCCTATGGCAACTAAATCAATACCACCTGACTTGCCGATTTTAACTGCCGGTCTTTTTACAAGCGAAACATCATCAATTGATTTGCTTGTTACTGGAGTTGTAGCACTCTTAGGCACAATTTTTCGTAGCGTATGTTTTTTTTGTGCAATTGCACGTACACGCTGACAAAGTAATTTTTTAGCTTCATCCCGATCCTTGGATATATCTTCAAAACGTTTAGGTAAGAAATCTAATGCACCCGCTTCAAGTGCATTAAATGTTGCTTTAGCACCTTCAGTAGTAAGAGAAGAAAACATTATTATAGGAACAGGGTTTGATGCCATGATTTTTTTAGTTGCTTTAATACCATCCATGACAGGCATTTCTATATCCATTGTTATAACATCAGGTTTAAGTTCAATGGCTTTATCAATCGCTTCCTGACCATTTGCAGCATCGCCGACTACTGTTAGTAAAGGATCTTCTTCCAGAATTTCTTTTACCCGACGCCGAAAAAAACCGGAATCATCTACAACCAGGACACGGGTTGTCATTCACTTATCCTCTTTAAATTTTGTTATCATAAACGCAATTCAATCATCAGTATTAAGCATACATTTTCATCAGGCCTGGAATATCCAGAATGAGTGCAATACCCCCATCACCAGTAATAGTCGCACCTGCCAAACCTGAAATCCCATGTAACATTGCGCCTAGTGGTTTAATCACAACTTCCTCCTGCCCGATTAATTCATCAACAATGAAACCTACTTTTTGCGTACCAATATGCACAACGACAACATGACCTTGAGCGGGTATAGGCGCATTGCTCTCACCATTGACAAGCCAGTTGTTCAGGTAATATAGAGGGAGCGTTTTACCACGAACAAGAACAACTCGTTTACCATCCATAATATTTGTTTTTGTTAAATCAAGGTGGAAAATTTCATTTACATTCACCAATGGTAAAGAAAAAAGTTGATCTTTCAGTCTTACCATTAACGTTGACATTATAGCTAATGTTAAAGGAACTTTAATATTGATAATTGTTCCTTTACCTAATGCTGAGTCAATTTCTATCGAACCATTTAATGATGAAATGCCTGTTTTAACTACATCCATCCCTACCCCACGACCGGAGATATCAGATATTTTTTCCTTTGTTGAAAATCCCGGGGCAAAAATTAAATTATAACAATCCACATCACTTAAACGTGATGCTGATTCTTTATCATGTATTCCTTTTTTAATTGCAATGTTTCTTAATACATCTGCATCCATACCACCGCCATCATCTGCTATTGAAAGTAAAATATGATCACCTTCCTGTGATGCTGACAAAGTTACTGTACCCTGACGGGTTTTACCTGATTTTTCACGATCATCAGGCATTTCAATACCATGATCGACTGAGTTGCGAACTAAATGAACTAAAGGATCGGCTAAAGCTTCAACCAGGTTTTTATCTAAATCAGTATCTTCTCCTATCATTTCCAAACGAATATCTTTTTTCAGGCTGCGTGCTAAATCACGTACTACACGGGGAAATCGACCAAACACTTTTTTAATGGGTTGCATACGAGTTTTCATTACAGACAATTGTAGATCCGCTGTTACTATGTCCAGATTGGCAATTGCCTTTGTCATTTCTTCACCTGAAGCATCACCACCATCCGCGCCCAAACGTGAAATTCGATTACGTACCAGCACAAGTTCACCAACCATATTCATAATCGCATCGAGACGACTGGTATCAACACGTACAGATGTTTCGGCCGCTGGTTTTTCTTTTACAGGTTTAGTTGTACTTTTATTGGATGGAGAAGTTTGCTTCGCAGCGGTAATATTTTTTTCTTTGCTGTCTGGAGCTTTATTTTCAGCTACAGTTTTATTTTCTTCAGCTTTTTTAGTTTCTGAATTAGATGAGAAGTTTCCTTTGCCATGTAGATCATCAAGTAATGATTCAAACTCATCTTCAGATATTTCATCGTTCTTCTTGTTTTCTTCGTAACTACCGGAAGTCTTTATATTATCTGTATCCGCTGAAACTGAGCTGTCACCAGAAAATGTGCCTTTACCATGAATGTCATCTAATAATGCTTCAAACTCATCTTCAGATATTTCGTCGTTCTTTTTATTTTCTTCGTAACTGCCTGTAGTTGAATTGTCTGTTGTACCTTTAGATTCTTTTTCTTTGCCATGTAAATCATCTAATAAAGCTTCAAATTCTTCATCAGTTATTTCATCTGATGATGCTTCAGGTTTTTTATTAATTTGTTCAGAAGATGGATTTTCTAATGCATCAAGTAGTGAATCAAACTCATCATCTGATATATCATCTGAGCCAGGTGCTGCGGCACTACTTTCGTCTGATGTAGTTGTATCTGCAACTACCTCCGCTGTTGTATCACCGGAAATAATACTTTCTAATGCGCTTAACAAAGATTGCTCAGCCCCTCCTGGTTCTTCACCATTTCGTAAAGCATCAAACTGGGCATTTAAAACATCAAGTACAGGTAGAACAGTGTCCATAAGATGATTATCAATTTTAAGCTCATCATTACGTAACATATTGAAAATGTCTTCTGTACGATGACAAATCGCAACCATGACATCAATCGCAAGGAAACCAGCACCACCTTTTATGGTATGAAACCCACGAAAAACAGCATTCAATAAATCTGCATCGTCAGGACTATTCTCAAGTTCTACCAACTGTTCATTCAGCTGCTCAAGAATTTCACCTGCTTCAATAAGAAAGTCCTCAAGTAGTTCATCATCCATAGTAACAAATTTCCAACGTTAATATTTAAAAACCTAAACTAGACAGTAAATCATCTACTTCATCCTGACCTGATACTGTATCTTTATGCGAAATTCCAGGAACGGGAGGACCATCAAGTGAAGTAGTTTCGTCCTCAATAATTGTAATTTGTGGAGCGCCGGTTATTTGAATTAATCCAATCAATTTGTCTTCCACTTCACCAACAAGGTTAATGACTTTTTTAATAATTTGCCCGGTTAAATCCTGATATTCCTGTGCCAGCAAAACTGCAGTTAAATGATCTTTAACTTTAGCTATTTCATAAGTGCTAACAAAAAAGTTATTAACATCTTTAGTTAATTTACGAAACTGATCTGCTGATAATTCACGGTTGGTGAATTTTTGCCATGTCGTATGTAGTTCTAATGCCTGTTTATTGAGGTTATTACAAATAGGGATTGATTCTTCTACTGCTTCCAATGTTTGGTTTGCAGCTTCATCTGTTTTTGATATGACGTAATTCAACCGCTCTCTGGCATCTGGTATACTTTTCTCAGCCATGATATTAATAGAATCATCCATACCGAAATTAGATATGGCATCATGCAACTCTCGAGTTAATTTTCCCATGTCCTGATATAAGTCAGTTTCACGAATTGAAGTTAACTCATCTATAATTTCAATCGCATCTTCTTCATGACCTTTTTCCATACAAACTAAAAGATCTCTTACACGAGCAATATTGTCATCTGTAATAAGTTCTTTATCTTCCACCATGATTCAACAACTCCTTACGACATTAGCCAATGCGTGCAAATATCTTTTCCAGCTTTTCTTTTAATATTAAAGCCGTAAAGGGTTTTACAATGTAACCATTGACACCAGCCTGGGCTGCTTCAACAATTTGCTCTTTTTTCTGCTCAGCTGTCACCATAAGTACAGGTATGTTTTTTAGCTTTTCATCTGCTTCAGAGCGAACTGCTTTTAGCAAATCAATACCCTGCATTCCCGGCATATTCCAGTCGGTTACTAACAAATCAAACTTACCTGTCTTTAGCATTGGCAAGGCTGTTAAACCGTCATCAGCTTCACTGGTATTATTAAAACCCAGATCTCGTAACAAGTTTTTTATAATTCGACGCATTGTAGAAAAATCATCTACAACCAGAATTTTCATTTCCGTGTCCACAAGTTATCCTCCGCAGTACACATTTAAATTGATTAACCCATTTTGTAAAAAAATACTCTTACATATAGGGATATCACTATTGTTAAATTACTTATCGGCCAGTTTTATAAAATTCTTAAGGAAAAGACGAGACAATCGTTAAAAAGAATTAAATCTTTTTAAAATTTGCTGTTATAGAAAATTTTAGAAGGGTTTTAACATTTATTCGGCTGGAAGCATGAATAAAAGTATGGGTACTTTGTATAAATTATATTTTAATCAGAGCGGTTAGACATGCGTGCCTGTAAACGAATAATAGCCTGACTATGAATTTGACTAACACGCGATTCACTTACACCCATAACAGCTCCAATTTCACGTAAATTAAGCTCTTCATCATAATAAAGTGCCATAACTAATCGTTCACGTTCAGGTAGTCCGGCGATGGCTTCTGATAATAAGCGTTGCATATCATCTTTATGCATACCATCAAGAATACCCGGTGCATTATCTGACATGCTATCCAGCATGGTCTCACCTGTATGAACGCTGGTATCATCAACACTAAGGACTTTATGATAACTATTATCCTGAAGTATTTTATAATACTCACCTAAACTCATGTCCAACGTTTCAGCAATCTCAGTATCACGTGCATCACGACCATGTTCATTTTCGATTTCACGAACTGCTTCAGCAACTTGTCTTGCTTTACGATGTACTGAACGAGGCGCCCAGTCATTTTTACGAATTTCATCTAACATTGAACCACGAATGCGAATGCCGGCATAAGTTTCAAAACTCGCACCCTGAGTTTCGTCGTATTTACTGGAAGCTTCCAATAAACCAATCATGCCTGCCTGAACCATGTCTTCAAGTTGAACACATGCGGGTAAACGATTAATTAAATGACATGCAATTCTCTTTACCAGAGGCGCGTGACGTTCTACCATATCGTCAGTATAGTTGGGTTGTTGTGCTGCATATGCTGCTATGCCATTCATGGCAGAACCTCCAATGTTGATCCTGATAGTAACCTTTCCACAAAAAACTCAAGGTGTCCACCTGATGCACTAAGTATAGGCCAATTGTTTACCTTTTTTGACAATGTTTGGAATGCTTGTGCTGATCGACTGCGTGGAAAGACTTCAACGACGGATTTTTGACGCTTTACAGCCTTTTGCAAGTGCTCATCGTAAGGAATATGACCCAGGTAATCTAACGCTACATCAAGGAATCGATTAGAGACTTTTGATAATTTGTCATACACTTCCCGACCTTGTTGTGGACCGGAAACCATATTAGCCAGAATATGAAATTTAAAAATATTTTGTTCTTTGCTGAGCAGTTTAATTAAAGCATAAGCGTCTGTAATGGATGCAGGTTCATCACAAACCACGATCAATACTTCCTGAGCAGCACGAGAAAAGCTAACAACGCTGTCTGAAATTCCGGCAGCAGTATCAACTAATAATATATCAATATCATGACTTAACTCACTAAAAGCACTCACCAGACCGGCATGTTGTGCAGGAGACATTTCGGCCATATTTTTTACGCCAGATGAAGCTGGGATGACTTTGATACCATTCGGGCCATCAAGCAAAATTTCTTCTAGTTCACATTCACCATTCATGACATTAGAGAGGTTTTTATCTGAATGAAGTCCAAGCATGACATCAATATTTGCCAGACCTAAATCAGCATCTAATATAGTGACATTTTTTCCTTGGGCTGCAAGTGCAATTGCAAGGTTAACAGTTACATTGGTTTTACCCACGCCACCTTTACCGCTAGCAATTGTAATAACTCGAACAGGTTTTGGTTTTGCCATACGTCTTAATCCTGAGGCTTGATCGGCATGACCGATTGGAGAAGAAAAATCTAAAATATCAGCCATGTCCATTAGCAACCATACCCGCTATTGTTAATGAGCTCGCTTCATCATGTGTGTTCATTGCCACCATATGCTGCATAACAGAAACACTACGGCTAACAATGCTGTGTGCTCGGGCCAAATGTATATCTTCAGGTACTTGTTGCCCATCACAGAAATATGAAATCGGTAGTTTATTTTCAACAGCGACTGTTATCGCCCCACCCATACTCGTTGTTTCATCTATTTTAGTTAAAATACAACCCGCTAATTTCATACCTTTGAATTTGTCACCTGTTTCACTTAATACGCCACGCTGGCAGTTTGATGCTAAAGTCAGATAAGTTTTTATTACGGGCAAACCCTTAGCTTGCAACATGGCAAATTGTTTATTTAAAAGCATATCTCGTTGACTCATGCCAGCGGTATCAATAAGTATCAACTCCTTATCATGCAAACTATCTAATGCTTCACGTAAGCTGTCTGCATCACCCGTTATCCTCATAGGAACACCCATAATACGTGCATAGCTACGTAATTGTTCATGTGCAGCTACGCGATAATTATCTGTCGTAATCAATGCAACTCGATGTGGCCCATGTTTTAAAGTGTAACGTGCAGCAAGTTTAGCGATAGTGGTTGTTTTACCAACACCAGTGGCACCAACAAGTGCAACAACCCCACCCTTTTCAATAATTTCATTTTCACCAACAGGAATACGATGTGCCAATTCACCCAGGGCAAGTCGCCAGTTATGCTCAAAGTCTTTTTCTTCATTGACTTGTGCTGCAATATCTTTTGAAAGTTTTGGGCTCAAACCTAATGACATTAAGCGTTGTAATAAACGTGCACGTAATGGATGGTACTGAACTTCTTTACCCCAGCTAAGACCTGATAATTGATTAACCAGCAATCCTCTTAATGATTTAAGTTCGGATTTCATTTCCATAAAAGCGGGTTCTTCAGTCCAGAGGTGTTTATTACTTTGAAGTTTAATTTCAGACTGATTAAATGTTTCATTTGCTTCAAACGGATTAGTTTTCAAACGAGGTGTGGCAACAGGAATATTTCTGGCGAAACGCACATCGTCTAATGCCGCTTCACGATTACGTTGTTCAATATGGGAACGGGATAATGCTTCATCATCCTGAATAAAAGGATTTGGCTTTTTAGTTGCACTCTTTTTATCCGGCTCACTAATTAATGATTCATCATAATCAATCGCAGCAACAATCTCGACACCATCATCAATGCGATGGTTTGATAAAATAACAGCATCCGGTCCAAGTGTATCACTCACTTTGCGTAAAGCGGTTCGCATGTCATCAGCTAAAAAACGTTTTATCTTCATCTTACCCGGCCTCTGTTGTTATGACTAAGCCTGTGTCGCTTTAGTGATTCCCCCTGCTGAGCTTTATTGTCCAACAGTTGCGACAATACGAATTTGTTTGTCACTCGGAATCTCGTTGTAAGACAGTACGTGTAAGTTCGGAATCGTGTGTCGCACAAATCGCGCTAACATGGTTCTGATCTGGCCTGATACAAGAAGTACCGCAGATTGCCCCATGGCTTCCTGCTTTTGAACGCTTTCTTGTAATGCACTGAATAAACGTTCTGCCAAACCCGGTTCAACGCCGCCTACACCGTCTGCCTGTACTGCTTGATGCAACAACTGTTCCAGATTTGGATCAAGAGTAATAACAGAGAGTTCAGCCGCCATGCCATTGATTTGTTGGACAATCATACGTCCTAATGAGGTGCGTACTGCTGACGTTAATTCGTCAGGATCCTGACTTCGAGTCGCATGTTCTGCCAATGTTTCGGCGATTGTACGAATATCACGAACAGGAATACCTTCCGCTAACAAGCTTTGCAGTACTTTAACGATAACACCTAAATTCAACGTATCAGGGACAAGATTTTCAACCAGCTTCGGTGCGGACTCTGCTAACTTATCAAGCAGGTGTTGCACTTCTTCATGGCCGAGTAACTCATTTGCGTGAGTTTGTAATAATTGACTCAGGTGGGTGGCTATAACGGTATTAGAATCTACAACGGTGTATCCTAAGGTCTGCGCTTGATCACGTTGTGAACCTTCAATCCATAAAGCATCTAAACCAAACGCTGGATCTTTTGTTTCAACACCTGAAATAGTGCCATATACCTGTCCCGGATTAATTGCCATGTCTTTATCTGGTTGAATATCAGCTTCACCCACGCTCACACCCATTAAGGTAATTCGATATCCATTGGGGGGTAACTCCAGGTTGTCTCTAATGTGCACAGCAGGAACAAGAAAACCTAATTCCTGAGATAATTTTTTACGCACACCTTTAATCCGAGCCATTAATTGGCCACCTTGATCCTTGTCAACCATTGGAATGAGTCGATACCCTACTTCCAGGCCAATAGTATCGACGGGTGTCACATCGTCCCAACTCAGCTCACGGCTCTCTGGTGCCTGTTCAACTTTTTCTGGTGAGACATCTTTAATTTCAGGTCTCGATTGACTTTGTTTTATATAATATGAACCAAAGCCACTGACTATTGCTAAAGATAAAAAAGCAAAATGAGGCATACCAGGTATAATTCCCATTACACCAAGAATACCTGCGGTCACTGCTAATGATTTAGGATTTCGAAATAACTGGCTTAATACCTGTTGTCCCATGTCCTGGGTACTGGATACACGAGTTACGATAATACCCGCTGCAGTTGAAAGTAATAAAGCAGGAATTTGTGCAACTAAACCATCACCAATGGTTAACAGCACATAATTCTTTGCGGCAACAGCAAAAGATAAGTCATGTTGTAAAATACCAATCGCTAACCCACCTAATATATTAATCAGTAATATCAATATTCCAGCAACCGCATCACCACGAACAAACTTACTGGCACCATCCATCGACCCGTAAAATTCTGCTTCTGAACTAATATCATCACGGCGACTACGAGCGTCATCTGCATCAATTAAACCTGCATTCAAATCAGCATCTATGGCCATTTGTTTACCGGGCATTGCATCTAAAGTAAAACGTGCACTTACTTCTGAAATACGTGTTGCACCTTTTGTAATTACAACAAAATTAATAATAACTAAAATTGCAAATACAATAATACCAACTGCATAGTTACCACCAACAACAAATTCACCAAATGCTTTTATGACCTGGCCTGCTGCATCTCCACCAGTATGTCCTTCAAGTAAAACAACCCGGGTAGATGCAACATTAAGTGCCAGTCTTAATAAAGTTGTTATAAGAAGAATGGTTGGAAATAAAGAAAAATCCAGAGGACGTAAACTATAAACAGTAACAAGCAAAACAACTAAAGCGAGAGATATATTAAAGCTAAAAAACACATCCAGCATGAAAGGTGCAAGTGGCACCACAATCATTGCCATCATCATCATTAATAGAACAGGCGCGCCTAAACCATGACTGCTGATTTTTTTTACATTATCAAGAAATACTGTTTGTTCTGCCACATTTATAACCTTTTAAATAAAATTCAATATATATTTTTACTTTTCAAACTTCATATCTTCAGGAATAGGAAGATCATTTATTTTGTGTTCTTTCTTACGTTTATGCCAGCGTGGGTCAGTGCGTAATTTAAAGATGTAAGCTAATACTTGAGCTACAGCTAAATATAAGGCTGCAGGAATCTCTGCATCAATTTCAGTGGTATGGTGCAGGGCTCGTGCTAAAGGTGGTGCTTGTAATATAGGCACCTCATGTTCTCGTGCTATGGTTCTGATTTGCATGGCGATAATATCGATACCTTTTGCAACCACAACTGGAGCTGCCATATTGTTCTGATCATATTTGATCGCAACTGAATAATGTTCTGGATTGGTTATAATGACATCAGCCTTGGGAACTTCAGCCATCATGCGCCGTTGTGCCATTTCTCGTTGTACTTGTTTTACTCGGCTACGTACATCCGGATTACCTTCGGTATCTTTATTTTCATCCCGGATTTCCTGAAAGGTCATCTTTAATTGTTGGGTGTAATCATAAATCTGGAAGGGAACATCTATTAAGGCGATAAAAACAAGTACAGATGCAATTGCAAGGAATGACCAAACTAACAGATTTGCCATATGCGGCAATGCCTGAACCAAAGGCTCTGAGCCTAACCCCAGGTAAATATCAATCTTTGTGTATAAGAACAAGATAGCAGTAGTACCAATGATTAAAAATTTTACTAATGCTTTAACCAGCTCAATCAATCCTTTTTTTGAAAATACCCGCCCCATTCCGGTGACAGGGTTTAATTTATCCCATTTGAATGAAAGTGCTTGTGTACTAAAAGTAACTCCGCCCATCATCAGTGGTCCAGCAACTGCAGCTAAAACCATCAGGGTAAAAAAGGGTGCTAATGTTATCAAAGCATCAACAATTGCACTTTCTAACATCACTGGCATAGAGGTTGTATCAAAAATATTTTCGCGACTGATATTTAAATAACGACGAAACATATCCAGAAAATCATCAACCACAGCCGGTCCAATAAACATTATGGTTGATCCCGCAATTAACATCATCAACATGGTATTTAATTCACGTGATGTTGGAACCTGCCCTTTTTCCCGAGCCTGTTGTATTCGTCGGGGGGTGGGTTGTTCGGTACGTTCCTGACCAGTATCTTCTGCCATTATTTAATGCCCAGAATACTTTGTATTAAATGATAAACATCACTGAACAGAGAGATTGATTTTGGTGCAACATTTGGCAATGTAACCATTACCAGGCTAAAACCTAATAACATGGTAATAGGAAAACCAATGGCAAAAATATTCAGTTGTGGTGCAGAACGCGTCATCACACCAAAAGCAATGTTAACCACTAACAATGAAGAAATAGCCGGTAAAGCAATAGCCATTCCTCCAGCAAAAATATTACCACCCCAGCGAACAATCTGCATAAAATCATCCGCAACCAGACCTTTTGCAGATATCGGCATACTTTTAAAACTTTCCGCTAAAACTTCAACCAATACAAGATGGCCGTTAATTGCAAGATATACCAGCATTACCATTACTATATAAAACTGACTCAGTACCGGTGATTGCGCACCATTTTGTGGGTCAACCATTAATGAAAAACCCAACCCCATTTGCATCGCAACAATCTGACCACCTGTTATGACAGCACTAAATACAAGCTGAACGGTAAAACCAATAATCAAACCAATTAAAATTTGTTGTGCAATTATAAGAACAGCAAGCGGACTAAACACATTCACTTCTGGTGCGGGTAGTATAGGTACCAGAACGGACGTTATTGCTATAGCTGTCATGATCTTGACTTTGGTGGGTACACTGCGTGTGCCAAATACAGGTGATGCGGCAACCATTGCTGACACTCTAAATAGTGGCCATATGTAGGCACCAATTAATGCAGTGATTTCAGTGGCGGATATAATCACTTTTAACCTACTAAATAAGGAATATCGTGTATAAGTTGTTGGGTATACTCCATTATCAAACGTAACATCCAGGGTCCGGCAAACATTAACGTGACGACGGTTATAATAAGTTTAGGTATAAAACTTAAAGTCATTTCATTAATTTGTGTTGCTGCCTGAAACATACTTACCATTAAACCAACAATTAACGCAGGAATAAGAATAACCAGAATCAACATCAATAAAACCTGTAATGCATGTTGAAATATGGTGAGTACATCTTCAGGACTCATGTTTTCTCCTCTTACACATAAAAGCTTGATGCTAAAGTACCTATTATAAGGTTCCAGCCATCAACTAATACAAACAACATAATTTTAAAAGGTAATGAAATAACCATGGGTGATAACATCATCATACCCATGGACATCAATACACTTGCAACCACAAGATCAATAATTAAAAAGGGAATAAATAATAAAAAGCCTATTTGAAAAGCTGTTTTTAATTCACTGGTAACAAATGCGGGAACTAATATTGAAAACGGAACTTCTGCATGTGAGGCAAATTTTTCATGCCCGGCAATTGATGAGAAAGTCATAATATCGGTTTCTCGAGTCTGGCCAAACATGAAATGGCGCAAAGGTTTACCTGCTGCTGTAGCCGCATCCTGAATAGTCATCTTATCATTAAGGTAAGGTTGTAAAGCTTCGGTATTTATACGATCAAAAACCGGTGCCATAATAAAGAAGGTTAAAAATAAAGACAGACCAATCAACGTTTGTGAAGAAGGTGCCTGCATTAAACCCAGGGCCTGGCGCATAATAGATAAAACAATAATAATTCGGGTGAATGATGTCATCATCATTAAGGCTGCAGGTAGAAAGGTCAAAACCGTCATTAACATTAATATTTGAATACTAACGCTATAAGATTGTTCACCATTAGCAGCAGTCGTTACAGTAATGGCTTGTAAACCTGCTGCTGCAGAAACACCTTGCAAGGGTATAAAACAGGCAATGAACATCCCTGTTAAAGTAAGAACAAAGCCTGGTTTAATTTTCACCTTACGCCCCGATTTTTAATTGCTGCATGAAGCTTTTCTGCAAAACCGGAAGACACTTTTGAAGGGGATTCAATATTAGGTACAATGGGAACATCCATCACATGTAGAGTACGTATTTCTCCAGGTGCAACACCTACCAGTAGCTGAGTTTCACCCGCTTGAACTAAAACAACACGCTCACGCTGCCCTACTGAAATACCACCAAGTACTTTCAAATTTCCTGCCGCCATGCCATTGATACTGCCCATCCGGCGCATAAACCAGGCCATGCCAAATATCAGGGCTACAATAATAAATAATCCAAAAAACATTTGCAGATAGTTACCTAAACCAACAGGCTCACTAGTGAGAGAGGTTATTACTTTTTCTTTAGTTGTCTCAGCTGCCACTGCCACATAGCTAAGTTGAGCAAGTAGCAACATAAAAAAAGAAATGAGAGTACGCATGAAACACCCCTGTTATTTAAGTTTCTTAACTCGTTCAGAGGGACTAATAATATCTGTTAGTCGTATACCAAACTTTTCATTAACAACAACGACTTCACCATGTGCAATCAGGGTTCCATTGACGACTACATCAAGTGGCTCACCGGCCATACGGTCCAGTTCTACGACTGATCCCTGATTAAGTTGTAATAAATTGCGTATGTTAATTTTTGTGTTACCGATCTCCATTGAAATGGTAACGGGTATATCCAGAATGACATCCAGATTAATATCTTCACCGGAAGCTGAACTTACCGAGCTTTGTAACTTATCCAAAGGAACATTTTCTGTCTGTGCGGTTGATTCTGTACTGCTATCATCCATTGGGGTTCCGGCCTCTTCCATCGCAGCTGCCCAATCATCCATTGAATCGTCGTTACCTTCTTCACCATCACTCATGACGTCCACCTTTTAAATATTGACTTTCTCCACCTAAAGCATTTAATTCTTTATCAATAGAATGATCAATTGCTTCAATAATTTTCACTGCTTTGCTTCCTCTTGATTCACCCACTTTACCGCGTAATACCGGAATATCTTCTGCACGTAATGTCACCATCTCAGGCATATCAATCGGTAAAATATCACCTTCTCTCAGGTTTAAAACGTCAACCAGTGTCAACTCAACTTCGGTTAAATTGCATGATATTTTTATCTCGGCAAGTTTTATTTCTTCACGTAGTGAGAGAACCCAGCGTTCATCTTTATCCGCAATATCACTGGCAATACCTGCATCAAGTAAATCACGTATAGGCTCCACCATTGAGTAAGGAATGGTGACCTGAAAGTCACCACCACCACCATCAAGTTCAACATGAAAACTTGATACCACAACGACCTCAGTAGGACTTACAATATTGGCAAACTGCGGATTAACTTCCATATTCAAGAATTCAAAATCCACATGCATGACAGGTTTCCATGCGTTTTCCAAATCCTTAAAAGCATCCTCTAACACAATACTAATAACTCGTTGTTCTGTTGATGAAAAATCACGCCCTTCAATTTTTGCATGTCGTCCAACGCCACCGTAATAGTTATCGACCAGAATAAACACAAGCTTTGGGTCAAATACACATAAGGCAGAACCACGTAAAGGATGAATTTTTACAATGTTCAAACTTGTTGGAACAAACATGCTATGAACATATTCAGAAAACTTGACCATTTGTACGCCACTCACAGAAATTTCTGCTGAACGACGTAACATATTAAACAAGCTGATACGGAAACTACGTGCAAAACGTTCATTGATCATTTCCAGTGTAGGCATGCGGCCGCGAACAATGCGATCATGCGAGGCAAAATCAAATTCACGTGCGACACCATCTTGTAGCTCAAGATCGTTTTCTGTTTCTACCTCACCATCATCTACGCCATGTAACAGCGCATCAATTTCATCTTGTGATAACAGTTCATTAACAGACATCTTTATTCCTTACTGCATAATAAAACTAGTGAAGTAAACGTTTTCAATTGGACCGTCAATAACTTCATCTTTAGTAGCATCTTCCACACCGGCTTTACTACTTTCCGATTCTTCATTTCCTTCATGTGAAGCAACATTTGTTGAAGAAATAATGACTTTATTGATTGTATTTAAAATATTTTTCTGTAAGGTTTCTTTACCACTACGACCCTGAAGTTGCTCAAAACTCAAACCACTTAAAATAACCAGAATATCGTTTCGTAAAACAGGTCGATATGTTGCTACCGTTTTTAGTGCAGCTTCATCACGTGTCGCAATTTGTAAATCAACCTGTAAATAACGTACTTTTGAACCAGGACCAAAATTGACAATAAATTCAGGCACCAGGGTTAAATATTTTAGAGGTCCAAGATCATTTTTTGCTTTTTCCTCTGTTTCTGCTGATTTTTCTTTTTTAGCTGAAGCAGAAGATGCATCATCATTAACTAAAAAATACCAGGCAGCGATTCCACCTATATTGATAACAAGCACAGCCAGTACAATTATCAAAATAATTGACGTTTTGCTGCTTTTGGGTTGATTTACATCAAGCTCTAGTTCTTCTTCTTCTGCCATTACTTTTTTTCCTGTTGTACAGGGTTTTGTACTGTCTTTACTGTAATGCAAAACACATACCAGCAATGCAATACAGCACTAAAACCAATTAAAACAATGAGTTAAAATTTATATTATTGAGAACGCCAAGACATTGACGATATTGCAACTATTTGCAGGGCCATGAAATGACAAATTCATGACCCTCTGAAATATTTTGTACAGATAACGATCATTATCTGTTGAATATTGATAGTGAGATTATCTATTTGAAAAGGTGTTCGCGGTAATAACGTAATTCATTAATTGAATCACGGGTATCATCCAGGGCAAGATGAGCACCTGATTTCACCACGCCTTTAGCAACATCTGGTGCCCAGCGTTTTGCCAGTTCTTTGAGTGAACTTACATCCAGGTTTCGGTACAGAAAAAAATCTTCTAACTCAGGCATCAAACGCGCCATAAAGCGCCGATCCTGACAAATACTATTGCCACACATCGGTGACGCGCCTTTAGGCACAAATTGACGCAAAAATTTTAATGTTTCTTGTTCTGCGTCAGCAACACTTAAAGTACTCTTTTTTACCCGCTCTGTTAAACCTGATTTTCCATGTTGATTGGTATTCCACTCATCCATGCCACCCATTATATCGTCACTTTGATGTATGGCTAACATAGGGCCTTCGGCTAGCTCATTCAGGTCACTATCGGTCACAATTGTGGCGATTTCAATAATGACATCATTCTGAGTATCCAGACCGGTCATTTCCAGATCAATCCAGATTAAATTGTTTGTATTTTGCGTCATAAGATTCCCTTTATCTATATTTAACTGGCTTCGCAGTATTGATGAATTTTTGGCTTGCTAATCATTCTAGCAAACGCTAAC